>VGIF01000182.1 GCA_016868015.1 Betaproteobacteria bacterium
AACATCGAAAGCGCCTTCGGCCTGATGAAATCAGCATTCATTTCGCCTAATCGGCATCATCGCTTTCCTCGGGCGCACCTTTTACCTACTTGATCAGCGTATCCTTAGTAGCAACGCTGGCCCCTGCCATAGCCATTTCACCGGTAACTTCGGTGGTTTGACGACACTTGCCTTCGATGGTCAGCAACGTAGCTACATCATCGGTGGCGGCGCTGGCACCGTGATTCAGTGCGGCCAACCGGGCCAACCGCCGTGCCCGACACAGGTGCCGGAGCCGGAATCGATCGCGTTGATTGGCCTAGGTCTCTTGGGTTTGCTGGCAGCGCGTCGTCGCAAGCAAAAGCAAGTTTAAGTGGGAGTATGTTGACGTAGTATGTTGACGTAGTTAGGTAGTAGGGAGGCGCTGTAGTAATACCGCAAAAAACAACGGCCCCGTTCCTGACGACGGGGCCGTTTGTTTTTGTGCGCGTGGTTACTGTTCGAATTCAACGATCGCCGGCGCCAGCGCCTTGCGCACATACTCCGGCAGCGGCTGCGTTTTGCCGCTGTCGCGATTGACCCACACCATCACCGTTTGCCCGTCGCCGTATTTAAGCGTGGCGTCGGCGGCCGACACCAGCTCGTAATACAGGGTGAAGCTCGAGCGCCCCGGCGCGCCGGCGTGCAGCAGCACTTTCACCGTTTCCGGATAGGCAATGGTGCGCCGGTAATTGCAACTGGCTTGCGCCACCACCAGGCCCTGGCCGTCGCGTTGCACGCGCGAGCGCACGGATTCAAACCATTCCAGCCGCGCGCATTCGAAGTAGGTAAAAAACGCCACGTTGTTGACGTGCGCGTTGACATCCATATCGGCCCAGCGCACCGGGACGGTGAGTTCGTAGACGAGTTTTTTGGGGGTGGTCATGATGTTTAACTGCGAAAAGCTTTTTTTGCCACGGAGGTCACGGATGACACAGAGGAAAACCGACTGATTGCGCGCGTTTGCCTGCTTAGCGAAACGCCGGTTGTAGGCGATCTTTCATGGTTTTGAATTTTTTCGTGTTCCGCTGTGTCCTCTGTGGCTAAGAAGTTGTCATAAGCCGTTTCAATCCGGTTTGATCCCCGCTTGTTTCACCACGCGGTGCCATTTGGCGATGTCGTCGCGGATGACCGCGGCGAATTCTTCCGGCGTGCTGCCGGCGGGGTCGGTGCCGTCTTCCTGCAAACGTTTGCGTATCGGCGCTTCGCGCACGGCGCGCACCACCGCCTCGTTCAGGCGCGCGATGATGTCGCGCGGCACCGCTGCAGGAGCGAGCATGCCGTACCACTGGATCGATTCGAAACCCGGCACGCCGGCCTCGGCGATGGTCGGCACGTCTGGCAACAATGCCGCGCGCTTCAGGCTGGTGACGCCGAGCGCGCGCATGCGCCCGCCGCGGATAAACGGCGCCACCGAGATCATCGATCCCATCATCGTCACCGCGTGGCCGGCGATCACGTCGATATTCGCCGGGCCCGCGCCTTTGTATGGGATGTGGTTCATGCGCAGCCCCGTCTCGGCCATGAAATATTCCATGGTCAGATGCAGGCTGCTGCCGATGCCGGAGGAGGCGTAGGCGATCTGCCCCGGCTTGGCTTTGGCGAGCGCGATAAGATCCTTGATGTTGCGCGTGGGCAGTGCCGGATGCGTGACCAGGACGTTGGGGCTGGTATTGACCAGCGAGATCGGCGCGAAGTCGCGCGCGGCATCGTAAGGCATCTTGCGGATCATCGCCGGGTTCACCGTGAGCGCGCTGCTTGCCATCAACAGCGTGTAGCCGTCGGGCGCGGCGCGTGCGGCAAGGTCGGTGCCGATCACCGTGGCGCCACCGCCGCGGTTTTCCACCACAAAAGGCTGGCCGAGAAATTCGATGAGGCGCGGGGTGAGCAACCGCAGCGTGATGTCGGTGCCGCCGCCCGGCGCGGAGGGCACGATGATGCGCACGGGCTTTAGCGGATAGTTCGTCTGCGCGTGCGCTGCGAGCGCAGCGAACGGCAAAACAGCGATGAGTGCGAGGGCGATGATGTGCATGGGCTTCGGTGGCGAAGTAGACGTGATCGCCGCGCGCACGTCAAGTTGGCGGTGGGGCCGCGGGCGGCTTGTGCCCGCGAACCGGGTAAAACTCGTAAATATTTGATTTTATTGGTATTTTTATTTTATGCGATGGTGAGGTGGCAACCTGTGCGAGCGCTTCGAGCGATTCGCCGCGCGCGCAACTGCGTTAAACTCGCCCGCTTCTTCAAGTGCTGAATATCCATGAGCGCCGACGCACCGATTGTTGACATCGCCGAGCTTGCCTTTAGCTACCCCACGCGCGAGATTTTCAAAAGCGTCAGTCTTAAAATCCCGCGCGGCCAGGTGGTGGGGATCATGGGCGGCAGCGGCAGCGGCAAGAGCACCTTGCTGCGCTTGATCGGCGGGCAACTCACGCCCTCGCGCGGCGTGTGCAAGGTGATGGGGCGGGACGTGCACGCGCTCGATCACCATGCGCTCTACGAGTTAAGGCGCAAAATCGGCATGCAGTTTCAGCAGAACGGCTTGTTCACCGATATGTCGGTGTTCGATAACCTGGCGTTTCCGATGCGCGAAAAAACCAATCTGCCGGAATCGCTGATTGAAGATCTGGTGTTGTTAAAACTCAATGCCGTGGGCCTGCGCGGCGCGGCGCGTTTGATGCCCGCGGAACTCTCCGGCGGCATGACGCGGCGGGTGGGGCTGGCGCGTGCGATTGCGCTCGATCCGTCGTTGATCATGTACGACGAACCGTTCGCCGGGCTCGATCCGATTTCGTGCAACGTGGTGGGTAATCTCATCCGCAAGCTAAACGATGCGCTGCACGTCACCTCGATCGTGGTGTCGTACGACGCCACCGAGGCGTTGAAGATCGTCGATTACGTTTATTTTCTTGCCGGCGGCCTGGTGGCGGCGCACGGCACGCGGGCCGATGTGCAAGCCTCGGGCGATCCGTTCGTGCATCAGTTTATCCGCGGCCAGCCCGACGGGCCGGTGCCGTTTCACTACCCCTCGGGCTCGTACGCCGCCGACATGGATATCGCCGCCCGTGCGTAGGCGCCGCGTGCTGCTGGGGCTGCTGGGCGCGGCGCTCGCGTTGCCGCTGCGCGCGCAACCGGCGCTGCGCGCCGAGTATGAGGCGTTCATCAACGAGATGGCGCAAAAGCACGGCCTTGCGTTGCCGATGCTGCGCCAATTGTTCGCCAAGGTGCGCCCGCAGCCGTGGATCATCCGTGCGTTAAACGCGCCGTCGACCTCGCGCCCATGGCACGAGTTTCGCAAGGGCCATGTCAGCGCCGCGCAAATCAACGGTGGCGTCAAGTTCTGGCGGCAGCATGCGGCGACACTGGCGCGCGCCGCGCGCGAATTCGGCGTGCCCGAAGAAATTATCACCGCCACCATCGGCATCGAAACCCATTACGGCGGCTATACCGGCGAGACTCGCATCATCGACGCGCTGGCGACGATTGCCTTCGATTATCCCAAGCGCGCGGATTTTTTTCGCGGTGAGCTGGAGCAGCTCCTGCTGATGGGCAGGGAGACCACGCTCGACATCGCGAACTTGCGCGGCTCCTACGCCGGCGCCATGGGCATGCCGCAGTTTTTGCCCAGCAGCTACCGCAAATTCGCCATCGATTTTGACGGCGACGGCAAGCGCAATTTATGGACCAGCGTGCCCGATGTGATCGGCAGCGTCGCCAACTACTACAAGCAGCATGACTGGCAAACGGGGCAGCAAATCGCGGTGCCGGCAACGGCGCAGGCCACACCCGATCCCGCGCTGGTCGATGACATCACGCCCAAAACCCCGATAGCGGAATTCCGCAAACTCGGCATCCACCCCGCGGGCGAAGTCAAGGACGATGCGCTCGCCGCGCTGCTGCCGTTGCAGACCGAAAGCGGCATGGAATATTGGTTTGGGCTTAAAAACTTTTACGTGATCACGCGTTATAACCGCAGCACCAACTACGCGATGGCGGTTTATGAGATCGCGCAAGGCATACGTGCCCGGGTGAAGGTGTAACATAAGTAGCTGATTTTAAAGGATATTTTTTCTTTATGCAAAGCGGATTTTCACGGGTCTTTCGTTGCGATTCTGCGCCTGTTGTCTGAAGCCGTCATAAACCACAAGTGTCATTCCCGCGCAGGCGGGTATCCCCTTCCACTGAGAGAAGGGCGGTTGGGGGCGTGCTTGCCATATGCCGCGGTGTTATGGGTTCCCGCCTGCGCGGGAACGACAGATGTGGTGTTCCGCGGCCTTCGGTAGATGACGCCAAATAGTTGCGACTTACCGCGGTTAATCCGTGTAAATCCGTGAAATCTGTGGCCAAGATTTTGACGTTGACGTTGTGGTTTTCCCTGAAGAATGCCTTCCATCCCCTACCGGCGCCTCGCCGGTTTTTATTTTTTCTACTTTGCCTACATCGGCGTGTTCGCGCCGTTTTTTACCCTGTATCTAGATGCGGTGGGCATGAGCGCGCTGCAGATCGCCGTGCTGATATCGATGCCGCAGATCACGCGTATTTTCGCGCCGCATTTGTGGGGTTGGCTCGCCGATCGCGGTGGGAACGCGTTGCGCATTGCGCAGATCGCGGGCGTGGCGGGCACGGTTGCTTGGCTGGGGGTTTACGCCAGCACGAATTTCGCGTGGCTATTTGTGGTGCTGCTGGCGGTGATGTTTTGCTGGAGCGCGGCGCTGCCGCTGGTGGAGGCGACCACGTTGACGCACCTTGGTGATGAGACTTCGCGTTACGGGCGCATCCGCGTGTGGGGGTCGGTGGGGTTTATCGTCGCGGTGATCGGCGTGGGCTACGCGCTCGATCACCTGCCGCCGCGCGCGGTGGTCAGCATGGTGTTGGCGATGATGCTTGCCATGTTGGCGTTTTGCTGGGCGGTGCCGCCGGCGCAATTAAAGCCGCACGCGAGCGACGATTTATCGATATGGACGATACTGAAACGTCCTGAGGTGATGGCGTTGATCGCCGGCGCGGCGTTGATGTCGGTGGCGCATGGCGCGTATTACACGTTTTTTACGATTTACCTAGTCGGGCACGGCTACAGCAAAGCCGCCGCGGGCTGGTTGTGGGCGCTGGGCGTGATTTGCGAAATCGGCATCTTTGTTTGGATGCCGCATTTGTATCGTGCGTTTAGCTTGCGGCAAATTTTGCTGGCGAGTTTTGCGCTTGCGGTACTGCGTTTTGTATTGATCGGTTGGCTGGTGGATAACCTCGCGGTGATGTTGTTCGCGCAAGCGTTGCACGCGGCGACGTTTGGTTCGTTTCACGCGGCGGCGATCGGCGTGGTGCACAAGCTGTTTCGCGGCCGGCATCAAGCGCGCGGGCAGGTGTTGTATGGCAGCTTCGCGTTCGGCGTGGGCGGTGTGATCGGCGGCTTGGCCAGCGGTTACGCGTGGTCGGGGCTAGGGCCGGCGTGGACGTTTAGCCTGTCGTCCGCCGCGGCGCTCGCCGGCTTGTTGATTTTGTGGTGGAAATTGCGGCTGCCCAATGATTAGATGTTGAGGCTGGTGAGCGGGGGCGCTCCTATGAGATAATCCCGCGTTTACAGCAAGTTACGTCACGCTACGTCAAGATTAATAGCCATGGCCAAAACGCTCTACGACAAACTGTGGGACAGCCACGTGGTGCACGTCGAACAGGACGGCACGGCGTTGCTCTACATCGACCGCCACCTGGTGCACGAAGTCACCAGCCCGCAAGCCTACGAAGGCTTGAAGATCGCCAAGCGCCCGGTGTGGCGCGTGGATACCGTGGTGGCGACGGCGGATCACAACACGCCGACCAAGGATTGGGACAAGGGCATCGCCGATCCGGTGTCGCGCCTGCAAGTGGAAACGCTGGATCAAAATATCAAGGAATACGGCGCGAAAGTTTATTTTCCGTTTCTGGATAAGCGTCAAGGAATCGTGCACGTCATCGGCCCGGAAAACGGCGCGACCTTGCCGGGCATGACGGTGGTGTGCGGCGATTCGCATACCAGCACGCACGGCGCGTTTGGTGCGCTGGCGTTCGGCATCGGTACCAGCGAAGTCGAGCATGTGCTCGCCACGCAATGCATGGTGATGCAAAAATACAAAAACATGCAGATTCGCGTCGAGGGTAAGTTGGGTCTGGGCGTCACGGCGAAAGACATTGCGCTCGCGGTGATCGGCAAAATCGGCACCGCCGGCGGCACCGGCCATGCGATTGAATTTACCGGCAGCGCGATACGTGACTTGACGATGGAAGGGCGCATGACGCTGTGCAATCTGGCGATTGAGGCCGGCGCGCGCACCGGCATGGTGGCGTGTGACGAAAAGACCATCGAGTATGTGAAAGGCCGTATGTTTTCGCCTACCGGCGCGATGTGGGACAGGGCCGCCGAATACTGGCGTACCATGAAGAGCGACGATGGCGCGCATTTCGACACCGTAGTCACGCTCGATGCCGCCGAGATTCAACCGCAAGTCACCTGGGGCACCAATCCGCAAATGGTCACTACCATCGGCGGCAAAGTCCCGGACCCCGCGCAGGAAAAAGACCCGGTGCAAAAAGAGTGGATGGAGCGCGCGCTCAAATACATGGATTTGAAACCCAACACGCCGATGGTCGAGATCAAAATCGACAAAGTGTTTATCGGCGCGTGTACCAATTCACGCATCGAGGACATTCGCGCCGCGGCGCAAGTGGCCAAGGGCAAAAAAGTTGCGGAGAATGTGAAGCTCGCGATGGTGGTGCCCGGTTCCGGCTTGGTGAAAACGCAAGCGGAACAAGAAGGCCTCGACAAGGTTCTAACCGCGGCGGGCTTCGAATGGCGCGAGCCGGGCTGCTCGATGTGCCTGGGTATGAACGACGATCAGCTCTTGCCCGGCGAGCGTTGCGCTTCGACCTCGAATCGCAATTTCGAAGGGCGGCAAGGGCCCGGCGGCAGAACGCATTTGGTGAGTCCGGCGATGGCCGCCGCGGCGGCCATCGCCGGGCATTTTGTGGATGTGCGTAACTTCAGTTGATGGGGGCGTGGATGAAATACACCGTTGCAATACTCGCGTTGTTGAGCGTCACGCTGGCGGGCTGCGCCACCATGGCCGGCTTCGGCAAGGATGTGCAAAAACTCGGCCAATCCATACAACGTTCGGCAACTCGATAATATGGAAAAATTCGTACGCAAGGAAGGGCTGGTGGCGCCGCTCGATCGCGCCAATGTCGACACCGACGCCATCATTCCCAAGCAGTTTTTAAAATCGATCAAGCGCACCGGCTTCGGGCCCAACTTGTTCGACGAATGGCGTTACAAAGATCGCGGCGAGCCGGGCAAGGACGATGCCAAACGCCCGGTGAATCCCGATTTTGTGTTGAACAAAAAGCGCTTCGAAGGCGCCACCGTGCTGCTCGCGCGCGAAAACTTCGGCTGCGGCTCCTCGCGCGAACACGCGCCGTGGGCGCTGCAGCAGTTCGGTTTTCAGGCGGTGATTGCGCCGAGTTTCGCGGATATCTTTTTCAACAACTCGTTGAAAAACGGTTTGTTGTTGATCAAGCTCGACGCCAAAATCGTCGACAAGCTGTTCAAGGAAACCGAAGCGCAAGCCGGTTATCGCCTCGCGGTCGACCTCGAAGGCCAAAGCGTCACCACGCCCAGCGGCGAGAGCTTCAAGTTCGACATTGATCCGTTTCGCAAGCATTGCATCATGAATGGGCTGGACGATATCGGCTTGACGCTCGAACACGCGGATAAAATTCGCGCGTTTGAGACGCGGCATAAGGCGGCGCAGCCTTGGTTGTTTTGACTGCGTGAGGCGTGAGGCGTGAGGTGTAACAACCTCGGGACTTGCGCCTCGCGTCTCACGCCTAACTCCTCACGGATTCACCAATGAAACTCGCAGTCCTAGCCGGCGACGGCATCGGCCCCGAAATCGTGGCGCAAGCCACCAAAGTGTTGCGCGCGCTGGCCAAAGACGGTTTAAAAATCGAAATGGAAGAGGCGCCGTTTGGTGGCGCGGGCTTCGATGCGTCGGGCGATCCGTTGCCGGAAGCCTCACTCAAACTCGCCAAACAAGCCGACGCCGTGTTGTGCGGCGCGGTGGGCGGGCCTAAGTACGACGCGTTGCCGCGGCCACAGCGGCCGGAGCAGGGCATTTTGCGCATCCGCAAGGAGCTCGGCCTTTTTGCCAATCTGCGGCCGGCGATTATGTATCCCGAATTGGTCGGCGCGTCGTCGTTAAAACCCGAAGTGGTGTCGGGCTTGGACATCATGATCATTCGCGAACTCACCGGCGACATTTATTTCGGCGAGCCGCGCGGGCGGCGCGACAACGCGCGCGGCGAGCGCGAGGGCTACGATACGATGTTTTATTCGGAGCCGGAAATCCGCCGCATCGCCGAAATCGGGTTTCAAACCGCGATTAAGCGTGGCAAAAAACTCACTTCGGTCGATAAGGAAAACGTGCTGGAAACCAGCCGCTTTTGGCGCGAGGTCGTCACCGATGTCGCGAAAAAGTATCCGCAAGTCGCGTTGTCGCATTTGTATGTGGACAACGCCGCGATGCAATTGGTGCGCAACCCCAAGCAGTTCGATGTGATTGTCACCGGCAATATGTTCGGCGATATTTTGTCGGACGAAGCGTCGATGCTGACCGGCTCCATCGGCATGCTGCCCTCGGCCTCGCTTGATGCCAACAGCAAAGGCTTGTATGAGCCGATCCACGGGTCGGCGCCCGACATCGCCGGCAAAAACATCGCCAATCCGCTGGCGACGATTTTGTCGGTGGCGATGATGCTGCGTTACACCTTTAACCAGGACGAATGGGCGTATCGCGTCGAGGCCGCCGTGAAAAATGTGCTTGCCAAGGGCTTGCGCACGGCGGATATTCATGAAGCCGGTACGCAAAAGTTGGGCACCGTTCAAATGGGCGATGCGGTGGTCGCAGCGTTATAACGTAACTATATGATTTAATTGATATTTTTATGAACAAGGTAGGGGTCATCGGTTGGCGTGGCATGGTGGGCTCGGTGCTGGTTTCGCGCATGCGCGACGAGGGCGATTTTGAGTTGATCGATCCAACATTCTTTTCAACTCAGCTTGGCCTGAAAGCACCGGAAATTGGCAAACCCACCGGCCCAGTGAAAGACTCCAACGACATCGCCGAGTTAAAGGCGATGGACATTTTGATTTCCTGCCAGGGCAGCGATTACACCACCGAGATTTACCCCAAGCTGCGCGCGGCCGGCTGG
>VGIF01000183.1 GCA_016868015.1 Betaproteobacteria bacterium
GCGCGCCAAAACTCGACACGATATGCTTTCCGTCAAGACTTGCGGCGAGCATGTAGGCCTTCACATCAATGTGTTCGATGTCCGCCGGCACAAGCCGCCCGCCGGGTACTTTGGCGAGCAAATCTTCCAGCGCATCGATTGCCGAATGCGCGTAGCGCCCAATCGGGTGCAGCTTGAAATAACTTTGCGCGATCAACCATTCATCGCCCAAGCCCGCCACCGCCAGCGCCGGATCAAATTTGTCCGAATAAATGCCCTTGCCATAAGCATTGCCCACGCCATCGACTTCGCCGGTAAAGCCGCATTCGATGAGCCGCGCCGCGGTCAAGCCCATATAACCCGAATGCCCGGTAAAAATATTGCGTACCGTCGCGCCGTCGAGTAGGGTCTGGCGGCTCGCCGCCATGCCCATGGTCGCGGCGCAACGGAAAAGCTCCAACATTTGCGCGGCGTCAAAACCCTTCAACACGCCCGCCGCAACCGCCGCGCCGATCACGCCATAAGTGCCATGCGGATGAAAGGTAAGCCGCATCTGCGCCGCGCGGCTGATGCGCGCCGACAACTCGTAACCCAACGCCACCGCGCGCAACACCTCGGCGCCGCCGTAACCCGCGCTTTGCGCCAGCGCCAGCGCCCCCGGCACCACTTGTATGCCGGGATGCCCCTTGGCGAACAAATTGCCTTCGTCAAGCTCAAGCCAAGTGCCGGCGGTGCCGTTTAACAGCGCCGCGTCTAGTGCGCTCGCGCGCTTGCCCGCGCCAATCACCCACGCCGTACCCGGCCCCGCCTCGGCCAGATGTTTCGCCACAAAGGCTTTCATCTCCCCCTGCTGCATGCCCGCGGCGATCACCGGAATCGAGTCCGCGATTATCCAGCGTGCGCGCTCGCGCGCCGCCACGCTGATGTCGGCGAGTTTGGTGGTGGCGGCAAAGTGCGCCAGCGTCGACAGGTATTGCGGGGTGGCGCGGTCTGACGACATTTACCGGAACGTTTATGCGCTTAGCGGCGGAGGTTGCACGAACTTATTCCCACAACCGATCCGGCAGCGGCAAGCCCGCCAGATCGCCGGGCGTTAACGGCCGATCGGGCGTGATGTTCATGCGCTCCAACACCGCCACCAATTGCCGGCAATGCTGCGCCGAATGCCAGGTGACGCGCTCGAACACTTGGTGCGCGACGGTGTCGCCGTAATAGGTTTTGAGCACTTTACTTAGCGCACGATCGTCGAGTGCTTTCCACCACGCCTCATAACGCCGCCACACGCTTTCGCCATAACGCGCGACATCATCACCGCTCAGCATAGAATTGGGCGGCTCGTTGTCGGCGATTTTTGCGCCGTATTCGGCGCCCTCCCACGTTTCCAAAAACGCTTCGCCGATGCGAAACACGTGATAACACAATGTGCGAATCAAGCGCTCGCGATGCGGGATCACGCGTTCGCGAAAACGCTCGGCGGGAAATTGCCGCGCCAGACGCTGCCCGGCGGCGAACACCATTTCGTATTTTTTATAGAGTTGCTCCGGCGACAAACGCCCCGCGCCCGGCATCGGCAAACCCGCGAGCTTGGCAAACGGATCGAGCATTTGCCCGATCGCCACTTGATCGCCTTTCGCCAGCACCGGCACCTTGCGCAAACCATATTTGTTGACCAGCAAATCCATGCCGCCCGGTTCGTTCAACACATCGATCACGATCATGTCGATGCCGTTTTTCGAAAGAAACTCTTTCGTTCTGAGGCAGCTACTTCACCCCGGTTGGGTGAAGTAGAGGAATTTATCGGCGGGAATGTCGGCTAGGTTCATGGTTCGCTCCAGCAAAACGAAAATATGTAAGTATTTGATTTTATTGACTTTTTTAGGTTACGCCCTCTTCCTCTAGCTTTTTGATTTCCGCCGTCGACATACCGAGCAATTCACCAAACACATACTCGTTGTCCTCGCCATAACACGGCGCGCCGCGGTCGATGCGCCCACCGATGTAGGCGGGGCTTTCGTGCAGCTTGATCGGCACTTCCGCCACCGGCCAGCGGCCGATTTTGGTGCCGGTGACTTCCGTCAACCATTCGAGGTGCTTCAACTGCGGATCGTCATCGCAACGATTGCCCGCGTGCTGGCACACGCCCGCCGGCACGCCGGCTTGTTGCAACGCCAGCATCAGTGTGTAGTCGTTGCAGGTCCTGGTCCATGCGGCAATTGCTTTATCGAGCGCGTTCAGGTTGGCCATGCGCGAGGCCAAATCCTTAAAGCGCGCATCGTTGCCCCACGCCGGGCTGCCCGCCACCTGCAGCAGCGCTTTCCATTCGGCATCGTTAAAGCACGCGATGGTGATCCAGCGATCGTCGCCAGAACATGGATAAACGTTATGCGGCGCGGCCGGTTTAAACGGCGAACGGTTGCCGATGCGCGACCAGATGCGATTGTTCGCCGACCAGTCGAGCGTGGCGGTGCCGGTGATGAACAAACCCACTTCCGATTGCGAGGCATCGATCCACTGCCCTTCGCCGGTACGGTCGCGGTGATACAGCGCGCTTAACATCGCCAGCCCGAAGCTATACGCGCCCATCCAGTCGAGATACGAATAACCCCAGCCCGCGGGCATCGCCGGCTCGGGCAAGCCCGACATCTCGGAGAGCCCCGCGAACGCATTGGCGATCGGCCCCACCGTGCGAAAGCGCCCGTAGGTGCCTTGCGCGCCCATGCCCGATTGCGACACGTAAATGATGCCGGGCCGCAGTTTTTGCAACACGTCGTAACCCAGGCCCCAGTTATTCAACACGCCGGGCGAAAAACCCTCGGCGACGATGTCGGACATGGTGATGAGCTTTTTCACCATCTCCAGGCCTTTGGGATGGCGCACGTTCAACGAGATGCCGCGCTTGCCAGGATTTTTGTTGTTGAACTGCCCGCCCATGTTGATGTCGGTGACGCCTTTCAACGGTGCGGTCGCCTTCTCGCGCGCTTCGCGCCCGCCCACCGGCGCCATCGCCGCGAGCCGCGTGTCGGGATGGGTCTTTAATTCGATCTTGATACTCTCCGCACCGAACGCGCTTAAAAAACGCGTGCCGCCGGCAGAGGCCAAGAACCACGAAAAATCGACGATGCGTATGCCTTTTAGCGGCAACGGCTTGCCGCGTTTGGACGGCGGTTCTTTAGCGTCAACTCTCGCTGTTGGGCTGATGGTCGGCGTTGCACTCTTGGTCGGCGCGAACACGGTGGCCGCGTCTTCATTCAACAACGGCGCGCGGCGGCCGACCGACCAACTGTTGGCCGTGCTAATCCACTTGCTGGTGGCGTAGCGGAATTTTTTGCCCAGTTCAGGGTGCTCGATATCGGTGACGCTGCCACGCGCTTCCCAATGCTCGTCGATGGCGTTTTCGTCGGGCTTACGTAGCGGCGCCACCAGCAGGCCGGCGTCTTGCATTTCACGCCACGGGAAATTTTCATAGGTGAAAGCGCGCACGAAGCGCTGCATCGCTTCCAAACCTTCGTCGCGTTTGCCGGTGGTCGGCCCGGTGCCGGGCACGAAGCGCCCGCCCTTGGGCGCGCCCGCGGCTTGCGGGTTAAAACCTTCGGACAAACCGTATTTCTCGAGGATCTTAAAAAAGCGCTCGGCGTCGTCCGGCCGGTTGCCGAGATTCGCCATCACCCAACGGCCATCCTTGGTGTGCACAATCGTCGGCGCGGGCGAAACGCCTTCGCGCGCGTGACGGCAAGTCTGGCGCTGCACCACCGCGCGGCGCATCACCCACGACATCAAATCGACTTCGGTCGACACCGCCACCGATTGATGCACAGCGCAGGAGAGTTGCTGCCCTTTGCCGGTGCGAAAGCGATAAAGCAACGCCGCCACAATCGACATGGTGAGCTGCTCGCCGGCGATGTGATAGGCATGCCACATCTGCGGCGCGATCGGCGGCAAATCGTATTTGCCGTCGGGGCCAGGGTCGTAGCCGCAATTCATCATCACCCCGCCCATTGCGAGGTGGATCAAATCCGAACCTTTGAAGTGCGACCACGGACCATCGTCACCAAACGGCGTGACGCGCGCGTGGATCAGTCGATCCGTGTTGGGCTTTAGACCGAGCCCGTCGAGATAACCCTTGGGTGTGGATTCAAGCAAAATATCCGCGCCTGCCAGCAGCTCGCGAAACTTGGCGTGGTCGCTCTCTTGTTTGAGGTCGAGCACCACCGAGCGCTTGCCGCGGTTGTATTGCCAGAAAAACAGCGAACGATCGACACCCGGTTTGTCCTCGTAAAACGGCCCGATGTTGCGCGTGCTGTTGCCGCCGGGTGGTTCGACTTTGATCACGTCCGCGCCCAAGCCCGCGAGCGTCAGGCCGCAATATTCGGCCTGCTCGTCGGCCAGTTCGATGACGCGGATGCCGGTTAAGACGGCGGGGCGTTGTTGCGCTGCCATGGTGGTTGTCCCGGAAAAATATTCGATCGTGCCTGATGAATTTGCAATCGCCCTTCGACGAGCCAGGGCGAACGGTGGTGCTATCTACCGTTCGTGGTTCTACCTAAGATTAGTACCCGCCCTTATCCGGCGCCCCCACCGGATTCGCCGGCGTCCATCCCGTTAAGCGCGCGACCTCGGCCTTCATAAAATTCGCCATCGCCGAGCGCTCGGTGCCGAGCATCACCATCTGAAAACCCTGATCGAGATAACGTTGCGTGAATTTCGAACTCGCGGTGTGGATGCCCGCGATCTTCTTGTGGCGCTTACAGGTTTCGAGAATCTTGTTCACTGTGGCGATGTGCTTGGGCTCATCGTTGTCCATCACCGGCGGCAGGCCCAGCGCGAGCGCCAGATCGGTGGGGCCGATGTACGCCGCATCCACGCCGGGCGTGGAAATAATTTCATCCATTTTTTCGATGCCTTCGGCGGTTTCGATCATTACCGCGCACATCACCTCGTCATTGGCGTGTTTTTGGTAGTCGGCTCCAGCGTAAAGCAACACGCGATTGGGCCCGTTGCTGCGGATGCCCAGCGGCGGATAGCGGCACGCGGCCACCGCGCGCTCGGCCTCGGCGCGGTTACTCACCATCGGCACGATCACGCCGTAGGCGCCGGCGTCGAGCACCTTCATGATCATCGACGGCTCGTTCCACGGCACGCGCACGAACGGCACGGTGCTGGTGGTGGAAATCGCGGTCAGCATATTCACCGCGTCGGAGTAATCGATACAGCCATGCTGCATGTCGACACACAACCAGTCGAGCCCGGTATGCGCCATCACCTCCGCCGAAAACGCGTGCGGGATCGATAACCAGCCGCCGACGGACGGCTTGCCGTCACGCCAGAGTTTTTTAACACGATTCATGCGCATGGTTTGGGTCTCCTGGGTTGCGAGTGGGATGGTGCGAATTTCAAGAAAGGGAGCGGGGATTTTACTGCGGTACGGGTGGGCGGGAAGGGCTGCGCGCTTATCCGAAGTCCACTATGAAACATGGCCGCTGCCGGCGCACTTGGGTGACAAACGCGCATTGAAATTAATGCGGCGAGTCGATGATTTCGTTTGCCGCAAACGTTGTGCATACGATTGCATTTCAGATCAGATTTAACCTGTATCGCGATGCATTTACGCCGCGAAGATCAGGTCCCGATGACATAACGGCATTAAGCCAACGACTCTTGAAATCACAATTTGTGACTTCAAGTAAACTAACTGGCTGATTTTATTAAAAAATATAGGTTTGGCCGATGGCCACTTTACTACGATGAAATCCACACGACTTATCGAACCGCTGATCATTCGCGTGCGCCGCCAACGCGTGATGTTGGACGCCGATTTGGCGCGCTTGTACGGCGTCACGACCAGCGCGCTAAACCAAGCCGTAAAGCGCAACGCGAATCGCTTTCCGGAAGATTTCGCGTTTCGATTGAATCGGGTAGAGATAACCAACTTGAAATCACAAATTGGGACTTCAAGTTCGCAAACGGTTGATTCAAAAAGAAAAAGCCAAGGACTAGCCCAAGTAGCCGCCGCCTTACACAGACGGTGGGCGAAGAAAGCTGCCAACGGCCTTCACCGATCACGGCGCATTAATTGCCGCGAACATTCTCCGCAGCAATCAAGCGGTGCAGATGAGCATGTATGTGGTTCGCGCCTTCGGGCGCATGCGCGAGCAAGTGGCCGCCAATACCGCCATCATCAAGCGCATCGCCGAGATCGACAAAACGCTGTTGCACCACGATAGCGCGCTGCTTGATATCTATCAAAAACTGCTGCCGCTGTTGGAGCCGGAGCCCGCGCCGCGCAAGCGGCGCATCGGCTTTGTCGATACCGACGGGCAGTAGATTCTCGCCATCACACCAGCACCCCACGTATATCGCTCACCGCCGCGTTGGCATCCTTCTTATGCGTGGCGAAAAAACTGTCCGCCGAGTTGGGGTACTCGCCCGCACCGGGGCAGTGCCAGTCTTGCGACACCACCAAACACGGGCGCGCTTGTTTGAACGACGCAATCGACGCGCCGACAAACGGGATGCCCAAACTAAACGCGCGCCGCACATCGACGGTGACTTGCAGCGAATTCGCGTCACCCAGCCACGGATTCGCCGGCACGCGCACCCAGGTGCTGATGCCCACCGCCTGCGCGGTACGGTTGAAGTGATGGAGCTCACGCCAATCGATGGCGGAGAACATCATGTCGGGCCGCACGAAATCGAAGCCCGCTCGCGCAATCGTCGACACCTATGACGGCCCGCCCTTCAACCACGCGCCCAAGCCCATTTGGCCCGCAGCTAAACGCTCGAACAGGCTCTTCATAAAATATTCAATTAAATCAAATACTTACGTTTATTGATTATTGCAGTTGCAGTTTCGGTCCCGCAGTCGCTTTCACCCATTTCTGAATATCACGTTTCACGATCGCGGCAAATTCCGCTGGCGCGCTGCCGGCAACCTCCGCGCCTTGTGAAGCAAGTTTGTCGCGCACCTGCGCGCTGCGCAGCATGGCATTTGTCTCGCGGTTTAAGCGCATGACGATATCCTGCGGCGTGTGCGCGGGCGCCATCACGCCGTACCACGTGTCCGCTTAATAACCCGGCACGCTCGTATGCACCACCAACAAATAGGGCAACGTGCTGACAAAGCCGATCGCGGCAAAATTCTCGATCGGGTCGTAACGCAAATTTTTTGTGGATGCCGGCGTTGATGGCGTGACTGGTGGTCGCCATGAATAGCGTGTAGCCATCGGCGCTCGCCTTGACGATGAGTTTGGATGCAAGCATGGTGCCCGCACCGGAGCGGTTGTCCATCACCAGCGGTTGGCCCAACGCTATGGCGAGTTGCGCAGTTCGCCACTTCGCGCGGTTCGCGATGCATTCTGCCAACGGCAATCCGCGCACGGCGGGCCCGCGCACGACTTTGAACCACGGCTGCCCGTTCGATCGCCCTCTTTTGGCAACCTGTTGCGCACCAACTTCGAACACGTACGAGTCTGACGCACCAAGAATGAACGCATTTTTCAGGCGGCGGCCCGCGCTTGGTGCGCAAGCGCGTCATTAGCGCCGGTGCCATCACCACAAGCAGGCTGGCACGAATTGTGCTGGTAAGACAAGTAGGGCGCATCGTCGCGCGTTTTGATGTACATTCTCTTTCCATTCAAAAGGATCTTGTGATGAACCAGCGTAGAACATTTATCCAGCAGGCCACCGCAGTGGCCGGTTCGCTCGCATTGGGCATGGGCTTGGGCCTGCGTGCGCAAGGCGCGCGCGCGCAAGCCAAGACCGTAAAAGTCGGTGTGCTGCATTCACTTTCCGGCACCATGGCGATCAGCGAAACGGTGTTAAAGGACATTGCACTGATGACGTTCGACGAGATCAATGCCAAGGGTGGTGTGATGGGCATGAGGATCGAGCCGGTGGTGGTCGATCCGGCATCCAACTGGCCGCTGTTCGCCGAAAGGGCGCGGCAGTTGATTACGCAAGACAAAGTGGCGGCGGTGTTCGGCTGCTGGACCTCGGTGTCGCGCAAATCGGTACTGCCGGTATTCGAGGAGCTGAACAGCCTGCTGTTCTACCCGGTGCAGTACGAAGGCGAGGAAATTTCGCGCAACGTTTTCTACACCGGCGCCGCGCCCAATCAGCAAGCCATTCCCGCGGTCGAGTATTTGATGAGCAAGGAAGGCGGCGCCGCCAAGCGTTGGGTCTTGCTCGGCACGGACTATGTGTACCCGCGCACCACCAACAGAATTTTGCGCGCATTCTTAAGGTCCAAGGGCGTGGCGGATAAGGACATCGACGAAAGATATACGCCGTTTGGCCATAACGATTATCAAACCATCGTCGCCGGCATCAGAAAGTTCGCCGCCGGCGGCAAAACCGCGGTGGTGTCGACCATCAACGGCGACTCCAACGTGCCGTTTTACCGAGAGCTCGGCAACCAGGGTGTACGGGCAACCGAAGTGCCAGTGGTGGCATTCTCGGTGGGCGAGGAAGAGCTGCGCGGCGTGGACACCAAGCCGCTGGTGGGCCACCTGGCGGCGTGGAACTATTTCATGTCGCTGAAGAATCCGGCCAATGCCGAATTCACCAAAAAGTGGGCCGCCTATGCCAAAGCCAAAAACATCGCGGGCCACCGCGACCGGCCGCTGACCAATGATCCGATGGAGGCGACCTACATCGGCATTAACATGTGGAAACAAGCGGTGGAAAAAGCCAAATCCACCGACGTGGACAAAGTGCGCGCGGCGATGGCCGGGCAGACCTTCACCGCGCCTTCGGGCATCGTGTCGAAGATGGATGAAAAAAATCACCATCTGCACAAGGCGGTGTTCATCGGCGAAGTAAGAGCGGACGGCCAGTTCAACGTGGTGTGGCAAACCAAGGGCCCGATCAAGGCTCAGCCGTGGAGCCCGTTCATCCCCGGCAACGACAAGAAGAAAGACGAACCCGCGCTGATGGCGGAAAAGAAAAAATAACGCGGCCAAACACTGATAACGTTACGGCGCGGCGCGATCGCTCCGCCGCGCCGCTTGCACCACGCCATCACGATCTGCCTGGCGTCAAAATGCGGCGGGCGTTGCCCCGCCGCGCATAAAAAGCGGGCTCGCTCCGTGCACCACCGGGCCCCTTTTTATGCGCGGCAAAACTCAAACACCAGCCCTCGTGGCGCTG
>VGIF01000184.1 GCA_016868015.1 Betaproteobacteria bacterium
GTTTGGGCATTGGTTTTGACACGGTCGATGCGCTGACCGGTTCGCTGATCGGGCGGCCCAAGAGCGCAACCTTCCGCACGGCGGACGTGGTGGGGCTTGACACCTTCGCGCATGTGGTCAATACCATGAAGGACACGCTGCCGAACGACCCGTGGCACGGGTATTACGCCGCGCCGGCGTGGTTAAAGGCGCTGATCGATCAAGGCGCGCTGGGGCAAAAAACACGTAAAGGCGTGTATCAAAAAGTCGGCAATGACATCCAGGTGCTGGATGTGAAAGCCAGAGCCTATCGCTTGTCTGGCGGCAAGGCCGACGACGGCGTGGTAGAAATCCTCAAAAACAAAAACGCCATGGAGCGCTTTGCGCAACTGCGCGCGTCGAGTCACCCGCAAGCGCAATTCATCTGGTCGATTTTCCGCGATTCGTTTCACTATTGCGCCGTGCACCTGGGTGACATCGCCAACAACGCGCGCGATCTGGATTTCGCCATCCGCTGGGGCTTTGGTTGGGATGTCGGCCCGTTCGAGATTTGGCAGTCGGCGGGCTGGCAGCAAGTGGCTAAATGGATCGCCGAGGATATCGCTACCGGAAAAGCGATGACCAATACGCCGCTGCCGGCGTGGGCCACCGAAGCCGCACGCGTGGGCGTGC
Organism: Betaproteobacteria bacterium; assembly: GCA_016868015.1. Classification (GTDB taxonomy): domain Bacteria; phylum Pseudomonadota; class Gammaproteobacteria; order Burkholderiales; family SG8-41; genus UBA5216. The sequence continues at coordinate 652 of VGIF01000184.1, forward strand.
ACACGCCGCAAGGCTCGTACGCGCCGGCGGGCAAAAACTACCAGGCGCGCTCGGCGCTGCCGGTGTATAAGCGCCAACCGTTCCCCGACAAGCTGCTCGGAGAAGAGCGCCAATACGGAGCCACCATTTTCGAAACCGACGGCGTGCGCTGCTGGCACACAGGCGACGACATCGCCATCGTCAGTTTCAAGAGCCGCATGCATGCGATCGGCAACGACGTGTTGGACGGTATGCAACAGGCCATCGACGAGGCCGAGCGCAATTACCAAGGCTTGGTGATTTGGCAAACCGAGCCGCCGTTTTCCATCGGTGCGAATCTCAAGAAAACGCCGGCCGGTGGTGGCCAGCCGAGGGCAAAACCCTCGGCGCTGGGCAAGATGTTCCGCACGTTCAGGAAAGAAGCCGAGTCGCTGGCGTTGAAAGCCGCGCGCCAGATCGGCGTTGCCGATCAACTGATGGCGGGGAAACTCGCCGAGGTCGAGCAACTGGTCGAGCAGTTTCAAGACACCACGCAAATGCTCAAGTACTCGATGGTGCCGACGGTGGCGGCGGTCGATGGTTTTGCGTTTGGCGGTGGTTGCGAGTTTTTGATGCATTGCGATCGCACGGTGGCTACGTTGGAGAGTTACATCGGTCTGGTCGAAGTCGGCGTGGGCTTGATCCCCGCCGGCGGCGGCTGCAAGGAATTTGCGCTGCGCGCGGTAATGGATGCCAAGGGCGGCGATATTTCCCCCTTCATCCAAAAATACTTCAAGTCGGTCGCCACCGCCGAAGTCGGCAAAAGCGCCGAGCAAGCGCGCGACATCGGCTACTTGCGGCCGACCGATCGCGTGATCACCAACCGCTTCGAACTCTTGGAAGTCGCGAAGGCGGAAGTACGCGCAATGTCGGCGGCGGGTTACCGTCCGCCGCTGCGCGCGACGCAAATCCCGGTGGCGGGCCGCAGCGTCATCGCGACCATCCGCGCCTACATGGCGAACATGCTCGCCGGCGGCTACATCTCCGAACACGATTATTTGATCGGCACCAAGGTCGCGCAAGCGATGTGCGGCGGCGAGGTCGAAGCCGGCAGCCTGGTCGACGAGCAATGGTTCCTCGATCTCGAACGCAAGCATTTCATGGAGTTGCTGGCGACGGAGAAGACGCAGGCGCGGATTAATTACATGTTGAAGAATGGAAGGCCGCTTAGGAATTAGTGAGAGGTGAGGCGTGAGGCGTGAGGCGTAACACCACCAGCGCGCCGCACCTTACGCCTCACGCCTCACGCACAAGGAGTGCATCATGACCAAACCCATCCAAGACGCCTACATCGTCGCCGCTACCCGCACACCGGTGGGCAAAGCGCCGCGCGGCATGCTGAGAAACGTGCGGCCGGACGACATGCTGGCGCATGTGTTGAAGGCGGCGATGGGCAAGGCGCCGGGGCTCGAGGCGAAAGAAGTCGACGACGTCATCGTCGGCTGCGCCATGCCCGAGGGTGAGCAGGGCATGAATGTGGCGCGCATCGGGTTGCTGCTGGCGGGCTTTCCAGACAACGTGTCGGGCATGACGATCAATCGCTTTTGTTCCTCGGGCGTGCAGGCGGTGGCGCTGGCGGCCGACCGCATCCGCCTGGGAGATGCCGAGGTGATGATCGCCGCCGGCACCGAAAGCATGAGCATGGTGCCGATGGGCGGCAACAAGCCCTCGTTCAGCCCGGCGATATTCGACACCGATGAAAACGTCGCCATCGGTTATGGCATGGGCATTACCGCCGAGCGCGTGGCCGAGCGCTGGAAAGTCGCGCGTGAAGAGCAGGATATGTTCGCTGCCGAATCGCATCGGCGCGCGATTTTCGCCACCGAAAACGGTTTGTTCAAGGATGAAGTTACGCCGTACACGATTGCCGATCGCGTGCCTGACTTGGTGGCGCGCGACATCAAGGTGAGTCCGCGCGAAGTGAACAAAGATGAAGGCCCGCGCAAGGACACCTCGCCCGAAACGCTGGCGCGGCTGCGGCCGGTGTTCGCGGCCAAGGGTTCGGTGACCGCCGGTAACAGCTCGCAAATGAGTGATGGCGCGGGCGCGGTGGTGCTGGTGAGCGAAGCGGTGCTAAAGCGCCACCACTTGACGCCGCTGGGCCGCTTTATCGGCTTTGCGGTGGCGGGCGTGCCAGCGGACGTGATGGGCATCGGGCCGGTGAAGGCGATTCCCAAAGTGCTCACGCAAGCGGGGCTTAAACAAGACGCGCTCGATTGGATCGAACTCAACGAAGCGTTCGCCGCGCAATCGTTGGCGGTGATCAAGGACTTGGGCCTCGACCCTTCTAAGGTCAATCCTAACGGCGGTGCGATTGCACTGGGCCATCCGCTGGGTGCAACCGGCGCGATTCGCGTTGCCACCCTACTGCATGGGCTGCGCCGCACTAAGAAAAAATACGGCATGGTGACCATGTGCATCGGCACCGGCATGGGCGCGGCGGGCGTGTTTGAGGCGCTTTAAGGCCATTTTGGGCATATGAGAAAAATTCAATTAAATCAAATACTTACGTTTATTCTTGTGTGGGGCGTCGCGGCGCTGGTCAACGCCGCTGAAGTCGAAGGCGTGAAGCTCGCCGACAAAGTGCGCGTTGGCGATAGCGGTCCGGAATTGGTGCTTAACGGCGTAGGCGTGCGCACGCGCGTGGTGTTCAAAGTCTACGTCGGCGCGCTCTATCTGCCGCAAAAAGCGAGCGCCGCGAATTCAATTCTTAACGACACGGGCGCCAAGCGCGTGGCGCTGCATATGTTGCGCGACATCACCGCCGATCAATTGTTGTCTGCGTTAAATGACGGCTTGAAAGCCAATCACACGGCGGAGCAGTTGACCAAACTCGACGCACCAATCAAACAACTCGAAGCGATTTTTAAATCGGTGAAAGCAGCCAAAAGCGGCGACGCGATTGTGATCGATTTTTTGGGCGACGCCGGCAAGCGCGTGACGGTCAACGGTGACGCCAAAGGCGCCATCCCCGGCGCCGATTTCGGGCGTGCGCTGCTGCGCGTGTGGATCGGTGACAATCCGGTGGAGGCTGTACTGAAAAAGGCGATGCTGGGCGGCTAAAGTCTGAACCGGCATCGGACGGGGCGTGACATTTGGCATTTTGAGCGTCAATCGCCCTTCGACAAGCTCAGGGCGAACGGTGGTGACCAAGGGTATTTCCTCAGCGTAGGCCGAGCGGACGGGGATTATCCATGCGCCAGTCACCCTTCACCCTTTATGCCCATCACATATTCGGATAATTCGGCCCGCCGCCGCCTTCGGGCGTGACCCACACGATGTTTTGCGTCGGGTCCTTGATATCGCAAGTCTTGCAGTGCACGCAGTTTTGCGCGTTGATTTGCAGCCGCGGGTTTTTGCCGTCGTCGTCGCGCACGATTTCGTAGACGCCGGCCGGGCAGTAGCGCTGCTCCGGCGCGTCGTACATTTCGAGGTTGACCTTGATCGGCACCGTGGCGTCTTTTAACGTCAAATGCACCGGCTGGTCTTCGTTGTGATTGGTGTTGGAGATGAACACCGAGGAGAGCCGGTCGAAGCTGATCACGCCATCGGGCTTGGGATAGGCGATGGGTTCGCACTCGCTTTTGCTTTTGAGTGACTCGTGATCGGGGCCGTGATGCGACAGCGTCCACGGTGCGCGCCCACGCAGCAGCACCTGGTCGATGCCGAACATCAGCGTGCCGAACATCAAGCCCTTGCTCATCCAGGGCTTGAAGTTGCGCGCACGATGCAGCTCGTCGTGCAGCCAACTGCCTTCAAACGCGACTGGATAATCATTGAGTTCATCGCCCGCTCGGCCCTTGCGCACCGATTCGAACACCGCGTCCGCGGCGAGCATGCCGGATTTGATCGCGGCGTGGCTGCCTTTGATGCGTGAAGCATTCAAAAAACCCGCGTCGTCGCCGATCAGTGAGCCGCCGGGGAACACCAGTTTCGGTAGCGATTGCAGCCCGCCGGCGTTGATCGCACGCGCGCCATAAGCGATGCGCTTGCCGCCTTCGAGAAAGGTTTTGATCGACGGGTGCGTTTTGTAGCGCTGGAATTCTTCGTACGGGCTCAAATACGGATTGGTGTAACCCAAACCCACCACAAAGCCGATCGCGACTTGATTATTTTCCAGGTGATACAGGAACGAGCCGCCGTAGGTGTCGTTTTGCAGCGGCCAGCCGGCGGTGTGGATCACCAGGCCCGGTTTGTGTTTTTCCGGGGGGATCTCCCACAGCTCTTTCAGACCGATGCCGTAGAGTTGCGGCTGCACGCCGGCGCGCAGCTTGAATTTATCCTGGAGTTGTCGACCGAGATGCCCGCGGCAGCCCTCGGCGAACAGCGTGTACTTGGCGCGCAGTTCCATGCCGGGCTGATGCGCATCGGTGGGATTGCCGTCTTTGCCGATGCCCATGTCGCCGGTGGCAACACCCACCACCGTGCCTTTGTCGTCGTAGAGCACTTCGGCGGCGGCGAAGCCGGGGAAAATTTCCACCCCCAGGCCCTCGGCTTGTTGCCCCAGCCAGCGGCACACGCTGCCCAGGCTGATCACGTAATTGCCGTGATTTTGCAAACAGCCGGGCAGCATGAAATTCGGCACGCGCATCGATGTGGCTTCGCTCAAAAACAAAAACCGGTCTTCCGCGACAGGGGTATTGAGCGGCGCGCCGAGCTCCTTCCAGTTGGGCATGAGTTCGTTTAACGCACGCGGGTCCATCACCGCGCCGGAGAGAATGTGCGCGCCGACTTCGGAGCCCTTTTCGATGATGCAGACGCTGACTTCGTGGCTGTGCTCGGCGGCGAGTTGTTTTAGTTTGATGGCCGCGGCGAGGCCGGCGGGGCCGGCGCCGACGATGACAACATCGTACTCCATCGATTCACGTTCGGACATTGGGGTCTCCCAAATCAATTTTTCACAATTATACCGCCGCCGACTCGCGCACGATGCCTTGCGCGCAGGCGATGCCGCTGCGCACGGCGGCTTCCAGCGTGGCGGGGTATTCGCTCGCGGTGTAATCGCCGGCAAGCCAGAAGTGCTTCAACGGCGTTTGCTGTGAGGGGCGTTTGAGATTCGGCGTGGCCGCGAACGTCGCGCGCTTTTCGCTGATGACGCGCTGCCACGAGAGCGGCGGCAGCGGGCCGAAGTGTTTGGCAAGTTTGTTGTAGACACGCGTGGCGAGCTCGTCTTGCGTCAAATCCTGATGCGCGCCCTCGGCGCTGATCACCGCGCCGATCAAACCGGGCTGGCCGCAAATCGCTTCGCGATCGAATAGCCACTGCGCGGTGCCATCGGTGAGGCCGGTCATCGGCGATGGCAGTTGCACGCGGCCGCGAAATTGCAGATACACACTGGTGATCGGCTGGTAGTCGAGCGCATCGACGGTGGCTTTGATTTGCGCGAGCGCGCTGATGCCGGCGAGAAACGCCGGCGCTTGATGCGGCGGCAGTGCGCAGATCACGTGCGTAAACGTGCTGGTCTCGCCGCCGGCGGTTACCGCGAAACCGTCGCCGCTGGGATCGATGGCGGTGACGCGTTTGCCGGTGAGCACCGTGCCGCCGCGCGCGCGCACGTAATCGGCCGCGGGTTCGGGGAACAGCGCGCTTAAATCGACGCGCGCGATCAGCAAATCGCTGCCGGCGCGCTCGGTGTTAAGCCCATCGCGCAGCACGTTCAAAAAAACTTGCGCGGAACTTTTATCGGGCGGGGCGTTGAGCGCGGACACGCACAGCGGCTGCCATAATTGTTGGGTGAGTGTTGCGCCTTGCCGATGTTGTGCAAGTAGTGCGCTCACGGTAGTGTCCTGCGCCAATTGAAAACGCGCACTGCGCAGCTTGTGCATCATGCGCAGCGCCGAGCAGCGTTCGTGAAAGGACACGCCTTTTGCGCGCAGCAACGCCGCCGCCAGATGCAGCGGCGCGGGCCACTTCGGTGCACGCAACGATAAACCTTGATGCAGATGCCACGTGAGCGGCAAGCGCAGCAGCGCGCTGTCGGACGAGCGGTGCACTTGATCGATCAAGCGCAGCGTTTCGCGATACGCGCCGATCAGAATATGCAGCCCGTTGTCCAGTGTGACCTCGTTAATCGTCACACGCCGCGCGCGCCCGCCCAGTGTTGCGTTGGCTTCGAACACAGTGACCGCTACGCCTTGATTAGCCAGCGTTACCGCGGCGGCCATGCCGGCGTAACCGCCGCCGACGATCGCGACGTGCGCGGGTCTATTCGTGGGGTTGGGGGGCACTACAGAGCGACTCAAAAAATATTAAATTAAATCAAGTATTTACAGTATTACCTTAGGGGCCAGCCCACACCGCGCGCGGCACGTTCACGAAACCCTCGAAGATGCGGCGCGCGGTGCGGATCAACGCGGCGCGCCGTAGCGCGAGTTGGCCGTTACTGAAATCGGCATCGAGATCGATGGCGATTTTGCCGGAAGGATGTTCGATTTCCACGATGCCTTGCGGCGCGTGGGCAAGCGGCGCGATTTGCGCCGCAAGCGTGCCGGGAATCGCGCACGCCGCAGCGATACACACCGTGCCGGTGACCGGATGCGATTTGTGACACGTCTGCGGCACGAAATAGCGCGAGGTGATTATGCCGCCGCCGCGCGGTTTGGCGAGCAGCGCCATCTTCGGCACCACGTTCTTCGACACGTCGCCCATGCCCATCAGCACGCCGGCCTTGCGGCGGATGCTTTCCATGCGTTGCAGCAACGCGCGGTCGGCGTCAAGCTCGGTGGGCGTTTCGTAACCGCTTTTGCCGAAATCCGCCGCACGCATCATCACCAGCGGCATGGCGATGTCCACGCAGCTTACTTCGATGCCGTCGATCACATCGCGCGCTTTACCCGTGGGCAGGAGCTTTTGGGTGACCGCGCCGATCGCGCTTTTAAAATTGATGCCCACTGGCGCCGCGGTGCCGGGCACGCTGTCGATCGCGGCGCTGCCTTCGTAGGTGACCTGGCCTTGGGGCGTTTTGACGATGGCTTCGACCAGCGATTGCGTGTTCACATTAAAAATGCGTACCGGCGTTTCACCGTTTTTCGCGGGCACCAGCCCGCTGTCGATAGCAAACGGTCCCACCGCGACCAACATGTTGCCGCAATTGGGTTTGGTGTCGACGCGTTTTTCGTTGATCTCGACCTGCGCGAACAAATAATCGACATCGGCGTCGGCGCGCGACGATTTGCTGATTATCGCCACTTTGCTGGTGACCGAATGCGAGCCGCCGATGCCATCGACCTGAATTTCGTGCGGCGAGCCCATCACCGCGAGCAGCACGGCATCGCGTGTCGCGACGTCGCCGGGCAAGTCGGACAAATGAAAAAACGGCCCGCGCGAGGTACCGCCGCGCATGATCACGCAAGGGATTTTGGTTTGCATCTGCAGTGTGCGCCAGACTTTTGCAACCGAATTGTTAGGCTTGCAACGGCCATGTCGCGTTACCATGAGCAAGCGGCTAAAACGCGTACTTCCGTAGCCCCCCGTCCACCGGCAAAACGGCGCCCGTAATGTACCCCGCAAGCGGTGAGGCCAAAAATACCGCCAGCACCGCGAGTTCCTCCGGCTCGCCATAGCGCCCAACGGGGATTTCCGTGCGCGATTGTTCGGCGCGAAATTCCGGCGAATATTTGCGGCGGATTTGCTCGCTCATGATGCGCCCCGGCGGGATGCAGTTGACCGTCACGCCGCGCGGGCCGACTTCGCGCGACAAGCCTTTTGCCCAAGCGTGTATCGCGGCCTTGGTGGGCGTCGCGGCGATCAAGGCTTCCGGTTCGGATTTGCCGCTGATGTTGATCACGCGCCCCCATTTACGCGCCATCATGCCCGGTAGCACGGCATGGGTGAGTTGACGCACGCGCACGAAGTTTAGCGTCATCGATTCTTCCCATGCGGCATCGGGCGCGTCGACAGGTATCGCGGGTTGGCTGCCGCCGGCGCTGTTCACCAGAATGTCGATGCGGCCCAGCGCCTGTTGCGCGGCTTGCGCCAAACGAGGCGGCGCGTCGGGTTCCATCACGTCGCTCACTACGATGGCGGGTTTCTTGCCGCCGGCGGCGACGATCTCGGCGGCGAGTGCTTCGAGCAGGTTTTCGCGCCGTGCAACAATGCAGGTTTGCACGCCCTCCGCCGCGAGCCCCTTGGCAATGGCGCGGCCGATGCCCTGGCTTGCGCCGGTGACCAGCGCGGTCTTATCCGTTAACTGTAAATCCATGCGTAGTGGCTCCGGTTAATCCTCGTCGGCGGCTTCGTTTTCATCGTCGTAGGCGCGCGCGGCCTTCATTTTTTCGTTGGCGGTTTCGCGCAACTGCGCCGCGCGCGTGAAATAGGCATCGACGCTGCTGGCGCCGCTCAGGCGCAGCGCCGGCGGATAAACGCGCAGACTGGTGCCGATGTAGTTGACGTTTTGCATGGTCTGGCGCTGCTGTACCCATTGCACGGTGCCGCCGGA
>VGIF01000185.1 GCA_016868015.1 Betaproteobacteria bacterium
CAGGAACGACGCCTTGCGCGTGGCGCGGCTGTGCTTTTCAAATCCGCTCACTGCTGCCAGCGTCATTTGTTTCATGTCTTGCCTCGTGGCTCGCGAATACGTCCTCCCAATCAGAACGTACCACTGGAATTCGCGTTTACAGAGCAATCGGGGACTTATTCAGCGCTTCCTTAAGTTGATCGCCGCACTCACCACAGCCGCGCTGCTTTCCGGCTGCGTGGTTTATCCGGTTGGCCACGGGCATCGCGGCGGCGGTTACTACGGCGGTGGCCACTACGGCGGCGGCTATCATGGCGGCCACCATCATCACCACCATCGCGGCGGGCGTTATCACCGCTAATCTTGCGGCTAGCTGATGGCGCGGGTGTTACACTCGCGCCATCATGAAAATCTTAATCCCCGACGACTATCACGGCCTGGTGCCGCGGCTTGCGTGCTCTGACAAGCTTGCCGGACACGAAGTCACCGTATTGCGCGATGTCGCGCCCTCGTTTGAAACCCTGGCGGCCAAGCTGCGCGACGCGGACATCATCATACCGATACGCGAGCGCACCGCGTTCGCGCGCGCGCTGCTGGAACAACTGCCCAAACTCAAACTCATTGCGCAAACCGGCCGCAGCGCGCACAGCGTCGATCTGAAGGCCTGCACCGAACTGGGCATCCCCGTGTGCAGCGGCACCCATGCCTCGCCCTACACCGTGGCCGAGCACACTTGGGCGCTGATTTTCGCCTGGGCGCGGCGTATTCACGAAGACCACGCCACGATGCAAGCCGGGCGCTGGCGCGATTGGTTTAGCGTGGGCCTGCGCGGCAAAACACTCGGCGTCTACGGCCTGGGCAAGATCGGCGAGCCGGTTGCCGCCGCGGGCGCGGTGTTCGGCATGCGCGTGTTGTGTTTCGGCCGTGATGCCACGGCCAAGCGCGCGCGTGAGTTGGGTTATGACTTCGCGGCGTCGCGCGCGGCGTTCTTCGGCGAGGCCGATGTGTTAAGCATCAATTTGCGCATGATCGAAGCCACGCGCCACATCATCACCGCCGGCGATTTGGCGCGGATGAAACCCGCCGCGCTGCTGGTGAATGCCGCACGCGCGGAGTTGATCGCGCCCGGTGCGTTGGTCGATGCGCTCAAACAAGGCCGCCCCGGTTATGCCGCGGTCGATGTCTACGAAAACGAACCGGTGCAACGCGGCGACCATCCCTTGCTCACCATGCCCAACGTGATTTGCACGCCGCACACCGCGTGGCTGGAGCCGGGCACCTACGAGAAGTATTTCGGCGAGGCGTTTGAGCAAGCGGCGGCGTTTGCAGCGGGGAAGCCGGTGAAGCTGCTCAATCCCGACGTGGTGCCGCGCAAGTAAACACACCACGCACGCGCTGTATAATTCGCCCTCGCTGCGCGTCCTGCGCGGCATCAATCTGTAAACCCGGAGGCAGCATGCCCAGCGCAAATTCCAGCCAGCGCACCGGCGCGCAATTGCTGGTCGATTCGTTAATCCTGCACGGCGCCAACATCGGCTTTGGCGTGCCGGGCGAATCGTTTCTGTCGGTGCTCGATGCGCTGCACGATGTCGAAGACCAATTCAAATTCGTGATTTGCCGCCAGGAAGGCGGCGCCGCCAACATGGCCGACGCCTACGGCAAGCTGACCGGCAAGCCCGGTATTTGTTTTGTCACGCGCGGGCCGGGTGCATCGAATGCCGCGGTGGGCTTGCACACCGCGCATCAAGATTCCACGCCGATGATTCTCTTCATCGGCCAAATCAACAGCCAGTACACCGAGCGCGAATCGTTCCAGGAAGTCGATTACCGCCGCATGTTCGGCCCGATGGCGAAATGGGTAGCGAGCATCGATCGCGCCGACCGCGTGCAGGAAATGATTAGCCACGCGTTTCATATCGCCACCTCCGGCCGCCCTGGCCCTGTCGTGCTCGCGCTGCCGGAAGACATGCAGGACGATCTCGCCGACGTTAAAGAACTCGCGCCTTATCACCGTGTAGCCGCGCATCCGGGCGAAGCCGACATGCACAAGCTGCGCGACATGCTGGCGAAAGCGAAGCGGCCGTTAGTGATCTTGGGCCAAGCGGGCTGGACCAAAAAAGGCTGCGACGATTTTCTGGCGTTTGCCACCGCGTTCGATCTGCCGGTGGCGTGCTCCTATCGCGCGCAGGACATGATCGACAATCGAGATGTGCACTATGTCGGCGACGTCGCCGTTGGGCTTAACCCCGCGCTCGCCACGCGCATCAAGGAAAGCGATTTGCTGATCGCCATCGGCTCGCGCTTGGGCGAATGGTCGACGGTGAATTACACGCTGATCGACATTCCGTGCCCAAAGCAGCCGTTTGTGCACATCTACCCCGGCGCGGAAGAACTCGGCCGCGTGTACCAAGGCGATCTGTTCATCAACGCCGGCATGCCGGAATTCGCCGCTGCCGCGCGCAAATTGCCGCCGCTAAAGCCCGCATGGAGCGAATGGACCCAGGGCGCGCGCGCCGACCTCGAAGCCTGGCAAAAGCCGGTGAAGGTGCCGGGCAAGGTCAACATGAGCGAAATCGTGGCGTGGCTCAACAAACGCTTGCCTGCCGACACCATCATCACCAACGGCGCGGGCAATTTTTCGCTGTGGGTGCACCGCTTTTACCGCTACGGCGGTTTTCGCACCCAGCTCGCGCCCACCAGCGGCGCCATGGGTTACGGCGTGCCTTCGGGCGTGGGCGCGGCGATTGTTCACCCTAATCGCCGGGTGGTATCGTTCGCCGGCGACGGCGATTTTTTAATGACCGGGCAGGAACTCGCCACCGCCGCGCAGTACGACGCGAAGCTCATTTTCGTCGTGGTCAACAATGGCATGTACGGCACCATCCGCATGCACCAAGAACGCCACTTCCCCACGCGCGTATCGGGCACCATGCTGAAGAACCCCGACTTCGCCGCGCTCGCGCGTGCGTACGGCCTGCACGGCGAAACGGTTGAGGCGACCAAGGATTTCGAAGCAGCCTTCGAGCGCTGCTGGAGCGCCAAAAGCGCATCGCTGATCGAAATACGCGTCGATCCGGATGCGATTTCGCCGCGGGCGAGCTTGACGCAAATTCGCGAAGAAGCACTGAAGGCGCGCAAATGATTCACTACCTGTCCGAAAAAGATGTTCAGCAAGTGCTGAACATGCAAATCCTGTTGGAAACAACCGAACGGTCTCTCAAAGACCGCGCACTGCATCAGGCGATCGACATTCCGCGCCAGCGCATTTACACGCCCGAAGGCACGCAGCATGTGTTGCAGGCCTCGTCCACGGCCATTGGATACACGGGTTTTAAGTATTACTACACCCGCCCCAGCGGCAAGAGTTTTTATGTGCACCTGATCAGCATCCAGACCGGCAAACTCGAAGCCATCGTCGAGGCGATCTGGATGAGCATGATCCGCACCGGTGCGGCGAGCGGCGCGGCGACGAAGTATCTCGCACGCGAGGATGCGTCCATCGTCGGCCAAATCGGCAGCGGTTATCAGTCGATCGGCCAGCTCGAAGCGGTGTGCGCGGTGCGCAAGATCAAGCAAGCGCGCGTCTACTCGCGCACGCGCGACAAGCTCGAGGCCTATTGCAAAAAAATGTCGGATAAGCTCGGCATAGCCGTGGTGCCGGCGGCGTCCGCCGAGGCCGCCGTGCGCGATGTGCATATTCTTAACGTCGTCACCAAGTCCGCCACGCCGACCATCAAGGGCGAATGGCTCACGCCGGGCATACACATCAACGCGGCGGGCTCGAATGCGCTGTCGCGCGCCGAAATCGATGATGCCACCGTAAAGCGCTGCGATTACATTACCGTCGATGCGCGCGGCACGGCGCAAAAAGAATGCGGCGATTTGATCTCGTCGTTTGAAAAGGGCGTGATTCAGTGGGACTACCTCACCGAAATCGGCGATGTCTACGCCGGCAAGGCGCCCGGCCGCACCTCACCCACGCAAATCACGCTCTACGAATCGCACGGCATGGGCATACAGGATTTGTATGCGGCGGCGAAGGCGTATGAACTGGCCAAGGCACGCGGGCTGGGTGTGACGTTGCCTGTGGGTTTATAAACCCCAAAAAACCTTTTGACGCAGATTTACGCAGATGAACGCGGATTAAACCCGACAAGTATCTCTACGTGACAAATTCAATCTGCGAAAATCCGCGTTAATCTGCGTCAAAAAGCCTTTTTCTTTTTCAGTTTAGCGAGCAAATCATGACCACGAATCTAGGAAAAATCGGTTTCGCCGGCATCGGCGCCATGGGCACGCCCATGTCCACCAACCTCATCAAGGCCGGCCACAAGCTGGTGTTGTTCGACATCGACACCAAGAAGGCGCAAGCCGTCGCTGCGACGAATGAATGTGAAGTCGCAACGAGCCTCGCCGATCTCGCCGGCAAGAGCAACACCGTGATCACCATGCTGCCCGACGGCAAGCTGGTGCGTAAGGCGCTGCTGGGTGAAAACGACTCCGGCAAAAACTGCATCACCGAAACGCTGAAACCCGGCAGTTTGATCATCGACATGAGTTCGAGCTCGCCGATGGGCACGCGTGAACTGGGCGCGGTGCTCGAAAAAAAGGGCTTTCAATTCATCGATGCGCCGGTGTCCAACGGCGTCAAGGGCGCGATCGCGGCGACGCTCTCCATCATGGTCGGCGGCGATAAGGCGATTTTCGAGCGCGTCAAACCCATGCTCGAAAAAATGGGCAACCAGATTTATTACGCCGGGCCGCTGGGCGCGGGCCACGCGATCAAGGCGTTGAACAACTATGTGTCGGCCGCCGGTTTGATCGCGGCGTGCGAGGCGCTGCATGCGGCACAGGCGTTTGGCCTCGATCCGAACGTCGCCGTCGATATCATCAACACCTCCAGCGGTTACAACGGCACCACGCAACGCAAGAGCAAACAGTTCATGCTCTCGGGCACCTATAACGCGGGCTTCTCGACCGGGCTGATGGCCAAAGACGTGCGTACCGCGCTGGAAATCGCGCAAGCCATGGGCACCTCGACAATCTTGGCCAAACCCACTGCCGACATTTGGGACGCGATGGAGAAAAAACTGGGCTTTCTCTCCGACCATACCGAGATGCATCGATACACCAAATAAAAAACGTAATAAAATCAAATACTTAAGTAACATTCATGGAAGTCTGGAAAGGCCCGCACGACGTTGCGTGGGAGCGCGCGCAAGATGAACTCGCGCGCGCGTACTTAAGCGACGGTTTGCCGTTGGTGCCGCCCACCGTGGCACGCGTCGCCACGACGCTTGCCGCCAACGGCTACGCCGCGGATGAAGAAATCGCCATGCTGCCACCGTCGTTCGAAGCGGCTAAGGCGGGCGACATCGCGATTTGCGCGGTGCTCGCGGGCTGCAAGCCAGAATATTTTCCAGTACTGATCGCCGCGGTCGATGCGCTCTCCGACATGAGTTTTAATCTTGTCGGCATCGCCACCACCACCGGCTCCGCCGCGCCCATTTATGTCGTGAATGGTCCAATCGCGGATCGCATCGGCATCAACGCCAAAAACAACGCGCTCGGTTCCGGCCATCGCGCGAATGCCACCATCGGCCGCGCCATGAATCTCATTCTGCAAAATATCGGCGGCGCCAAGCCGGGCGAAGTCGATATGGCCACGCTTGGGCAGCCGGCGAAATACGCGTGCTGTTTTGCGGAGAACGTGGCCGAGAGTCCGTGGATGCCGCTACACGTCGAACGCGGTTTCGCCCCCGATGCAAACGTGGTCACGGTGGTGGGCATCGGCGGCACTATCGAAGTCGTCGACTCCGACAGCGCCGACGCAGCGGGCCTCGCGCAAACCTTTGCGCAGTCGATGTTAATCGCCGGCACCTCCGGCGGCGCGGGTTTGTTGGGCGGCGGCGAACCGCTGTGCATCTTGCCGCCGGAGTGGGCGGCGTTGTTTCAGCGCGATGGTTACAGCAAAGCGCAAACCAAGGCGGCGATCTGGGAGCAAGCGTTTTTGCCGGTGGAGAAATTGGCACCTGCCATTCGTGCGCATCGCATGAGTGCGGCTTCCGACCCCAACGCTAAGATGATTCGAGTCGCGGAAAAAGCCGATGACTTGATGATCGTCGTCGCCGGCGGTGTGGGCCGCAAAGCGGCGTACGCGCCGACTTGGGGCGGCACCACCAAGGCGATTAGCCGCGAAATCAAGGTTCGGCAATGACCACTTAGCGCTCCCAACCTTCACCGTCATTCTGGCGAAAGCCAGAATGACGATGTTGGTTTATTAATCGTTTCTCGACTCGCCATGACCAAAGCCAACACACCCCTTGCCGGCATCCGCGTGCTCGACATGAGCCGCATTCTCGCTGGACCGTGGGTCGGACAGTTACTCGCCGACCTTGGCGCGGAAGTGATCAAAATCGAACGCCCCGGCAAGGGCGATGACACACGCGCATGGGGCCCGCCGTTCGTCAAGGATAAAAACGGCAACGACACCAGCGACGCGGCTTATTTCATGTGCGCCAATCGCGGCAAAAAATCGCTGACGCTCGACATCGCCAACCCGGAAGGCCAGCAAATCATCCGCGAACTTGCGCAGGTGTCCGACATCCTGCTCGAAAATTACAAGTTCGGCGACTTAAAACGCTACGGTCTCGACTACGAGTCGCTATCCAAACTCAACCCGCGGTTGATCTACTGCTCGATCACCGGCTTCGGCCAGACCGGCCCCTACCGCGAGCGCGCCGGCTACGATTATTTGATTCAAGGCATGGGCGGCATCATGAGCATGACCGGCGAGCGCGATGAGCGTCCCGGCGGCGGCCCGCAGCGCGTGGGCGTGGCGATCGCCGATTTGATGACCGGCATGTATTCCACCGTCGGCATCCTCGCCGCCCTGCAGGAGCGCACGAAGAGCGGCCAAGGCCAATACATCGACATGGCGCTGCTCGACACGCAAGTCGCATGGCTCGCCAATCAAAACGCCAATTATTTGATCGGCGGCCAGGTGCCGCAATGCATCGGCAACGAACACCCGAACGTGATGCCGTATCAAACGTTTCGCACACGAGACGGCAACATGATCATCGCCACCGGCAACGACGGCCAGTATCAGCGCCTGTGTGAAGCCGCCGACATCCCCGAAGCCGCGGCCGATGCGCGCTTTGCCAGCAACGCGCTGCGCATCGCCAATCGCGAGGCGTGCACCGCCGTACTGGCCGAGGCACTCAAACAAAAAACCACCGCGGAATGGATCGCGCTACTGGAAACGGTGGGCGTGCCGTGCGGCCCGATCAACCGGCTGGATGAGGTGTATCGCGATGTGCAAGTGCAACACCGCGGTTTAAAGATCAGCGTGCCGCACCCAGTGGCGGGCGACGTGCCGCTCACCGCCAACCCGATCAAGTTTTCACGCACGCCGATCCACTATGATCGCGCGCCGCCGCTGGTGGGTGAACACGCGGACGAAATCTTGCACCACTTGCTGGGCAAAAGCGCGGCTGACATCGCCGCGCTGCGTGCCAAAAAAATCATCTAGCAGCCTGGCAGACTTAACGAGTCCACTCGAAAAATGCGAGGCGTGAGAACGGATTGCACGGGCTTCCAGCGCATCGTGTGCGCCCTACCCGGGGAAAGCCGCGGAAAATAAGGCCCACCCTCGCATTTTGCAGCCGACAGGGTTAACGCCGACGGGCTGCTAGCGCCGCTTAGCCCTTGCTCGCGGGTGGCGCAGCCGCCGGCGCAGGTGCAGCCGCCGGCGCAGGTGCAGCCGCCGGCGCGGGTGCCGCGGTAGGCGCGGCCTCCCGGGACTTTTCGTCACCGGGCCGCCACTCGCGCGAGGCGCGCTGACCTTCCGCGATCTGATGCGGCGTCATCGCGCCCAACAAGGTATCGCGCAACTGGATCGCGCCCAAATGCCCCTGCACCGCGGCGATGTTCGCCCAGGTATACGCCTTGACGTTATCCACCGGTACGCTCATGCCCATTCTGTACATAAGCGCAACGTTGAATTGCGCTTCCGGGTGATTTTGCCCAGCCGCAAGTTCGAACCATTGGAACGCTTGCTCGAAATTCTGCAGTGCGCCTAGCCCGGTTTTATACATGATGCCAAGGTTGTAACGCGCCTCTGAATGACCGCTCTTGGCGGCGTGCTCCAGCCACTTCAAGGCCTCGGCGTGATTCTTGGGCGCGCCGCCTTCACCGTTCAGGTAGAGCATCCCCATCTGAAATTGGGCTTGCGGGTCACCCGCCTGAGCGCGCGCGTACGGCGCAAGCGATGCGGCATCGCCGGGTTTAACGCCGGCCGGCAGCGGCACGGCCGCGTGCTTGGCCCGGGGTGGCGATGGCGGCGGTATGCTTTCAGTACTCAAAAAATAAACCAGACCGACGACGGCGATCACAATCAACAGCCCCATCAGCGCCAACCAGATCAGCGATACCAAGCGATGGCTGAGGCGGAAAAATCGCGAGTTGCAATCCGCGCACCGGTAAGGCGAGTAAAACATCTGCATCCACTGGCCATCGTTGCGATGCCAACTGGAGCGGCGCACCCGCGTGCCCCGGCACTGGGGACATTTTGCAATCGTCGACGGCAGCGCCGCACTTAAACTCATGATCAAAAAACCAGTGCTCACTGGCAACTTAAGTATGATGGTCGATTGTGAGGTTTTTGTTATCGCCGCGCAAGCCACGACAGGCGCCGACGGCCTCGCCGCGCCTCTTTATGGAGCTGTTTGCGGCAAATCGCACAGTGGCCCATTACCGTAAAGCCATTTTCAGAGCCGCGATCTCGCTGGCGGTGTCGGCCGAAAAAGCACGTTGCGCGCGGCCATACCAGTAGCGCGCGTTATCCAAATCGCCTTCCATCACATGCACGATGCCGTGCAGCCAACAGCTGTTGGCGGTATCGTCGTTTTGCACGATTTGATGCGCCGCCGCCCATTCGCCCTTTTCCAGATGCGCGAGCGCACCGCGTAAAGCGTTTGATGTTTGCTCCCTGGCCATGGTGTTTAGGGCCTGTTAAGGAAGCGCTGAATAAGTCCCCGATTGCTCTGTAAACGCGAATCCCAGTGGTACGTTCTGATTGGGAGGACGTATTCGCGAGCCACGAGGCAAGACA
>VGIF01000186.1 GCA_016868015.1 Betaproteobacteria bacterium
GTTCGACAGCCCGCGGAACGAATTCATGATGCCCCACACCGTGCCGAACAAGCCCACGTACGGGCTCACCGAGCCGACCGAGGCGAGAAACGGCAAATGCGATTCGAGTTCATCCATTTCGCGCTGATAGGTGGCGCGCATGGCGCGGCGCGTGCCGTCGGTGACCGCGGCGACATCCATGCCGGGCTGCTTGCGCACCTTCATGAATTCGCGAAACCCCGCCTCGAAAATGCGTTCCATGCTGCCGGCATGAGTGCGCGCGCTTAACGCGCGTTGATGCAAATCATTAAGATCGGCGCCGCTCCAGAATTGCTTTTCGAACTCGTTGGCCTGCGCGGCGGCGCGCTTTAACGCCAAGTATTTGAGGAAAATGTAGTACCACGAAAACAGCGACGCCAGCAGCAAAATCACCATCACCGCCTGCACCAGCACGCTGGCGTTGGCGATCAGGCTCAAAATCGACATGTCGTGGGCGGCGTTACCGTTGGGATTCATGTTGTTGTTTTATGTGTTTTTGCTTGGCTGATTTCGTTTATTTTTTGGCTGAGCAGCGGCGGCATGCGCGTGGGCTTCATCTGCGGCAAACCGATGCACGCCAGCCGCACCCGCGCTTCCACCAATAACTCGCTTTCTCGGGACGCCCGCTGCGACATGGTGATCTGACTCGCGCCCACGTGCTCAAGTTCCACCGAAATGTCGAGTGCATCGTTAAAACGCGCGGGTTGCAGGTATTCCACGCTGACCGCGCGCACCACGAAGATCACCTGGTGTTGCGAGGCGAGTTCGGGCTGCTCAAAGCCCAGCGCACGCAGCCACTCGGTGCGCGCGCGCTCGAAGTAGCGCAAGTAGTTGGCGTAATAGACCACGCCCGCGTGGTCGGTGTCTTCGTAGTAGACACGCACCGGCCAGCTAAACGCCTGCGCCAGTTGCCGCGTGTGGTGCCGCGTGATGCGTTTTAACTCTGGCATGTAGCTGAGCTCCCGTTGCGCGCGGTGTGCGATGCACGCGCGCGAGTACGGGGAAACATGTTATCACGCTGCAGCGCAGCGTACCAGCCCCACATCGGGCACGGCATGTTCGGTGATTGATCGGTTGCAAGCGACACGCTCATCGCAACTACTAACGTCACGCGAGCGGAAATGGGGTTAACACTTTTCCATGCGCAACCAGCGCGCCGATAGCCGCTAGGGTCAAGCCTTCGGCGGCTCCGCCGCGTCCCACAAATCGGGCGTGCCCAAGCGCGTGGGATGCGCCAACCCAAAATGGCGAAACGCCGTCGCAGTGGCCATGCGTCCGCGCGGCGTGCGCTGCAAGTAACCTTGCTGGATCAAATACGGTTCGAGCACGTCTTCGATGGTGTCGCGCTCTTCGCCAATCGCTGCGGCGAGGTTGTCCACGCCCACCGGCCCGCCATCGAAGCGCTCGATCACCGCCAGCAGCAGCTTGCGGTCCATGACATCGAGGCCGAGCGTATCGACATCGAGCATTTTCAGCGCCGCATCGGCGACCTCGCGGCTAATGTTGCCGTCGGCTTTAACCTCGGCGTAATCACGCACGCGCCGCAAGAGGCGGTTGGAAATACGCGGTGTACCGCGCGAGCGGCTGGCTATCTCGCGCGCGCCCTTGGCGTCGATCGGCACTTCAAGCAATTTCGACGAACGCGTGACGATACGCGTGAGTTCGTCAACGTTATAAAACTCAAGCCGCGCGACGATGCCAAAGCGGTCGCGCAGCGGGTTGGTCAACATCCCCGCGCGCGTGGTCGCGCCCACCAGCGTGAACGGCGGTAGATCGAGCTTGACCGAGCGTGCCGCCGGGCCTTCGCCGATCATGATGTCGATCTGGTAATCCTCGAGCGCCGGGTAAAGAATCTCCTCCACCACCGGCGACAGCCGGTGTATCTCGTCGATAAACAACACGTCGTTAGGTTCGAGATTGGTGAGAATTGCCGCCAAATCCCCCGCGCGCTCCAGCACCGGCCCAGACGTATGGCGCAGATTCACCCCCATCTCGCGCGCGATGATGTGCGCGAGCGTGGTTTTGCCCAGGCCCGGCGGCCCAAACAGCAGCACGTGATCGAGCGGCTCTTTGCGCTTACGCGCCGCCTCGATAAAGATCGACAACTGGCCGCGAATTTTCTCCTGGCCGATGTATTCGTCGAGCTGCTTAGGACGCAGCGCGCGCTCGAACACCTCCTCTTGCTGCGAGGCGGGGGTGGCGGCGATCAGACGGTCGGTTTCGATAGCCATGCGCTAATTACCCAGACTTCGACAATAGCTTAAGCGCCTGCCGAATACCATCGTTCACATTGGAATCGCTGGGCAACTGCTTCACCGCCCAAGACGCCTCTTTGCCGTTGTACCCCAGTGCCAACAGCGCGTTAACGACGTCGGCGGTAGCGCTGCTCGCCGCCGCCGCCGGCGCCACCGACACCGTGATATTGAGTTTATCTTTCAATTCCAGCAGCAAACGCTCGGCGGTTTTTTTGCCGATGCCGGGAATTTTGGTCAGCCGACCGCTATCCTGCGCGCTCACTGCGGCATGCAAATCAGCAACGCTTAAGCCCGACAACACGGAAAGCGCCGTGCGCGCGCCGATGCCGGAAATTTTGAGCAATTGCCGAAACACGGTGCGCTCC
Source organism: Betaproteobacteria bacterium (assembly GCA_016868015.1). Lineage (GTDB taxonomy): Bacteria > Pseudomonadota > Gammaproteobacteria > Burkholderiales > SG8-41 > UBA5216. Next base: position 2,639 of record VGIF01000186.1, read on the forward strand.
TGCTCGGTGGCAAAACCGTATAACAGATGCGCATCCTCGCGCACCATCAAATGCGTGAGCAGCGTCACCTCCGCACCGGTCGCTGGCAGTTGATACAACGTGCTCATAGGCACATCGATTTCGTAGCCGACACCTTGCACGTCGACAATGATTTGCGGCGGCTGTTTGGCGGCGAGTTTGCCGCTGATGCGGCCGATCATGGTTTGCGTTCCCCCGCCATTTCCAGCGCGGCGCTTATGATTTCGGCGGAAATCCGAAAATCCATCTGTAATAGCCTCTCGAACACCGCGGCCGCGGAGGGTATCATCCGTTGTCGTTTGGCCATGGCGATAATCGCCGCCGTGCCCGCGACTTCCAACCCATGCTCCACCGCGGTCGCCCTGCCGATTCTATCGTCCATCAGCAGTAACGCGGGCTTCGCGAGGCGCGCGGCTGCCCGTATACACGCCGCTTCGCCCTCGCCTAAATGAGGGAACTGCGGCGTGCGCCAATCGCTGCGCAATACCATCAGCGCTTTGCGCGCAATCGCCTCGCGAATCTGCGGCTCGCCCGCCCTGTCTTGCCGCGGCAACACTTCGTCGCGCACGGCTCGCGGCACATGCACGGGGCCGAACAATCGTTCCAACCAGGAAAGTCCATCCACGCGTGCGAGCACGATCAGCGGACTCGCATCGGCTAGGACGATGCGAGCCATGCTTGCAGCGTTTCCACGTCGTGCTTGACCTCTTTTGACGCGCCGTGGATCACGGGTATACCCGCACGCGATAGTTGCTGCATGAACTCCGGCAACGCCATCTGCGCGAGTTTCGCCGCGCGCGCGAGCGGCAGGCTGCCCTCTTTAAACAAGGCATTGGCGAGCGCCAAGCGTATGCCGGGCATCGCCAGCATCGCGTTTTGTTCGAGGTGCACCAGCACGGCGGAAGGCTGATCGCCGTTCATGACGACCACCATTTCCTTTTGCGCCTTGCGCAGCGCCTCGGACGGGTTGTTTTTCAGTTGGCGAACGTTGACCGCTTGCATGGCGGGTTCCATCGTGGTTACTAAGCGTAGGAACATAGCGCAAGAACGACGCTGCGTCAATGGCGTGCGCAGAACCACCATTCCGCATGACTTTAATATAAGACTTTGATTTAATTTATTATTTTTTTTCGCCTACAAGGCGTGGCGAGCCTATCAGGCGCCCGCGCCGCACGCGATACCCGGCGGTCGCAAGTCGGCCCAGCCCCTGTCCGCCATGCGCATGGCAAATCGCGCAGGCGAGCGCATCGGCCGCATCGGGGTTCGGATCGCCCGCGAGCCGCAGCAAGCGCTTGACCATTTCCTGCACCTGTTCTTTCTTGGCGTGGCCGTTGCCGACCACCGCTTGTTTGACTTGCAGTGCAGTGTATTCCGAGACGGGCAGATGGTGCATGACCGCCGCGCAGATCGCCGCGCCGCGCGCTTGGCCCAGCAACAGCGTGGACTGCGGATTAACGTTGACGAAGACTTTTTCCACCGCGACTTGCACCGGCGCGTTGTCGCCGATCACTTCGGCCAGCCCATCGACGATGGTTTTGATTCGAGCGGGCAATTCGCCGTTGCTGGTTTTGATGCAGCCGCTGGTGATGTAATTGAGCTTGCTGCCGGTTTTCTCCAGCACGCCAAAACCGGTGACACGCAGCCCCGGGTCAATACCCAGTATTCGTATCGTGTCAGTGGCGTTCAAGCCGCCTCGTCCATCACGGCGCTGGTGTACACTTCTTGCACATCGTCGAGCGCTTCCAGCGCATCGAGCAACTTTTGCATCTTGGCCGCGTCATCGCCGGTCAGCGCGTTTTCGGTCGTCGGCTTCATCACCACTTCCGCCACCTCCGGCTTGAAGCCCGCTTTTTCAATCGCGTCTTTCACCGCCGCAAAATCATTGGGCGGCGTGATCACTTCAATGCTGCCGTCGTCGTTGGTCACGACATCTTCCGCGCCGCCTTCAATCGCCGCATCCATCAGCTTTTCTTCATTGGTGCCTGGCGCGAAAATCATTTGCCCGCAGTGCTTGAACAAGAACGCCACCGAGCCCTCGGTGCCCATGTTGCCGCCGTTTTTGGTGAACGCAAAACGCACATCGGCCACGGTGCGCGTGCGATTATCAGTCATGCAATCCACCATCACCGCGGCGCCGCCGATGCCGTAACCCTCGTAACGAATTTCTTCATAGTTGACGCCTTCCAAGTCGCCAGTACCGCGCTTGATCGCGCGCTCGACGTTATCTTTGGGCATGTTTTGGGCGTAGGCTTTGTCCATCGCCAGCCGCAAGCGCGGATTACTTCCCGGATCGCCGCCACCCATGCGCGCCGACACGGTGATTTCTTTAATCAGCCGCGTAAAAATCTTGCCACGTTTTGCATCCTGCCGCCCTTTGCGGTGCTGGATGTTGGCCCATTTCGAATGCCCTGCCATGAAATCCCCGGTATCGATTGCCGCTACAATATGGAAAATTTTAGCACTGTGGAGATGATCATGCCCGACCCGTTGTTAATCGCTAAAGACACCAGCGGCAAACTCGATCTGAATTTATTGCCTGGCCTAGCCAACCGCCATGGACTCATCGCCGGCGCCACCGGCACCGGCAAAACCGTGACGCTGCAACGCATGGCCGAAGCGTTTAGCCGCATCGGCGTGCCGGTGTTCATGGCCGATGTCAAGGGCGATCTCGCGGGGCTGTCGCAGGCGGGCGAACTCAAAGGCAAGGTCAAGGAGCGCGTCGAGCAGCTCGGCATCGCCAATTTCAGCAACGAAGCCTGCCCGGTGGTGTTTTGGGACACCTTCGGCAAGCAGGGCCACCCGGTGCGCACCACCATGTCGGAGATGGGGCCGCTGCTTCTCGCGCGCCTGTTGAATCTGAACGACACGCAGCAAGGCGTGTTAAGCATGGTGTTCAAAATCGCCGACGACAACGGCTTGCTGCTGCTCGACATCAAAGACCTGCGTTCGATGCTGCAGTTCGTGGGCGACAACGCCAAGCAATTCACCACCCAGTACGGCAACGTCTCCGCCGCTTCGATCGGCGCCATTCAACGCGGCCTGCTCGAACTTGACCAACAAGGCGCCGATCAATTCTTCGGCGAGCCGTCGTTGAACATCGAGGATTTTATTCAGACCGATGCCAAGGGCCGCGGCGTCATCAACATTCTTGCCGCCGACAAGCTGATGAGCGCGCCCAAGCTTTACGCCACGTTTTTGCTGTGGATGCTATCGGAACTGTTCGAGAATTTGCCCGAAGTGGGCGACGTGGAAAAACCCAAGCTGGTGTTCTTTTTCGACGAAGCGCACCTGTTGTTCACCGACGCGCCCAAGGTGCTGCTGGAAAAAATCGAGCAAGTGGTGCGGCTGGTGCGCTCCAAGGGCGTGGGGGTTTATTTTGTGACGCAAAACCCGCTCGACGTGCCCGACACCGTGCTGGGCCAACTCGGCAACCGCGTGCAACACGCGCTGCGCGCCTTCACCCCGCGCGATCAGCAAGCGGTCAAAACCGCGGCCACCACCATGCGCGCAAACCCCAAGCTCAATGTCGAAAAGGCGATCACCGAGCTGGGCGTGGGCGAAGCGCTGGTGTCCTTCCTCGATGCCAAGGGCACGCCCACCATCGTCGAGCGCGCGTTCGTCGCGCCGCCGGGCAGCCGCCTGGGGCCGGTCACGCCGGACGAGCGCGCCGCCACCATGCAGGCCTCGGTGGTCGCGGGCGTCTATGACAACGTCGTTGATCGCGAATCGGCCTACGAAATACTCGCCAACCGCGCCAACGCGAGCGGCGCGGCCGCCCCTGCCGGCGCGCAACCTCCCGCGCAAGCGGCGAGCGGCGGCCTCCTCGGCGCGCTCAAGGGCCTGCTGGTCGGTAGCACCGGCCCGCGCGGTGCCCAGCGTGATGGCTTGGTGCAGACCGCGGCCAAAAGCGCGGTGCGCACCATCGGCACGCAAGTGGGCCGGGAAGTCTTGCGCGGCGTGCTCGGCGGGATGTTGGGCGGCGGCAAGCGGCGCTAATCGGCCCGCCCAGGAGAGTTCACGTAACTATCTGATTTTATTTATATTTTTTGAAGTCGTTATTTCACCGTCAGGCCGGTGTCCTTGATCACCTTGCCCCATTTGCCATATTCGTCTTCGACGAACTTTTGAAACGCCTCGGCCGGGCTCGCCACCGCGTACATGCCTAGCGCCAGCAGTTTTTTTTGCGCGTCCGCCGATTGCAGTGCTTCGCGGCTTGCGGCGTTAATCTGATTCACGATGTCACGCGGCGTGCCGGCCGGCGCGAATAGACCAAACCAAGTGCTCGCCTCGTAGCCGGGCACACCGGATTCGGCGATGGTGGGAAACTGCGCGACCGCCTCGACACGTTTTGCGCTGGTCACCGCGATACCGCGCAGGCTGCCGGCGCGCACCGGCTGCACCACCGCCGGCACATTGCCGAAGATCGGCGATATCTGCCCGCCGATGAGATCGGCAATGGCGGGCGCCTCACCCTTGTAGGCGACCATGGTCATTCGGGTGTGGGTCATCAGCTTGAATAACTCGCCGGCCATGTGCGGCGTGGTGCCGATGCCGCCGGCGCCGAAGTTGATTTCGTTCGGGCGCGCGCGGGCGAGCTTGATCAGCTCCGGCACGCTTTTGATCGGCGTGGAAGGATGCACCACCAGGAACATCGGCGAAGTGGCGATCTGCGTGATATGCGCGAAATCGCGCACCGGGTGATACGCCACGTTGGGCAGCAACTGCGGCGCCACCGAGTGCGTGGTCGAGGTGCCCACCGACAGCATATGCCCATCGGGCGGCGACTTGGCCACCGCGCCCGCGCCGATGGTGCCGCTCGCACCCGCGCGATTCTCCACGATAAAGCTGCTGCCCTTGATCACTTCCGTCAGGCGCTGCGCCAGAAAACGCGCCGCGATATCGGTCGCGCCACCGGGCGCGAAGCCCACCACAATGCGCACCGGCCGCTCGCGATAAGCCGCTGCCGCCGCGAGCGGCAAACTCGCCGCGGCCATGGCCACGCAGCCGGTGACCGTGCGAATCAGAACCTGTGTCATCCATTTGCTCCTTTTACTCGTGGGATGGCGTGAGCCGTCGCGGCTATTGTATGCCTGAGGGCGATAAAGGCACGCCAAACGCGATGCGGCGGCGCAAGTTGCCGGCAAACCAACTGGCGGTGGCATTCACGTTTGCAAAGGCCGCAAATTGCCGCTCATGACCGCAATTGGCCGACTGGCTCTGGACAGGTCGGGTGGCACCCGCCCACAATAGCGCTCAAGCCGCAAAAGGCCGACCCGCCCAAACAGTCGGCCCCGCCGCGCGGACGCTATCGGCACCGCGCCAGCGGCAAAAGAACCACGCGTCGACCAGGGAGCTTATTCCGAGAGGAGAAACCCATGCCACGCCTAGTTTGCGCTTCGTTGTTGACCGCCGTCATCACCGTTTTGGCGCCGCCGACCGCGGCCGCTGAGTTTCCCACCAAGCCCATTCGATTTCTGGTGCCATTTGCACCGGGCGGCGGCACGGATCTGCTGGCGCGCGCCCTGCAGGACAGGCTCGAACGCACACTCGGTGTCGCCGTCATCGTCGAAAATCGGCCGGGCGCGGGCGGCACCGTCGGCGGCGCGCTGGTCGCACGCGCCGCGCCCGATGGCTACACCTACATGGTGAGCTCCGCCAGTTACACTTTCATCCCCAGCCTGCACAAGAATTTGCCGTACGACCCGGTCAACGATTTCAGGCATTTATCGATGCTCACCACGCAAGCGCTGATACTGGGCGTGCACCCGTCAATGCCGGTGAAAACCACGCGCGATCTGGTCGCCCTCGCGCAAAAACGGCCGCAGGATATTTTTTACGGTTCCGGCGGCCCGGGCAGCAACTTGCACCTCACCACCGAGTTGTTCAAACACGTGGCCAAAATCAACCTCGTGCACGTGCCGTATAAAGGCGGCGGCCCGGTCATCGTTGCCTTGCTTACCGGCGAGATTCAAGTGGGCTTCATGGGCATTTTGGGCTCAAGACCGTTCAGGCGGTCCGGCCAGATACGCGGCATTGCCGTGAGCACCAAGGAACGCTCGCCGGCGGCGCCCGAACTGCCGACCATCGCCGAATCCGGCGTGCCCGGCTACGACAAAGCCGCGTGGACCGGCTTGTTGACGCAAGCGAAAGTGCCCGAACCCATTGTGATGCGCATGCACCAAGCCGTGTCAAAAGTGCTAAAAGACCCCGATGCGGTAAAAGTATTTGCAGAAGACGGTTTGATCGCCGTCGCCAGCACGCCGGATCAGTTCAAGGCATTCGTGCATACCGAGGTGGCGGAATGGGCGAAGCTGGTTCGGGAATTGAAACTGTGATGCGCGGGCCATCCACCATCACCCTATCGTCCTATCGTCCACTAGACACTCTTTTTAGCTAAAGGGCCTTAAAAGGATAATGGCG
>VGIF01000187.1 GCA_016868015.1 Betaproteobacteria bacterium
AGAGCCTGGGCGGCAGACGATAAGTCTCGTTGGCGGCCGCCGTGCGCGGCGCCTCGCGCGCCGGCGTGTTGGGCGCGCCGCTCATGCCAGCACCCGCCGCAGCCGCTCGCTGACGTAATCGGCCAGCCCCACCAGCAGCATGAACACGATCAACATGGTCGCGACTTCGTCGCCGCGGAACATTTTCATCGAGTTATCCATTTGCTGCCCCAGACCGCCGGCGCCGACAAAGCCCAACACCGCCGAGGAGCGTATCGCGCATTCCCAGCGATACACCGTGTAGCTGGTGAGTTCGGCCGAGCTTTGCGGCAACAGGCCATACAAAAAAGCCTGCAGGCGGCCGCTGCCGTTGCGCAGCAGGCTGTTGGTGGCGTGTGATTCGTCGCTCTCGAGAATCTCGCCGTAAACCTTGCCCAGCATGCCGCCGTAGGTGAGCGCGATCGCCAGCACGCCGGCGCTGGGGCCCAGGCCCACCACGCGCACGAACACCAGCGCCCACACCAGCTCGGGCACGCTGCGCAGCACGATCAGCAGCCAGCGTATCGCCTGGCGGATCACAAACGGCATTGCATGCATGCGCCCCGGCAGCGCGGAGATCGACAACGCGCTGGTGGACATCAAAGTGAGCGGTATCGCGATCAACAGCGCCAGTGCCATGCCCGCGGTGGCGATCGCCACGGTGCGCCAGGCTTCCCTCGCCACCATCAGCAAAAATTCGCCCTCGATATTGGGTGGAAAAAAATCCCCCAAAAAGCGCGTGGTGATTTTCAGCGATTCCGGTTCGAACAGCGTCCAGGGTTTAAATTCCGTGACCACCAGCGCCGGCGCGATCAGCACCAGCGCGACGCAGGTCCAGAACACGCGCTTTAACCACGCCGGGTCGCGCAGTCGCGGTGAGAGTACGGTGGCGCTGCTGTTCACGGCGCGGTGTTAAGCATTAGCGGCAATACATCACCGCCGAACGCGCATCCTCTTGCGCCGGGTCGCCGACGACGGGCGCGGCGCTGGTGAGTTCGTGTTCGTACTGCGCGTAAAGCGCACCCAGGCGCTCGCGCGTGACCTCGCGCGAAGGCAGGTCGAATTTCAGTTCACCATCGCGCAGGCCGATCACGCGCGCAAAACGCGTGGCGACATCGACTTGATGCAGCGTGGTGACCAGCGTCGCGTTGCGGCGCTTCGCCGCTTGGGTCAGACTTTCGATGGCGAGCGCGGCGCGCGAGGGGTCGAGCGAGGACAACGGCTCGTCGATCAACCACAGTGAGGCTTGTGACACCAGCGCGCGCGACAAGCCCACGCGCTGGCGTTCGCCGCCCGAGAGCCGATCGACGCGATCCCACAGCTTGTTCGCCAGATCGAAGTGTGCCAGCGCGGCTTCGGCCTCGGCGATGTGCGTGGGGTAAATCAGCGAGCGCAGGCTCGCCAGCAGCGATTGGTGCGGCAGGCGCGCCGCGAGCACCGCGGTAATCACACGCTGGCGCGGCGGCAGCGGCGGCGTTTGCGGCGCGAGAAACAATCGGCCGCGCAGCTTTTGCAACTTGGCCACCGACAGCCGCCATGGGTCGGTGCCGTCGAGCGCGAGCTTGCCCGCCGCGGGTTTTAACGCGCAAGCGAGCGCGTTAAGCAGCGTGGTCTTGCCCGCGCCCGAGGGGCCGATGATCGCCACCTGTTCGCCCGGCCCAATCGTGAGCGAGACTTGCCGCAGTGCGGCGGCGGCGCCGGTTGCCGCGGCGCGGTGGCGCGCCGACAGACCGTCGATTCGAATTTGCATGCGTCTATTTAATCAGGCCGGCGCTGCGCCCCGCGGCTTCGAGGTCGCGATAATTTTCGGCGCGGGTGGCGATGTACCGGGTGGCACGATTCAAGGTGAGAATTTCCTTGCCTTCGGGCGTAGCCATCGACAGGTCGAGCAGCGCCTTGGTGATGCGTTCGCGCAGCGCCGCGGGCATGTCGGCGTGCACCGACCAGTTGTAATTGAAAAAGGGCGGCGTGGTGAAAAACACGTCGACCTTGGCGGTATCGACCCGTTTTTCCTCGACGAATTTGCGCCATACCGTGATATCGAGCGCGGCGGCGTCGACGCGGCCGCTCACCACCGAGGCAATGGTCGCATCATGCGCGCCGGAGTAGGCGACACGTTTGAAATCCTTATCCGGATCGAGCTTGGCTTGCAGCAAAAAGCTGCGCGGCATCAAGTGGCCGGAGGTGCTCGATTGTGAGCCGAAACTCACTTGCTTGCCCTTGAGGTCGGGCAGGGCTTTGATGCCGGAGCCGACCTGGGTGATGAATACCGAGCGAAACTGCGTATCTTCCTCGCGCTGCGCGATGGGGATGATTTTGCCGCCGGAGCGCAATTGGGCTTGCACGTGGGTGAAGCCGCCAAACCACGCCACATCGACTTGTTTGTTGACCAGCGCTTCCACCGCGGCGGGGTAGTCGTTCACGGGCGTGAACTCGACTTTCATGCCGAGTGTGCGTTCAAGGTAGCGGGTGAGCGGGCCGAACTTGCGGATTTGCTCGGTGGCCGCTTCCTCGGGGATGGTGGTGACTTTGAGGACTTGCTGCTGCGCGTGGGCAGCGGTGGCCGCGATAATCGCCAGGCTAAAGGCGGCGAGGGTGCGGCGAAAAAATGAGGTAAAACGAACGGGAGAATTGGGAAAAGTGCGGGGAGAAGTGTGAAACATTGCGGTTCCTTTCTAACAAAGTACATCAGGGTTTTTGCGCGAATTGCAGACTTGGCTTGCGCGAATTTGCGCGGCGAGGCCGACAACGACGCGGCGCGTGCGAGAAGGGCTTAAGTCGATCATGATCGAGCTTTCGGTTGCGGTTGTTTGAGGATGAATTGAGGTTGGATGGAGCAGAAACAACAGCTTGCGCCGAGTCTCTGAATGGGAAGTTACCGCAGGATGAAACGAATTGCAAAAGGCGCGGGCCGATAGCGGAAACACGCTATAATTCAAGCTTTTACACGATTTTGCCATGCGCATCACCCGCGGCATTCCACAAGCCGCCGACACGCCCGTAGCGCTCACCATCGGCAATTTCGATGGCGTGCACCTGGGCCATCAAGCCATGTTGGAGGAACTCACGCGTGCGTCAACGCGTTTGGGCTTGCCTTCGTGCGTGATGACGTTTGAGCCGCATCCGCGCGAATTTTTCGCGCCCGATCAGGCGCCGGTGCGTTTGACCTCGCTGCGTGAAAAGCTGGAGTTGCTTGCCGCGCATGGCGTGGCGCGCGCTCATGTGTGCCGCTTTAACTACGCGCTGGCGTCGATCACCGCGCAGGATTTTATCGAGCGCATATTGGTCAAGGGGCTCAACATCCGCTGGCTGCAAGTGGGCGACGATTTTCGCTTTGGCGCGCGGCGTGCCGGCGATTTCAATATGCTTAACCAGTACGCCAAACAGTACCACTACGAAGTGCAAGCGCTGCGCAGCGTGATGGTGGATGACGAGCGGGTGTCAAGCACGGCGGTGCGCACGGCGCTCGCCGCGGGCAAGTTAACCCGCGCCGCGCGTTTGCTGGGGCGGCCCTACAGCATCAGCGGGCGTGTGGTGCGCGGCGAACAACTTGGGCGCAAGCTTGGCTTTCCCACCGCGAACGTGCAAATGAAACACAATCGCGCGCCGCTGCAAGGCATCTTCGCGGTGGAAGTCGAAGGCGCGGCCGAGCGCACCCTGCGCGGCGCCGCTAGCCTCGGCCTGCGGCCCACGGTGCATGAAAAAGGTCGCATGACACTGGAAGTGTATCTATTTGATTTTAAAGAGAAAATCTACGGAAGACATATAAGCGTTAATTTTCTGCGGAAGATGCGTGACGAAGAAAAATACGTTGATTTGGAGACGTTGAAGCGGCAGATTGCCGTGGATGTGGAGGGTATTAAAGAATACTTCTTCACCGCAGAGGCGCAGAGGCGCAGAGGTCACGCAGAGTAAATTCGTTAATGCTTTCCGAAGACGAGCTGAATCGCGTTACTGGCAAGATCATTGGCTGTGCCATCGAGGTGAGCGGGGTGTTAGGGCCCGGCTTGTTGGAGTCCGCATACCAAACTTGCATGGCTTGAGAGTTACGAAATGCGGGAATAGCGTTTGAGCAACAGGTGCAGGTGCCGGTGAAATACAAGAACAGTGTGGTTCCAAATGCTTATCGGCTTGATCTGCTCGTGGAAAATGAATTGGCGCTGGAATTGAAGTCGGTGCAGAAGCTTGAAGCCATACATACAGCACAAATGTTGACTTACTTAAAGATAAACAATTTTCGATTAGGCCTTTTATTGAATTTCAACGTGGAGATCATGCGCAACGGCATTAAACGTGTCGTAAATAAGCTCTGATTTTCTCTGCGTAAACTCTGCGTCTTTGCGCCTCTGCGGTGAAGCTTTTCAAAAATGACCGACTACAAACACACTTTAAACCTGCCCGACACGCCGTTCCCGATGCGCGGCGATCTGGCCAAGCGCGAGCCGCTGATGTTGAAAGCGTGGCAGCAACGCCAGTTTTATCAACGCATCCGCGCGGCGAGCAAGGGCCGGCCGCGGTTTGTGCTGCACGACGGGCCGCCGTACGCCAATGGCGACATTCATATCGGGCACGCGGTCAACAAGATTTTGAAAGACATTATCGTCAAGTCCAAATCGCTGTCGGGCTTCGATGCGCCGTACGTGCCGGGCTGGGATTGCCACGGCATGCCGATCGAGGTGCAAATCGAAAAAAAGCACGGTAAACATTTACCGACGGCGGAAACGCAAAAGTTGTGCCGCGCCTACGCTACCGAGCAAGTCGAGCGGCAAAAGCAGGATTTCATTCGTCTGGGTGTGCTCGGCGATTGGGACAACCCCTATCTCACCATGGCCTACCAAAACGAGGCCGATGAAATCCGTGCGTTGGGTAAGCTGCTCGAAAAAGGTTATGTCTATCGCGGCTTAAAGCCGGTGAACTGGTGTTTCGATTGCGGCTCGGCGCTCGCCGAAGCGGAAGTGGAATACGAAGACCGCAAGGATATGGCGATCGATGTGGCTTTCCCGTTTGCAGAGCGCGACAAAATCGCCAAGGCGTTTGGGCTGGCGAAGCTGCCCGATAAGCCGGGCTATGTGGTGATCTGGACCACAACGCCGTGGACGTTGCCGGGTAACCAGGCGTTGAACGCGCACGCCGAATTCGATTACAACCTGGTGGATACCGGGCGCGGGTTGTTGATTCTGGCTGCCGAGTTGCAGGCCGCGTGTTTGGCGCGCTACCAGCTTGAAGGCACCATGCTTGCCACTTGCAAAGGCAAGGCGCTGGAGCTGATCGCGTTCAAGCACCCGTTCTACGACCGGCTCTCCCCCGTGTATCTGGGCGATTACGTTACGCTCGATACCGGCACCGGCATTGTGCATTCCGCACCGGCCTACGGCGTGGAAGACTTTTTGTCGTGCCGCCGCTACGGCATGAAGGATCAAGACATCCTCACGCCGGTGATGGGCGACGGCAAGTACGTGGCGTCGCTGCCGCTGTTCGGTGGCGAGATGATCTGGAAAGCCAACCCGAAAATCGTCGCCCACCTCGAAACACAAGGCGTGTTGTTCGCCCAGCACTCTCATGTGCACAGCTACATGCATTGCTGGCGCCACAAAACGCCGGTGATTTTGCGCGCGACGGTGCAGTGGTTCGCGGGCATGGATGAAACGCAAGGTTGGATCAACGCCAAGCCCAAGGAGTCGCTGCGCACGACCGCGCTGCGCGGCGTGGAAAACACCAAGTTCTACCCCGCATGGGGCCAGGCGCGGCTGCACGGCATGATCGCCAACCGGCCGGACTGGACACTATCGCGCCAGCGGCAATGGGGCGTGCCGATGCCGTTTTTTATCTCGAAAGAAACCGGTACGCTGCATCCGCAAACGCTGGCGCTGTTGGAGCAGGTGGCGCAACGCGTTGAAAAAGGCGGCATCGAAGCGTGGCAAGCGCTGAGCACCGACGAACTTTTGGGCGTTGATGCCGCGCGCTACGAAAAAGTCAAAGACACGCTCGATGTGTGGTTCGATTCGGGCTCGACGCATTACACCGTGCTGCGCCGCTCGCACGAGAGCGAGGGCGCGTACCCGGCGGATTTGTATCTCGAAGGTTCTGACCAGCATCGCGGCTGGTTTCATTCGTCGCTGTTGGTGAGCAGCATGATGGACGGGCAGCCGCCGTATCGCGGGCTGCTTACGCACGGCTTTGTGGTCGACGGCAGCGGCCACAAAATGAGCAAATCCAAGGGCAATGTCATCGTGCCGCAGCAGGTGATGGGTGAGCTTGGCGCGGATATTCTGCGGCTATGGGTGGCCTCCACCGATTATTCTGGCGAGTTGTCGATCTCGAAAGAGATTTTGAAGCGCGTGGTGGAATCGTACCGGCGGATTCGCAACACGCTGCGCTTTTTGCTGGCGAACCTGGCCGATTTCGACATTGCGCGTGATGCGCTGCCGATCGGCGAGTGGCTGGAAATCGACCGCTACGCGTGGGTGATGACGCACGATCTGCAAGCGGCGTTAACACCCTCGGAGCAGGGCGTGCGCGAACCGAAGTCGCCGGGCCATTACGGCGAGTACGAGTTTCACCAGGTTGCGCAGCGCCTGCAGTCGTTTTGCTCGGAAGACCTGGGCGGGTTTTATCTCGACATCTTGAAGGATCGGCTTTACACCGCGCCGACCACAGGTCGCGCGCGGCGTTCGGCGCAAAACGCGCTGTATCACATCACGCAGGCGGTCACAAGGCTGATGGCGCCGATTTTGTCGTTCACCGCGCAGGAGGTGTGGGAGACCATCCAAAAAACCGACGCCAGTGTATTCGAACAAACCTGGTATCAATTTGGTTTGCCGCAGGACGCCAAGCTACTGAGGGAACGTTGGAGCAAACTGCGCGCGCTGCGTTCCGACGTGCAAAAAGAGCTCGAAACGTTGCGCGTGGCGGGCAGGGTGGGCTCGTCGCTGCAAGGCGAAATCGATTTGCACGCCGAAGGCGAGGCGCATGCGTTACTTGCGTCGTTGAACGACGATTTGCGTTTTGTGCTGATCACCTCGCGCGCCACGTTGCACGGCGGCAGTGGTGGAACCGCTTCCGCGGGCCTGCCAGGCGTGGGCATTAAAGCGAGCGCCAGCACCCACGCCAAGTGCGAGCGCTGCTGGCATTACCGCCCCGATGTCGGTGCGCACGCGGAGCACCCGCAGTTGTGCGGGCGCTGTCACTCCAATTTATTCGGGGCCGGCGAGCCGCGCGAACATGCGTAAGTGGCTGTTGCTGGCCTTGGCGATCGTGGTCGTCGACCAGATCGTCAAATACGTGATCGTGCAAAAGTTTGTGCTGCACGAAACACTCTACGTCACCTCGTTTTTTAACCTGGTGCGCGTGCACAACAGCGGCGCCGCGTTTAGCCTGCTGGCGGACGCGGGCGGCTGGCAGCGCGTGTTTTTTATTGTGGTGGCGGTGGTGGCCTCGGTGTGGGTGGTGTGGCTGCTCAAACATCATCCGCAACAGCGGCTGTTTTGTCTGGCGCTGGCGCTGATTTTGGGCGGTGCCATCGGCAACTTGATCGATCGCGTGCTGTTTGGTTACGTGGTCGATTTTGTGCAGGTGCATTACGGCGGCTGGTACTTCCCGGCGTTTAACGTCGCCGATGCGGCGATTTCCGTGGGTGCGGCGCTGCTGATCTGGGACGGGTTTTTCCCGTCCAAGCCGCAGCCCGCAACAGCTGCAGATAAAACGTAAGTATTTGATTTAATTGAATATTTTATTTTAGCCTTGAGAGGCGAGTTCGCTCGTTATAATCATCGACATGCAAGTCTTACTCGCCAACCCCCGCGGTTTTTGCGCCGGCGTCGACCGCGCGATTGAAATCGTCGAACGCGCCATCGAACTACACGGCGCGCCGATCTACGTGCGGCACGAAGTGGTGCACAACAAATTCGTGGTCGAAGATTTGCGCAAAAAAGGCGCGGTGTTCATCGAGGACCTCGACGAAGTGCCCGCGGGCGCGACGCTGATTTTCAGTGCACATGGCGTGTCGCAAGCCGTGCGGCGCGACGCCGAAGCGCGCGGCTTGCGCGTGTTCGACGCGACCTGCCCGCTGGTGACCAAGGTGCACGTCGAAGTCGCCAAGATGCGCGAGCAAGGCCGCGAAATCATCATGATCGGCCACAAGGGCCACCCCGAAGTGCAAGGCACCATGGGCCAGAGCGCGGGCGGCATGTATCTGGTGGAAGGGCTCGACGATGTCGCCGCGTTAAAGGTCGCGGACGAAAACAACCTCGCCTTCGTCACCCAGACCACGCTGTCGGTCGACGACGCGCAAAAAACCATCGACGCGTTGCAAACGCGCTTCCCGTCGATCGTCGGCCCCAAGCGCAACGATATCTGCTACGCCACGCAAAACCGCCAAGACGCGGTGAAAACCCTCGCCAAACAATGCGACGTGGTGATCGTGGTCGGCTCGCCTAACAGCTCCAACTCCAACCGGCTGCGCGAAGTGGCGCACAATCAAGGCGTGCCCGCTTATATGGTCGATAACGCCACCGAGCTCAAAACCGAATGGCTCGCCGGCAAGTCGCGCGTGGGCATCACCGCGGGCGCATCGGCGCCGGAGATCCTGGTGCAGCAGGTGATCGACCGCTTGAAGGCGCTGGGCGCGGAGCGCGTGAGCAACGTTGAGGGGATCGAGGAGAGGGTTACTTTTCCGTTGCCGAAAAGTTTGGCGGCGCCGGCTTAAACAAAGTCGGTTTTTGGTTGGGGTCGAAAACCACATCGATGGTTTTTTGGCTTTTGACCGGCTGCCCGTTTTTGACCGCGGGGTGAAACAGCAATTGGCCTACCGCTTCCTGCGCGGCTTGCTCGAACAAGCCTTTGGGTGAGGCACCGACCAGCTCGAAACGGTCGAGTTCGCCCGTTTCGCCGATAAAAAGATGGCTCTTCAGGAACTCGAGTGGGCGATTTTGGGGCATTTCAGAGCGCTGGCAGCATGCAAGTGAGGATTTTGAGCCTCAGGTATTCCTGGTCGCGCAGTCCGTATGCGCGGCGCTGGATGACGCGGA
>VGIF01000188.1 GCA_016868015.1 Betaproteobacteria bacterium
GCATCGTAATCGGGATCGCCGGGCAACACGCGCCGGCCGCTTTTGGCGATGCGCGGTTCGAGCACCGGGATATCGCCCAGCGCGCGCAGCCTTTCGGTGAGCGATTTCACGTTGTCGTGCTCGGCAAACACCCGCAGCGTGTGGATAGTCGGCGTGCGCAGCGTCAATTTTTTCTGCTTGTTGCGATCAAGCGCCTCGCCCGGTTTCACCCACACGTGATTGATGGTTTCACGGTTGTCATGCAGCGGCTTTTGCGCCTCGGGCGCGGCAGCGACGAAAAATCGCGTGTCGTAGCGCCGCGGCGCGCCGACCGGGGTGATCCAGTGGCTGAAATAGACCATCTGCTGCAGCGGCAAACGCAAGCCTTCCTCGCGCAGCATCTGCGACAAGGGGTGTTCGCCGTGCTCGACGCGGCGGCGATGGCTGTGAAAGCGCTCGGCGCGCACTTGATCGTCAAGCGTGACGATTTCGCCCCGCTCGTCGCACGCCAGCAGTATGCCGGCCTCCTCGAAGGCTTCGCGTATCGCCGCCACCCAGTAGGCTTGCCCGCCTTGCGCGATGCCGAGCTTGCGGCTGGCGGCCGCATCATCCAGCCCCATGCACAGCGCCGCGATTTGCGCGGAGCTATCGTGTTTATCCACTGCGCCGCCGGGAAACACATGCACGCCGGGCATGAACACTGATTGAAAATTGCGCTGCATCATCAGTACTTCGAATCCGCCGGGCGCATCGCGCACCAGCGTGACCGTGGCGGCCGCGCGCGGCACCAGCGGTGGCTTCAGGTTATCGTCCGCCATGGGTGACTCTTCGCCTCATTGGATGAGCTTTTGTGATTTTACGTAACTAATTGATTTTATTGAATATTTTTAATCTACCCGCACCTTGGCCGCTTGTATGATCTTGCGGTTCTTCTCGGTCTCTTCGCGCACGAAATTCGCAAACTGCGCGGGCGTGAAGTTCG
Source organism: Betaproteobacteria bacterium (assembly GCA_016868015.1). Classification (GTDB taxonomy): domain Bacteria; phylum Pseudomonadota; class Gammaproteobacteria; order Burkholderiales; family SG8-41; genus UBA5216. Next base: position 962 of record VGIF01000188.1, read on the forward strand.
CCAGCACATCGGCGCCGCCCGCCGCCAGGCGTGACTTGACTTCCGGGTCGTTGAAACTGGCGTTCATGTCAGCGTTGAGCTTATCAATAATCGCGCGCGGCGTTTTCGCCGGCAAAAACACGCCATACCAGTGCACCAGTTGGATGTCGGGATAACCCACTTGCTTTAACGTCGGCACATCGGGCAGCGCCGGCGAGCGCGCGGCACTGGTCACCGCCAGCACATTCAAGCGTCCGCTTTTCGCGTGCGGCACCACCGGCAGCAACGACAAAAAGCCGATCGGTACATGGCCACCGAAGTTGTCGTTTAGCGCCGGCCCCGCACCTTTGAACGGCACATGCGTCATGTCGATCTTGGCAAGCGCCTTTAACCACTCGCCCGCCAAATGCTGCGGACTGGCGGTGCCCACCGAGGCGAACGACAGTTTGCGCTGCCCCGCCGCCGCCACCATCTCCTTGATCGATTTCACGTTGGTGGCGGGATGCGCGGTAATCACCACCGGGGTATTCGACGCCAATGTCACCGGCTCGAAATCGCGCACCGGATCGTAGGCCATGTTTTTAAATAAGTGCACCACGGTGGCGATTTCAGACGACGTGCTAAGCAGCATGGTGTGTCCATCGGGCGCGGCCTTGGCCACGATGTCGGCGCCGATCATGGCGTTACCGCCGGGGCGATTGTCGATCACCACGGTTTGTTTCCAGCGCTCGATGAGTTTGGGCGCGACGTGGCGCGCATTGATGTCAGTGCCGCCGCCCGGCGCGTAGGGCACCACGATGCGCACCGGACGCACCGGATAGTCCGCGGCCGCCGCCGCGACCGCGTTGCCGGCTAGCAATACGGCACCCGCCACGGCGCTCGCGTAGCGCAGGTAGCGTGATTTTTTGCTTGAAAAAAAGTTATTTAAAATCATATGCTTATAATAAAAATCGGTTGAAAACTAACGCGCCGCGCAAAGATTTTCGCATGCTACGCCATTGCCATTTTTATCCAGACTTTTGACGCCACATTTTGTAAAGTAAAAGCGCGCCTCCGCGCAAGACAACATCTGCGAGCAATGACGTTTGTTACCGCAAACGCGCGCGTGGCGGGGCGATTCTAACGCACGCTGTGCCCGCTCCGGCGCGCCCTTCGATTGAGCGCCAGGCGATTGACGAAACATCCACGGCGGCACCGGATTCGGTTGCGACCACAGCCCGCGCTGGGCGCGCCGCGCCTGGTTCTCCAAGGCTTTGAGTGCGCGCTTGCGCTGATGCCGCGAATATTCCCACGCCAGACCGGCGCGCAATTGCGCATCGCTCACGTTAACGCCGTTGACCGCAATCTCACCGATCACGCGTCCATACTCGTCGGTCGTGCGCGGCGTGACTTGCACCACTTTGTGCAACGTCAAGCCGGCCAACGCCGCGCGCGAGGCATCGCCAAACGCTTGCGCCAATTCCGGCGCATCGATATCGGCGATGCGCACAGTCGTTTTGCGCGCCCCATCGTTGAGCACCAGCGTATCGCCGTCGATCACATGAATCACCCGCGCCTCATGGGTTTTCGCCAGCGCCGGCAGCCACAGCAACGCGAGCAACAGCGGCCACACTCTCACGGCGGTACTTTGCCCAGCGCGTGCAAGATCCGCTCGGGGGTAAACGGTTGATCGGTCACGCGCGCCTTGAACGGCTTTAACGCGTCGTTAATCGCATTCATGATCGCGCCGGGCGCACCCGCCACACCCGCTTCGCCGGCGCCGCGCGCCCCCAGTTCGGACACTTGGGTCGGCGTATGCGTATGCCCGACGATGATCTCCGGCATCTCGCCCGCCATCGGCACCAGATATTCGGCAAGCGTGCCGTTGAGCAATTGCCCTTCATCGCTGTAAATACACTGTTCATACAACGCCGCGCCGATTCCCTGCACCACGCCGCCGCGAATTTGTTCATCGGCGAGCAGCGGATTGACCACGGTGCCCGCGTCGTCGATCACCCAATGCTTGAGCACCTTGACAAAGCCGGTGTCGACATCGACCTGCACGTAACTTGCGTGAATGCCGTTGGTAAAAATCCCGCTGTAGTGCTTTTGCGCAAAACTGCGCGTCACGGTGAGTTCGGGTTGGTAATCCCTGGGCACCAGCTCGGTGCGAAAGTAGGCCGTGCGCGCCACTGTTTCGAGCGACATTTTGAGCGCGCCGCTCGCGGCATCGACCACGTCGCCGCCGCGCACATCGAGCAAAGAGGCTTCCGATTCGGTCAAGCGCGCCACGAAGTTAAGGATGTTGGCTTTGAGCGCCTTGCCGGTTTGATACACCGCTTCGCCGCCGATGCCGGTGCCGCGCGAGCCCCAATTGCCGCCGCCGTACGGCGTGGTTTCGGTGTCGCCCATGATCACCCGTACGTTTTCCACTGCAACGCCTACGGTGCTCGCCGCCACTTGCGCCGCCACCGCGTGTGCGCCCTGGCCGAACTCGGTAAGACTGGTCGCCACCGTGATGCCGCCGGTGGGCATCAAGCGTATGGTGCATGCATCCTGCGAGGCGATCGACGCACCGCCCTGCCCGTAGGTCGCGGACGATGACATCGAATTTTCGATAAAACTCGCGAGCCCGATACCGCGATAGACGCCTTGTGCGCGCAACGCGGCTTGCTCGGCGCGCAAGGCTTGGTAGTCCATCAACGCCAGCAATCGATCCAGCGACTCGTGCTGCGACAAGCGTTCAAAGGTGACGCCGCTGGGCGTGGTGTACGGATATGCGTTATCCGCGACGTAGTTGCGGCGGCGAAACTGCGCCGGGTCCATGCCCAGCGCATCGGCCGCGAAATCGACCATACCCTCGGTGATCGCGCACACCACCGGATGCCCCACCGCGCGATATTGTCCGTACATGCCCTTGTTCTGAAACACCGCGCGCGCGCGGCCGCGATACACGCGCTGCCGGTAGGGCGCGCCGGTCAGATTGCTCACGTGAATACCTTCATTCGCGCCGCCGCGCGGATAACCGGAATACGGTCCGATGCCGTAAACATCGTCCATATCAAACGCCAAAATGTCACCCACATTGGACAGCGCGCAGCGTACTTTCACCCGGTGCCCGCGCGCCTGAAAATCCGATACAAACGATTCCAGCCGGTCCGCAGCAAATTTCACCGGCCGCGCGGTCAGCAACGACGCGGCGATGGCAGCCATTTCGTCGCCATAGACGTGAATCTTCATGCCGAACGCGCCGCCCACGTCGGGGGCGATCACGCGCACGTTGTTTTCGGCAAGCCCAAAGTGATGCGCGATGATCCACTGCATCATGTACGGCACTTGCGTTGAGTGCCACACCGTCAACTGCGCATCGCCCTCGTTGAAATCGGCAAGGATGGTGCGCGGCTCGAGTGTGGTGGGCGCATGACGCGAGGTGGTGAAGGTCGCCTCCACGATCTTATCGGCCTTGGCGAACACGGCGTCGACCTCGCCGGTATCGACAAAGCGCTCGACGCATAAATTGCTGCCCAGTTGCGGGTGGATCAACGGTGTTGCCGCGTGCAGCGCGGTTTCAATGTCCGTCACCGCCGGTAACACTTCGTAATCGACCTCGATCAACTGCAGCGCATCCTCCGCCAGCGCCCGGGTTTGCGCCACCACCATCGCCACCGGTTCGCCTTGCCAACGCGCCACCTCGACCGCCAGCGGCAACTGCGGCGCCGATTGCATGCCTTTGATGTGTTTCAACACACCGACGTAGGGCTTGCACAGCCTGGCGATGTCCCCGCCGGTCAGCACACGCGCCACGCCCGCTGCCTTTAAAGCCGCTGTTGCATCCAGGCGTGCGATGCGTGCGTGCGCGTGCGGGCTGCGCAAAACCGCCGCGTGCAGCATGCGCGGCAACCGCAGATCATCGACATATTGTCCGTGGCCGGTCAGCAGGCGCCTGGCGTTGGCGCGCGGTAGCGAAGCGCCGATGTAGCCCTTGTTGTGCGTATCCAAGTGTCAATACCAGTATGGGTTAAGCAGTGCGATGGGCTTAGGCAAACACCTGAGGCAAACACCGCGAGGCGCGATCATAATACAGTCTGCACATTTACCCGCAAAAGGAATTCACCATGCACATCCCAGCGACGCCGGCCAACGTGGTGCGCGGCGTGATCCCCTGCGACGCGGTGCCAATTGCAGAGGTTGAACCCGGCCAGCCAGTCAGCCTCGACACGCTTTCGCACCAGGGTCTGAATACCAGCGAGGAACCGGCCGCGTTTTTTGCCAAGGCCGGCATTGCGCCGCATGCGGTACTGGCGGAAGCCCTGAGCGTCTACCGCGAAGTGCCGCCGCCGCCCGGCATGGGGGTGCATGTGTTGACCGGGCCGCTGCACATCGCCGGGGCGCAGCCCGGCGACCTGCTCGAAGTGCGCGTGCTCGATGTGCGCTGCCGCGTGCCCTACGGCGTGAACGCCTCGCGGCCAGGGGCGGGCGTGTTGCCCGATCTTTTGCCAGCGCCGGTTTCGCACATCATTCATTTCGACATGGCACGCGGTGTCGCGCTGTTTGCGCCCGGAATCGAGGTGCCGCTGGCGCCGTTCATGGGCATCATGGCGGTGGCGCCGTCCACCGCCACCGGCACCGTCAGCTCGCGCCCGCCGGGTGCGTTCGGCGGCAACCTTGACCTTAAACAACTGACGCGCGGCGCAACGCTTTATTTGCCGGTGTTTCAACCCGGCGCGCTGTTTTTCACCGGCGACGGGCATGCCTGTCAGGGCGATGGCGAAGTCGATGTCAACGCCATCGAAACCTCGTTGATGCCGACGTTTCAATTCTACGTGCACAAGGGTAAAGCCAACCAACTGAACTGGCCGCGCGCGGAAACCGCCACCCACTACATCAGCATGGGCATTGATCGCGATTTGAATCTTGCGATGAAGGCCGCGGTACGGGAAGTGGTGAATTTTCTGATGCAGGAAAAAAACCTGTCCGCCAGCGATGCCTATCAACTCGCGAGCATCGCGGTGGACTTTCGCGTGGCCGAAGCGGTGAATTTCAATCAAGCGATCTACGGCATGATTCCCAAAAACGTGTTCAAGCAACAAACGCCGTATTGGTTTCAGCCTTAACAAACGCTAACTCATCACCGCAGAGGCGCGCAGACGCAGAGATTACGCAGAAAACATCAAAAACCTTTTTCGGTTTTACGCTGCGTACCTCCGCGTCTCTGCGCCTCCGCGGTTAAATCTTTAAGTCCCATACCGCACCGGCGACTTTGCAAACTTCAGCGCCGCCAGCGCGCTATAACACGCAAGCCACGAGGTCTTGGGGTTTTCCGGCGCCGGCACGCTTTCGAGTTTGATGCTGACCGTGCCGGTTTTGCCGCGCATGCTGATGTAATGGGTGTTAAGTTTTAATCCGGGGTCAGCCACCACTTTGAGCCGGGTTTGATCGAAACCCACCCCCGCCATGCTCAATACCGCGGCGATATTGACGTTGGCCGGAAACAGCGGCACGCCGGCGCGCGCGGAGCCGTCGAACAACACCGTCGGCCCGGTCAGCGCGTCCAGATTGATGCGTTGTCGTTCGACGTACGGGATATTTTTCCACGCCGCCGGCGGCTTGGTCACTGCGATGGACACTTCATCCACACCGGCGATGCACATGGTTTTTAACGCATCAAGGCCGCAGATGCCGCCGGAGGGCACGTAAATCATTGCCCCGCTCGCCATCGCAGCAGCCTCCAGCCGCGCGCGCAAGGGGTCGTCGCACAAGGCGCCGCCGGAGAGCACGATCAAGGCGATGCCGTGTTTGAGCAGCGCCTCGCCGAAATCGCGCACGGCATCGTGTGAGGCGGCTTCCACCACCACGTCGGGCCTGGCCGCGATCAATTCATCGAGCGTGGTGATGTACGAGATGCCGTGCCCGTCGGCCAGCGGCTTGCCGCGCGAGGCATCCGTGCGCCCCATCACCGCCACCACCTGGGCATCGCCCAAATCGCCGCTCTGAATGTGATCCATGAACAAGGTGGCAATCGTGCCACCGCCGATAATGGCTACACGCATGCGAAAACTCCCGCTGGTTAAGCGCAAATTGTACTGCGATTGACCACAGTCAACCAAGGAGGTGACAATCGCATCGACTATTCCGAGCATCGCATTTTTTTCACAACCATGCCCACCAATCACCGCTTATTGCTCGCCGCGCGGCCCAACGGCATACCCGGCCCCGAAAATTTCACCACCGATGCGCAACCCGCGCGCTCGCCCGCCGATGGCGAGGTGTTGTTGCAAACGCTGTATCTGTCCGTGGATCCGGCGATGCACTCGTGGATGAGTGTGGGCAACGGTTACAACCAGCGCATCACTATCGGCGATGTCATGCAAGGCGGCGGCATCGCGCGCGTGCTGGAAAGCCGTGCGGAAGGTTACCTGCCGGGCGATCTGGTGCAAGCGCGGCTTAACTGGCAAACGCATCCGACGATACCCGCGCGTTACTTGCAAAAACTCGATCTTACGCTCGGCACCGCCGAAGATTGGATCGGCCCGCTAGGCTTATCCGCGGTCACCGCGTATTTCGGATTAAAGGATATCGGCGGCTTAAAACCAAACGATCACGTGCTGGTGTCCGCCGCCGCCGGCGGCGTCGGACAAATCGCGGTGCAGATCGCGCGCTTCGAAGGCTGCCGCGTCGCGGGCATTGCCGGTGGTGCCGAAAAATGCGCGTGGGTTGCGAATGAACTTAAGGCGCATGCGGTGATCGACTACAAAGCCGAAAGCGATTTATCGGCGGCGATCGGCCGCGCCTGCCCCGGCGGCATCGACGTTTATTTCGATAACGTCGGCGGCCCGACATTGGACGCCGCGCTCGAACACCTGCGCCACGGCGCACGCGTGGTGTTGTGCGGGCGCATTTCGCAAACCCATGCGACCGAACCGTACGGCATCAAAAATCTCGGCAAACTTGCCGCCTCACGCGGGCGCATGCAGGGCTTTCTTGTATTTAACTATCACCAGCGTTACGAGGAAGCGCGCACTTGGCTCGCCGCGCGGCGGCGCGACGGCAGCCTGCACCAGCGCCTGCATGTGCTGCAGGGGTTGGCGCAAGCGCCCATCGGGCTGGGCATGCTGTTTCGCGGCGAAAATACCGGCAAGCTGGTGGTGCGGCTGGCCAGTTAGCGCCGCGCTTTAAGTTTGAGTAGACACCGCCAGGCGCGTCTCCTAAGATGCGACAAAGTTTGCATCTGGCACGCAGTCAATGCGTTCCCCGCTCTCCCCTTTCCGAAGGAGCAAATTGATGCGTACGTCAGTATCACTCGCAAGTTCAACGCTGGTTCTTACCCTGGCCTTGGCGCCGGCGCTCGCGCAGGCGGCAACGGCGAAGGATGTCGCCGCCTACCCCGAAAGGCCGGTGCGAATGATACTGGCGAGCGGCGCCGGCTCCTCGCCGGACGTGGTCGCGCGCCTGCTTGCCAATAAACTGGGGGAAGCCTGGAAGCGCCCCATCGTGGTGGACAATCGCCCCGGCGCAACCGGTTTGATCGCGGTGGAGATGCTGGTCAACGCCGCGCCGGATGGCTATACGATGGGCCTTTACACGATGACCAATCTGATTGCGATGCTGATGTTCCAAAAGCATATGCTGGCCAGTGAACTGGGCGCGGTCACGCTGGTGGGCACGACGCCGTTTGCGATCATCGTCAACGCGGCGACGCCGGTTAAAACCATCGCCGAGTGGATCGAGTACGCCAAGGCGCGGCCAGGGCAGTTAAGCTACGGCTCGACCGGCATGTGGGGTTCCATGCATATGTGCATGGAAAAGTTAAATGCCCTGCATGGCATCAAAATGACCCACGTTCCGTACAAGAGCGCGGTGCCCGTGGTCACCGATATGATGGCCGGCACAATACACGTGGCCTGTCCCGCAGTGCCCATGCTGGGGCCGTTTATCAAGTCAGGCAAAATCCGCGCCATTGGCGTGACGTACACCGAAGCAACCCAGCTAATGCCGGGGGTGCCGCCGGTATCCGATACCGTGCCGGGCTTTTCGCTTTACGGCTGGTATGGCATGCATGTGCCGCGCGGCACGCCGCCCGCCATCGTGCGCAAAATCAACGCCGAGT
>VGIF01000189.1 GCA_016868015.1 Betaproteobacteria bacterium
CGGCTTTCCACCGCTCGCCAGTTACTGGTGTACAAAGGCATCGTCGCCGCGGGCAGCGTGATGATCGGCAAGCTGGTGACCAAGGAAATCGCCATCGAGGCGTTGAAAACCGTGGGCGTGCGCATCACCGCCAAGCAAGTGGGCAAGTACGTACCCATCGCCGGCCAAGCGCTGTCGGTGGCGTTGGGCTTCGCTGCCATGCGCTACGTGGGCCACCAGCACATCAAGGACTGCCGGCGCGTGATTGAGGCGACGCTCGAACGCAAAGACCCGTAAATTTGTAAGACGGCGCTGGTATCATAGCGGCATGGCCATGTCGCTATTCAAAAAACTGGTGCGCACCATGGTGCCGCCGCCCAATCTGGCGGCGCGTGCCTCGCGCCATTCGGCGCGGGTGATCGACGCTTGGCGCGAGCTGCTGTCCGAGCGCGGCGAAGTCTCCGGCGCCGCCGTGGCTCACGAAGCGGTGGTTGCCTACCGTGAACTTGACGAAAAATACCGCGCCGCTTTTTTTTCTCGGCTTGCCTCCGAATTCGTGCCCCACGAAGCCAGCCTGCGCACCGCCGCCGAGCGTTATTTGACGCTGCCCTCGCCCGCGCATTTGATGCAATTGCAGGAAGCCGCCGCCTCGCCGCGCCAGGAACTTTTCCGGCGCTTGAATCAGGCGCGCGAAGGCACGGCGATGCTGGTCGATGCGCGCAAGCACGTGCTGGCGGGGCTCAAGGAACACGCCGACTGGAAAGTCATCGACTCCGATTTGCAGGCGCTGTTTAACTCGTGGTTTAACCGCGGCTTTTTGCATCTGAAGCAAATCGATTGGCACACGCCCGCCATCGTGCTGGAAAAGCTGATCGAATACGAAGCGGTGCACGAAATCACAGGTTGGCACGATCTGCGCCGGCGGCTGCAGGCGGATCGGCGCTGTTTTGCTTTTTTTCACCCGGCGCTGCCCGATGAACCGCTGATCTTTTTGGAGATCGCGCTGGTCAAAGGCATTGCCGAGGACGTGGCACCGCTCATTGATCATCAAGCGCCGGTGCTCGATCCGGACAAGGCCGACACGGCGATGTTCTACTCCATCACCAACTGCCAACCCGGCTTGCGCGGCATTTCGTTCGGCAATTTGCTGATCAAGCAGGTGGCGCAGCGTCTGGGCGAGGAATTTCCGCGCATCAAAACTTTTTCCACGCTCTCGCCGATACCGGGCTTTACCGCGTGGCTCGCGGCGAACGCCGATCGTTTCGAGCGGCCCGATGCCAAGCCACTGCAAAAAGCCATTGCCGCATTAAAAACGCCGGACTGGCACGAGCAGGCTGAACTCTCGGCGCAAATGCAAAAAGCGCTGCTGCCGTTGTGCGCCTACTATTTGATCAGCGCGGTGGGCGACGGGCTGCCGGCCGATGCCGTGGCGCGCTTTCACCTGGGCAATGGCGCGCGCGCCGAGCGCTTGAATTGGCTGGCGGACACCTCCAGGCGCGGGCTGCAAAACTGCGCCGGCATGATGGTGAACTACGTCTACCATCTCGATCAAATCGAGGAAAACCATGAACGCTACGTGCGCGAACGCCGCGTCGCCGCCACGCACGAGCTGCGGCGCATCGCGCGCGAATGCGTGTTAAACGTTGACACCGAGCGCAGTGACAATTGAGCGGCAATCGAGATAAAACGTAAGTATCTGATTTTATTACTATTTTTTAGAGAGCCCTAACGATGGACATGAGCGGCGAACAACTCATCCCGCAGCCGCAGGATGTGACCTGGAAAGCGCTAAACGACACCGCGATCCTGAAAGAGTGCATCACCGGCTGCGAATCCATAGAACAAACCGGTGACAACGAATATCAACTTCAAATGACCGCCAGGGTCGGCCCGGTGAGCGCCAAGTTCAAGGGCAAAATGACCCTCGCCGATATCGTCGCGCCAAATTCGTATCGCATCATCTTCGAAGGCCAAGGCGGTGTCGCCGGGTTCGCCAAGGGCGAAGCGAGCGTCAATCTCGCATCGCAGGAGCAGCATACGACAAAGCTTAGCTACACCGCGCACGCCATGATCGGCGGTAAACTCGCGCAAGTGGGCTCGCGCCTGATCGATGGCGTGGCCAAAAAAATCGCTGGCGAGTTTTTTACGAAGTTTAATGAACGCGTGAGCAAGGTTTAATTTCATCAACATCAAACAGGGAGAGTGCCATGCCGTTTTACCAACTGGATGAACTGGAAAAGCAAAAATCCAGGGTCAATGCAAAAGTGGAATCGGGCGCCGTGCCCGGCGAATTCATGAAGTTCGGCATCGTCACCAAACCCGAAGGCGAAGGGCCGCCGTTGCACGAGCATCCGAACGAAGAACAATTCAGCCTGGTGATCGCCGGCCAAATGCATTTCGTGCTGGGCGAAGAAGACCGCGTGGTGGGCCCCGGCACGTTGATTCATATCCCGCGCAACACCCGCCACCGTTCGCGCCCGGTGAACGGCCCGGCGACATTTATCACCATCAAGAGCCCGTGCGGCAATGGCGAGCTCGCGCAGGATTATCATTTGCGCCCGGAAGCCGCGGAGATCGAGAAGCTCTACCCCGGCAAAAAGCCGTAACGAAAACCGGGCGGCGGCCTTCCCAATCCGGCCGCCGCCCGAAACCTCGCCGCGCGCGCCACGTCCGCCACACGCTCACGTATAATCGCGCGCCACGCGCAACCGGGCCGCGCGCTTCGCGGCCGTCACGGTTTGTGCGTGCTGAACTTAAAAAAAAACCTTCATGACCACCCTCACCTGGATTTTCGCCGCCACCATTGCCGGCGGGATCATCTCCGTACTCGGCGCCTGGATGGTGGCTTCACGCGTAAGCGCCGCCCAAGTCTCGGTGCTGATCAGCTACGCGGTGGGCGCGCTGTTGGGCGCGGTGTTTATCGAATTACTGCCGCACGCGTTTAACCGCTCGGACAACCTGCAAGTCACCGCCGCCACCATCCTCGGCGGGCTGCTGCTGTTTTTTATCCTGGAAAAACTCGTGTTGTGGCGGCACTGCCATATCGAGGATTGCGAAGCGCACGATCCGCACGATCCGCACGCGCAGGCACACAACGGCCAAAACGGATTGCACAACCACGCCACCGCTAACCATCACGATCATGGCCGCAGCGGCATGATGATTCTGATCGGCGACACCTTTCACAACTTCGTCGACGGCGTGCTGATCGCGGCGGCATTTATGGCCGATACGCAACTGGGTATCGTCACCGCGGTGGCGATCATCGCGCACGAAGTGCCGCAAGAAATCGGCGACTTTTTGATTTTGCTGCACTCCGGCTACAGCCGGCGCTACGCCTTTGCGTTAAACCTGCTCTCCAGCGCGGCGATGGTGGTGGGCGGCGTACTGGCCTATTTCGCGCTGCAAACCATGGAGCAGTGGGTTAGCACTTTAATCCCGTTGGCCGCCGCCAGCATGTTGTACGTGGCGGTCGCGGATTTGATCCCGGGTTTACATCGGCGCCCCGAGCTTGCCGCCACCGTGCAGCAAGTGACGTTGATCGCGCTGGGGATTGCGACGATCTGGCTGGTGGGCGCGATCGCTCACGGGCATTAAGGTGCGTCGTGCATCCGGGCGCGGAGTGCGCCCGGGTCGTCAGTTTGTCTGGTGCAAGAGGGCCGCGAGTTCGGGCGACAAGCCGATGCTGTCGACCGGGCGCACATCCGGCGGCGAGAACTTCGCCGAAGCAACCGCCGCCGCCGCGACCGCGCGCAGACCCGCCATGACGGAGCAGATAATGGGATAGGCACGCCCCTGCTGCAAGCGTTCAGCAAGCCCAATCAGCCCGACGCCGCCCAGTATCACCGCCTCGGCGCCAAACTCGCGCGCGCAGCTGTCGCAAGCCTCGCCCAGCACCTTGAGAGCACCTTCGGGATCGCGCGCGATCATGCCGCCGTCCGGGGCGACGGTGCGAATGACGCAAAGCCCGCCATCGAGACGTTTTTGCTCAAGTGTCTCGCGCAGCATGCTCTCCCACAGCACCCCGCCAGTGACTATCGCGTAGCGCCGACCGCCGGCTCCTGCTTCACGAGCCGAGGCCTCGACCAGGCCGATTACCGGCGCGGGCGCGACCTCGCGGATGGCATCAAGGCCCGGATCGCCGAAGCACGCGAGCAGAACAACATCCGCCCCCGCCCCATGCGCCGCGTAGGCGTCGAGCGCCGCATGGCCGGCGATGGCGTAAGCCGCGCGGCTGGCGATGTAGCGAGGCCCAAAACGGCCGCTTACCGCGTCGACCTTAAAGCCATTGCCCAGCACGGCTTCGGCCGCGCGCGCGACCTTCGCCGTCATATCGTGCGAGGTGTTGGGGTTGATCGCGAGTAGCCGCATCATGCGCGCGCACCGATCCAAGGCGCGCGCTGCGTAAGGCACCCCCGCGAGATGCCCCCGCTTAAGCTCCTCGGGCGCGGTTGACGGCAGCCGCACGCCTGCACCAGGGTATTGCGCAGGGCAACCTCAAATTGCTGAACTGATCCGGACAGAATGCCGGGAACCGTTTGTTGCATCGCTGGCACTTTAACCAAAGTAATCGCCTCGGTCAAAATGCGCGTTGGCCGTTTAAAAAACCTGGGCCACGCGTCTTTCATCACGGCCTCCTTAGTCGATCTTGATGTTGTTTTCCCTGATGATGCGGGTCCAGCGTTGCAGCTCGGCGCTGACGTAGGCCTGAAACGCTTCGGGCGTCTTGCTGGTGGCGATCGGCAGCGCGGCTTTATCGAAACCTGCCCGCCATGCTCGAAAACATCGCGGCCGCGACGTGCGCCGTTGTCGCCACGCCACCCGTACCGTATTTCAATATACCTGGCTTTGATTTCGCCAGCGCAACTAAATCTTTGACGTTTTTTACCGGTACTGAAGGATGCACCACTAGCACATTCGGTGCCATGGCCACCAAACCGACAGGCGCAAAATCGTTGACGGGATCGTATGGCATTTTGCTGTGGAGACTCGGATTGACCGCGTGCCCCACGGTGACAATAATGAAGGTGTAGCCGTCGGCGGGCGCCTTCGCCGCGATCTCGCTGGCAATCATGCCCCCCGCGCCAGGACGTGCCTCTACCACCGACTGCGCGTTTCAGCGTTCTTGCAGGCGCTGCGTGGTAAGGCGCGCGAACACCTCGGCCGAGCCACCCGGCGCAAATGGCACCAGTACGCGTATCGGCTTTGCCGGGTATTGCGACTGCGCATGCGCGTGAGGCGCGACGGTAAATAAGGCGCTGAGAATCAAGAAAAATTTCATAAGGCCAACGCCAGAGGCGCGATGAATTTTACAAAACTAAGACCATGGCTTAATTGCAGTCTGTAGCAAGCAAACTCCGTGCCTGCTGCGTAAATCCAGCAAAAACAAAGGGATCTCCGCGCACCGGCGTTGGCTGCGGGCGTAACAAGCACCACTGTGATGCGCGTCCCGCACTGGATTAATGCGCACATTTCGATTAAGAAGTAGTGCGCCCATTGCCGCCTCGCCGCGGCAACGGGCCGTGCGAGCGTTCGATGCTTAATGGCCCAGCAACCGCTGCCAGATCTGAGTTGACCGTTGTGATGCCTTTTGCTAAGGGCGCGGGGACAAACATCTCTAAGCATCGAAAGCCGTCAGCCGCAGTATAAATTTCGTAAGCATAAGCGCTCGACGAACACGTTGTCGCGCCACGCCCCACGCCCGTCCATCGAGAGCTTGCAACCGCGGGCGAGCACGGCCTCGGTGAAATCGGTCGCCGTGAACTGGCTGCCCTGATCGGTGTTGACGATTTCGGGCGTGCCGCAGCGGGTAAAAGCTTGTTCGATGACCTCCTGGGCATGGCTCGCCTCCAGCGTGACCGCGACTTTGTGCGCGAGCACCCGGCGGCTGGCCACATCCACCACGGCGGTGAGGTAAACAAAGCCGCGGGCCATGGACACGTAGGTCGTGTCCTTGGCCCACACCTGGTTGGCGCGGGTGATGGCCAGCTTGCGTAGCAGGTAGGCGCATTGCACGCGACTACGAACGCTTGGCCAGCACCATTGCCGGATACCACTACCTCGCTTTCGTTCGCCTTATGCTTCATCAGCTTTTGCCGTTGGTTGATAGTTCATTACAGGCTCTAGGCGCCACGCCGATTTTCCTGATCGGCTCCTGTCCCTAACGCAAAACGTGACTTGGATCACGCCTCGACGATGCTTGGGGCGGCAATGTGCTGCGTGTAGAATTCCCGGCGCTGCCCCAGCCTGCCTTGCGAAGATTTGACGTGACCCTCCCCAGCGACGCATTTGGCGCCACCCACCCGCTGTTTCCAGCGCTCGCCGAACTGTCTTGCGCCGCCCGCGAGCTGCTGGAAAAAGCCGCGCAACCCTTGACCGAAGGCAACGGCATCGATAGCGACGCGGTGCTGCGCGCACTGGCGCAAGACTACGCACGCGATCCGGCGCGCTGGCAACAGTTGCAGCAGGATTGGTACGAAAAGCAGATGGCGTTGTTTTCGCGCATGGCGCAACCCGCGGCGAATAGCGAAACAACCATCAGCGACCGCCGCTTTAACGCCGCCGAATGGCGCGAGCCGTTTTATACCTGGCTCGCGCAGTCGTATTTGATTACCTCGCAATGGCTCATCGAGCTGGCCGCGGGCGTCGGCAGCTCGATGCACGAGCGGAAAAAAGTGTCGTTTCTGATGCGCCAGTGGATCGACGCCGCCTCTCCCGCCAACTACGCCTGGAGCAACCCGGAAGCGTTAAAGCGCGCGCATCAAACGCAAGGCGCAAGCCTCGCGCAAGGGCTCAAGAACCTGCGTGCCGACGTGCCCAGGGGCATGGTGTCGATGGTCGATGAAAACGCGTTCGAAGTTGGACGCAACCTCGCCATCACACCCGGCGCGGTGGTGTTCGAGAACGAGCTGTTGCAATTGATTCAGTACCGCCCGACGACACCAACCGTGCACGAACGGCCGCTGTTGATGGTGCCGCCTTGTATTAACAAGTTTTACATCCTCGATCTGCAGCCGGAAAATTCGCTGGTGCGCTACGCGGTGGCGCAAGGCCACACGGTGCTCATGGTGTCGTGGCGCAATGCACCACCGCGGATGGGCAACGTGACCTGGGATGATTACGTCAAAGACGGCGTGATCCGCGCCATCGAAACCGCCCGCAAAATCTGCAACGTCAAACAAATCAATGCGCTGGGCTTTTGCGTGGGCGGCACGCTGCTGAGCACCGCGTTGGCGGTGCTCAAAGCCAAACGCAAAAAACCGGTGGCCCATCTCACGCTGCTTGCCACCATGCTCGATTTTTGCGATACCGGCGAGCTATCGGTTTTTGTCGACGAAGCCTATGTGCAGCGCCGCGAAGCGCAGTACGCCAACGGCGGCGTGCTGCACGGGCGCGAGCTGGCGATCACCTTTGCCAGCCTGCGCGCCAACGATTTGATCTGGAATTACGTGGTCAACAACTATCTCAAAGGGCAAACGCCGCCGCCGTTCGATCTGCTCTACTGGAACAGCGACAGCACCAACCTGCCCGGCGCGATGTACGCGTGGTACGTGCGTAACACTTATCTCGAAAACAATCTCAAAGTGCGCGGCAAACTCACGGTGTGCGGCGTGCCACTCGATTTGGGCAAAGTCGACACGCCCGCTTACCTGCTCGCCACACGCGAGGATCACATCGTGCCGTGGAAAACCGCTTATGCCAGCACGCAACTCTTGAAGGGCAAGCTCACGTTTGTGCTTGCCGCCAGCGGGCATATCGCCGGCGTCATCAATCCCGCGACGCGCGACAAACGCAATTACTGGACGAATGAGGCGCTGGATAGCGACGCCAACGCCTGGCTCGCCAGCGCCAGCGCGCACCCCGGCAGTTGGTGGAAACATTGGAGCGCCTGGCTAAATCGGCGCGGCGGCAAGATGGTCCCTGCCCGCGCAAACTTGGGCGGCGCGGGTTACACTGAGATCGAGCCCGCGCCTGGGCGTTACGTAAAACAAAAAGCGGCTTCAATTGATCTAGCGCAATGAATCCGTAAGCATATGATTTAAAATGTTTTTTTAGAGGAGAGCGACGATGAGTCAACGCACTGCGGTAGTCACTGGCGGTATGGGCGGTTTGGGCGAAGCCATCTGCATCAAACTTGCGCGCATGGGCTACAAGGTGGTCACCACCTGTTCGCCCGGCAACACCAAGCGCGAAACGTGGCTCGCCGAGATGAAAAAACAAGGCTTCGATTTCAAGGCGTATGAAATCGACGTGGCGGACTTTGATGCCTGCCAATCTGGCGCGGCAAAAATTCAATCCGAATGCGGGCCGATCGATGTGCTGGTCAACAACGCCGGCATCACGCGCGACATGACCTTTCGCAAAATGGATAAAGCGAATTGGGACGCGGTGTTGCGTACCAACCTTGACTCGGTGTTCAACATGACCAAACCGGTGATCGACAGCATGGCCGAACGCGGCTGGGGCCGCGTGATCAATGTGTCCTCGGTCAACGGCCAAAAGGGTGCGTTCGGCCAGATCAACTACTCCGCCGCCAAGGCCGGCATGCACGGTTTTACCAAGGCCGCAGCGCTCGAATACGCGCGCAAGGGCGTCACCGTGAACACGATTTCGCCGGGCTACATCGGCACCAAAATGGTGATGGCAATTCCGAAGGAAGTGCTCGACTCCAAAATCATTCCGCAAATTCCCATAGGCCGCCTGGGCAAGCCCGAGGAAGTCGCGGGCTTGGTCGCCTATTTGTGCTCGGACGAAGCGGCGTTTGTCACCGGCGCCAATATCGCGATCAACGGCGGGCAGCATATGCAGTAGCTTACTGCCGTGAGGCGTTAGACCTGACGCGTAAACGGCGGCGTGGCGCGACCCTCGCTCCATGCCTCAACCTCCCCCCCCACCTCTCACGCCTCACGCCTTTAAGTTTGCGCCCCGCAGCAACG
>VGIF01000190.1 GCA_016868015.1 Betaproteobacteria bacterium
TGCGCGCGGCGCGCCGGGCGAGGCGCGAGCCGCGCCCCGCAGGCGCGCGAGGATGCGATCGCGGGCGCTCACGCTAAGCCGCCGCGCCGAACGGTTGCACCATGGTTAGCGCAAACGCGGCAGCGCCGTGCATATCGGGTTGGCTTCCTGCCCCGGCGCTAGGCAAGTCAAATACTCGCAAAACCGCCGCGCATACGCGTTAGGACGTTTCTGGCAAGTATCAGGCGCCGGCACATTGAGCAACCGCGCAAACCCGCCGGCCAGCCCCGATCCCATCTGGAACGAATTGAAAAAATCGCGCGCCGATTGCACGTGCAGGCCGTGATCTTCGTCATCGGGTGCCTGCACCACCAGTTCGTAATGGCGCCCGCCCTCCATGATCACGCGATGAATATAGTGAACGCCCCGGATGCGAAATTCGTACTCGTTGGACGCGAGGTCGGCGGTTTGCCGCCGCGCCCGGCGCGTGCCGGTTTCGTCGTCCGAGACGCGCTGTTCCGAAATCATGCGTGCCTGCTCGATGGTGTTGGCGCCGCCTTGCGGATGACGATAGATGGAGTATTGCTGATTGTTGCCTTCCGCGCGAAACTCCACGGCGCCGTTGGGCGCCTTGTGGCGAGTCGGCGCGCTGGGTAATACCACTCGAAAATCGCCTTCCGGCGGCACGAAATGCGTCCAGTTTTGCGCCCACGCACCACTGCTCAAAGCGGCGGCAATACACGCCAGCCAATGCAACAATTGTTTCACGTTGTCTCTCCCGGAATAGTGGTGATTAGTGATTTCAGGCGCTCGCCACGGCCCACGCCCAGTGCAACTTAACGCCGCGCGGCGGATTCGCGTTTACCCGCGCTCGCCCAGCCAGCCCGACAAATTGCGCTTACTCACGATCAACGGCTCCTGCCACGCATGCGAGTGCCCCGGCCTTAGGCGATGCGCCTCGATCGCCGCCTCGTCGCGCCACAACTCGGACAACACAAACCCATTGGGTTTGCCGCGGATGGCAAACACCTCCATGCGCATGCAGCCGTCATCACGCAAGGTCTCGGCGGCATCGTGGCGCAGCTTGGCCTCGAACTCGGCGCGGCATTCAGGCTTTACCTCAAATTCGATAATGATCGCCAGCAACGTTGCTCCCTTCACCCTTCACCCTTCGCCCTTCGCGCCTCACGCCTCACGCCTCACAGCGTAGGCATCACCAACCCGGTCGGCACCGCATTCGCATCCGGCCAGCGGGTAGAAACCACCTTGGCGCGGGTGTAAAAGCGCACGCCTTCCATGCCGTGCACATGGGTGTCACCGAACAGCGACGAGCGCCAGCCGCCGAAGGAGAAAAACGCGATCGGCACCGGGATCGGCACGTTGATGCCGACCATGCCCACTTCAATCTCGCGCTCGAATTTGCGCGCGGCGCCGCCGGAGCGCGTGAACACCGCGGTGCCGTTGGCATAGGGGTTGGCATTGATCAGCGCGATCGCTTCGTCCAGCGTTTTCACCCGCACCACGGACAGCACCGGGCCGAAAATTTCGTCCTTGTAAATGCTCATGCCAGGCTTGACGTGATCGAACAGCGACGCCCCCAGGAAAAAACCTTTTTCAGCCTTAAACGTGCGCCCATCGAGCGCCAGCGTCGCGCCTTCCGCCACGCCCTTGTCGACATAACCGGCAACCTTGTCGCGATGCGCTTGTGTCACCAGCGGGCCCATGTCCATTTCCTTGCCGCCAACTTTGGCGTCGCCCGGGCCGATTTTAAGTACCGAGGCTTTTTCCTTCACTTTTGCCACCAGCGCATCGCCGATGTCGCCCACCGCCACCACCGCGGAGATCGCCATGCAGCGCTCGCCCGCCGAGCCGTAGCCCGCGCCGATCAGCGAATCGGCGACAAAATCCAAATCGGCGGCGCTGTTCATGTCGGGCAACACCACCGCGTGATTCTTGGCGCCGCCCAGCGCCTGCACGCGCTTGCCGGTCTTGGCGCAGCTTTCGTAGATGTAGCGAGCGATCGGGGTGGAGCCCACGAACGAAATCGCCTTGATGTCCGGATGATTCAAAATCGCATCCACCGCTTGCTTGTCGCCGTGCACCACGTTGAATACGCCGTCGGGCAGGCCCGCTTCCTTGAACAACTCGGCCAAGCGCATCGCCGTCGAGGGCACTTTTTCCGAGGGCTTCAGCACAAACGTGTTGCCGCAGGCGATCGCCACCGGATACATCCACAGCGGCACCATCGCCGGGAAATTAAACGGCGTAATGCCCGCGCACACCCCCAGCGGCTGGCGCAGCGAATGACAATCGACGCCGGCGCCGACATCCTCGGAATGCTCGCCCTTGATCAGATGCGGGATGCCCATCGCGAACTCCACCACTTCGAGCCCGCGCTGCACCGAACCGCCGGCATCCGCCAGGGTCTTGCCGTGTTCGGCGGTAATCAGCGCCGCGAGTTCGTCGCGATGCGCTTCAATGAGTTCACGATAACGCATCAAAATGCGCGCGCGTCTGAGCGGCGGCGTATCGCGCCAGCCGGGGAACGCCGCCTGCGCCGCTTTCACCGCGCCATCGACATCCGCTTGGTTGCAATACGGCACGCGGCCCGTTACCGCGCCGGTGGCCGGGTTGGTGATCTCGCCCAGGCGCGTGCTGCTGGCCGTGGCGGGTTTGCCGTTGATCCACAGCGGGATATTTTTGACGATTTGGTTTTCTACAGGCTTGTTCATTACTTGCTCCGTCTTGCTGGTCGGCATGGGGAATTTAAAGTCAAAAGCATTTGCCACAGATTAACGCAGATTTACAGATTAAAAACCACCGGTGTCATTCCCGCGTAGGCGGGAATCTATACGGTTTCTCAAGTGGCACTTTGTTATGGGTTCCCGCCTGCGCGGGAACGACACCGAGGTAAATCTGCGTTCATCTGCGTGAATCTGCGTCGAAGGTTATGATGTTTAAAGTCAAAGGCGTTTTTTGACACAGATTAACGCAGATTCTCACAGATTTTTTCTTTGGCTAATCGGTGTCAATCTGTGTTCATCTGTGAAATCTGTGGCTAAGGTTTTGATGTTGCTTGTACAACTCACGGAACGTCTTGCCTTGCGGCGCCGGAAAATCCCGCCCATTCGTCCAGCCGCCCGCGAACAACAACTTCGCTATGCGCCGCTCGCGCCCGCCCATTTGCGCCAGCACACGCGCGGCGATTTTCATCATCAGGGCGTAGATTTTAGGACGCTCGGCAACCCAGCGCCACGCCGCCAGGCCCCACACCTCACGCTTGGGTTTTAAGCCCTGCTCGAATTGTTTTTCGCGCAGTTTGCGCAGCAAATCGGGCAGCGGAATTTTTACCGGGCACACCACGCCGCACTGGTTGCACAAGGTCGCAGCGTTGGGCAAATCACGCGTTTTTTCCAGCCCGGCGTAGCTCGGCGTGAGCACCGAGCCCATCGGCCCCGGATACACCCAGCCATAGGCGTGGCCGCCGACGCTTTGATACACCGGGCAGTGGTTCATGCACGCGCCGCAGCGGATGCAGCGCAGCATCTCGCGCATGTCGCTCGCGTAAAGCTGGCTGCGCCCGCCGTCAAGCAGAATGATGTGAAAGTGTTCGGGCCCGTCGCTGTCACCCGCGCGGCGCGGGCCGGTGGTTACCGACACATAATTGGAAATCGTCTGCCCGGTGGCGTGACGCGGCAGCAGGCGGATCAGCGTCGACACGTCTTCCAGCGTCGGCACTACTTTTTCGATGCCGGTGATCGCCACATGCACCCGCGGCAGCGTGGTCACCATGCGCCCGTTGCCTTCGTTGGTGACGATCAGCGTCGAGCCGGTTTCGGCGATGATGAAGTTCGCACCCGATATGCCCATGTCCGCCGTCACAAAATGCCCGCGCAGCATTTCGCGTGCTTCGCGGCACAACGCGCCGATGTCGGTTTGGCGCGGACGCTGGTGTTTTTCGGCAAAGAGGTCGGATACCTCGTCCTTCACCTTGTGCACCACGGGCGCGACGATGTGCGAGGGCGGCTCCTTCGCCAACTGCAAAATATATTCGCCGAGATCCGTTTCCACCACCTGCACACCAGCAGCTTCGAGCGCATCGTTAAGCTCGCACTCTTCGGTCACCATCGATTTCGACTTGACCGCTTTTTTCACGCCATATTTCGCGGCCAACTCGCACACGATGCGATTCACATCCGCGGTGCTCTCCGCCCAATGCACCACGGCGCCGCGCGCGCTGGCGTTGCGCTCAAAGGTTTCGAGATACACATCGAGGTTAGCCAGCGCGCGATCGCGTATCGCAGCACCCGCATCGCGGATCGCCTGAAAATTGTCGAGTTCGGCAACGCGCTCGGCGCGGCCCTTGACGAAATTGCCCTGCAGCTTTTTTAACGCCGCCTGCAGATTGGCGTCGTTGAGTTTTTGCGCGGCGCGCGCCTTGAATTGATGCGAAGTGAGTTGCACGCCTCGATGGTACACCAATCACCGTGCACGGCATGAAATCGTGCGCATATCTTAAGTATCTGATTTTATTGATTTTTTAATTTTGCCACGGGATGACGTTAAAAGCACTTGGCGAGCCGGGTAAAACCGGCCTAACCAGCGGGCCGGTTATACTGCCGCCGGACTATGCGTAAACACTGATGGGAGGAGTCACTACATGCGTTGCGCGAAATTTCCCTGCCTGCTCGCCGGCGCGCTTGCGCTGCTGGCCGCGATAACGGCCGCTCATGCACAGCCGTTTCCCACCAAGACCCTGCGCATGATCGTGCCCGCCACGCCCGGCGGTTCGTCCGACCTGGTGGGCCGCTTGATCGCGGAGCATCTGCAAAAACGCCTGGGCCAGGCGATGGTCACCGAAAATCGCCCCGGCGCCGGGCAAGCCGTCGGCACGGCATTCGTGGCGAAGTCGGAGCCCGATGGCCACACGCTGCTGATCGCCACCGTAACCTACGCCACCAACGCGGCGCTCAGCACCAAGCTGCCCTACGACCCCATCAACGATCTCACCGGCGTTGCCCTGGTCGGCACCGGACCGATGTTGCTCACCGTGCATCCGTCGCTGTTGGTGCGCAACGTGAAGGAGCTGATCGCGCTGGCACGCACGCGCGCGGGCACGCTCGATTACGCCTCGTCGGGGGCGGGCTCGATCCCGCATCTGGCGATGGAACTGTTCGCGGGCATGACCAAAACCAGCGTCATGCACGTGCCCTACAAAAGCATCACGCCCGCGGTAACGGCGATCGTTGCCGGCGAAGTGCAAATTCTCATTGTCAGCACGCCCTCCGGCGGCCCGATGATCAAGGCCAACCGCCTGCGCGCACTGGCGGTGACCACGCCCAAGCGCGCCGCGTTCCTGCCCGAGCTGCCGACCGTGGCCGAATCCGGCGTGCCCGGTTACGACGTCTCGACCTGGTGGGGCATTTTGGCGCCGGCGAAAACGCCCGCCGCGATCGTCACCCGCTTGAACGACGAAATCCGCAAAATCATCGCCACCGACGAAGCCAAGGCGGTGTTCACCGCGAACGGCGCCGAAGCCGTGCTCGACATGAGCGCGCAGAATTTCACCGCCATGCTCGCCAATGAAATCGGCGTGTGGCGCAAAATCGTCAAGGAGCGCGGGATCAAGATGGAGTAAATGTAAATGAGCGTAGCCGCGTGCGCGATGCGCACCCTACAGCCCAATCGCAAACTCAACCCTTGAACGGCACCGGCGTTAACAACGGCTTGCCCGCAAAATGCGCGTTGAGATTGTTGATGATCAACTCGGTGGCCGCGAGCGTCGACTCCGGCGCGCGCGCCGCGCAATGCGGCGTGATCACCACGTTGTCGAACTTGAGCAGTTCGGGCAGCAGCGGCGGCAACGCCGGCTCGCCCTCCAACACATCGAGCCCCGCGCCGGCGATGCGTTTCTCGCGCAGCGCATCGAGCAGCGCCTGCGTATCGACCGCCGTGCCGCGCCCAACATTCACTACATACCCTTTGGGCCCCAACGCGGCGAGCACCTCGGCGTTGATCAAATGCCGCGTCGCCGCTCCGCCCGGCGCGGCGGACACCAGATAATCCGCCCACCGCGCCAAGTCGATCAAGTTTTTGAAATGGCGATAGGGCGAACCCGCCACCGCGTTGCGGGTAAAATAACCCACTTGCATATCAAAGCCGCGCGCCGCGCGATTGGCGATGCCGCCGCCGATGTTGCCAAGCCCGATCAGGCCCAACTTTTTGCCGAAAAGAATTTGCGTATTGACGCGCCATTGATCCTGCCACTGGCCAGCCTGCACATGCCGATCTGCGGCGCGGATGTGCCGCACGCTGGCCAACAGCAACATCATCGCCGAATCGGCCACCGCGGTGGCGTTGGTGCCGGGGCTATGGGCCACCGCGATGCCGCGCTTGCGCGCCTCGGCGACGTCGACCGCCTCGTAACCCGCGCCGACGGTGACGATCAACTCGAGCTTGGGCAGCAGCGCCATCTCGGCGGCGGTCAACCCGCCACGGCCGTTGGTCAGCACCGCGCGCACGTTTTCACCCGCGTCACGCATCGCCGCCTCGCGGCTGGGGTATTGGCTGATTGCACGCACGGTATAACCCGCGGCGGCGAGCGCGGCGTTGCGCTCGGCATTCAATCTTAAGGCGAGGACATCTATGCTCATGGCATCTCCTTCGATTTTTCGGGCCGCGATGCCGCGAGTGTACGACGAGCGCGCAGCCGCTTACACCGCCAAGCGAGCGTCGCGGCGGGCTGATGCGCTCCGTTTCCTGATAGCATCCACACAGCGATGCCCGCTGCGCGAAACTCGATAATATTGTAAGTATCTGATTTTATTATATTTTTTATAGGTCGCGCGCTACCCAAAGACTCATGATCAGCAATATGACCCGCAACCCCGCGGCGAACGCGCGCCGCCGTTTTCTGCGTGACTGCGCCGGCGCGGCAATCGCCGCAAACGCTATCGGCTGCGCCCATTGGGCACGCGCAGCCGCAGATGCGCCCGCTGCCGCGTCCGCCGGCGCGATGGCGCAAGGCCAGCCCAGCCGCACCGCGCAAGGCGCGGCGATGTTGCGCGCGGCGCATCAGTTAATCGACACACCGCGCGTGTTCGAAGACGCGCTGGCGCTAAACATCATCGGCGCCGAGGCGCAAGCCGCGCTGCGGCAGAATCTCGCGCGTTACGCCGAGCGCGCGTCGCTGCGCGCGTATGTCGCGCTGCGCAGCCGCTACAGCGAGGATCAACTCGCGCTGGCGGTGCAACGCGGCGTTTCGCAGTACGTGGTGCTGGGCGCGGGGCTAGACACTTTTGCCTACCGCAATCCGCACGCGGCGTTGCGCGTGTTCGAAGTCGATCATCCGGCGACACAACGCTGGAAACGGCAGCGCCTGGCCGACGCGGGCATCGCGCCGCCGCGCGCACTCACCTTCGCGCCGGTGGATTTTGAGACGCAAACGCTCGGTGCGGGCTTGCGCGCGGCCGGCTTCGATGCCGCGCGGCCGGCGTTTTTTTCCATGCTGGGAGTTGCGATTTACATCACGCAACCGGCGTTGATGAGCACGCTCTCGCAAGTGGCCGCGCTCGCCCCGGGCAGCGAAATCGTGTTCTCCTATGCCGTGCACGATGCGCTGCTCAACGCGCAGCAGCGCGCGGCGCGCGCGCAAGCGGCCAGCCGCGTCGCGGCGCTGGGTGAGCCGTGGATTTCCTACTACGACCCCGCCGCGCTCGAAGCGCAAGGGGCAAAACTCGGCTTCACGCAGGTTGCAACACTGACGGCGCAAAACGCCAACGAACGCTACTTTAAGGGCCGCGCCGATGGCCTGCGGGTGAGCGGCAGTAGCCGCCTGTTGCGCGCGCGGGTATAGAGCGCGCACGCGCCACCCAGACCAGCCTCTGGACCGCTGGCAAGGAAAAACCGTAACTATTTAATTTTATTAAATCTTTTTCTTAATCCTGCGCGCCTGCCCGAAGATCTAGCCGCGCGCGCGCTCGGCGGCCGTCAAATACTCCTGCAACAACGCATCGCCTTGCAGCACCTCGGTATTGGCCGGATCGACGAACTCCGGATGCCATTGCACGCCCACCACGTAACTTGGCCCCTGCCAGCGCACCGCTTCGATGATTTGATCCGGCGTGGACAACGCTTCCGCCGCCATGTCCTTACCCAATTTTTTGACCGCCTGGTGGTGCAAGCTGTTAACGCGCGCGGCGCCGCGATCGGGATAAAGCCTCGCCAATCCACTGCCCGCCACGAATGAAATCTCGTGAAAATGCTGATCGTAGGCATCGGCGTGCTCATGGTCGAGCGCGCCCGGGCATAGCGCCGCGATATCTTGATACAGCGTGCCGCCGAAAGCCACGTTGATCAACTGCGAGCCGCGGCAAATGCCCAGCACCGGCTTGCCGGCGGCGACGAATTCCTCGAGCAAATCGATTTCGTAGCGGTCGCGAATACCGTCGCCTTCCCACTCTTTTTTCAGCGGCTCTTCGCCGTAGGTGCGCGGGCTGACATCGGCGCCGCCTTGCAGCACCAGGCCGTCCAACGCTTCGACGTAATCGGCGATGCGGATGTTGCCGCGGCGCAACAGTCCGCCGCCGCTGATCGACGGAATCATGAACACCAGCGCATGCTGCGCCATCAGCCAATGCGCGACCGAGGCTTCGAGATATTGCAGGGTCTTGCGCGGAAATTCACGCCGCTCGGGCACGGCGTGCCAGAAGCGCGGCGACAAACCGATGCGCAAGGGTTTATATGACACTAGCCGTGCCCCGCCGTTGCGCGCCCCATCCACAAATCGCTTTGCAGCCGCGCCACTGCGTTTAACGACTGCTCTTCGGCATAGGCG
>VGIF01000191.1 GCA_016868015.1 Betaproteobacteria bacterium
ACATCGAGCGGCGTTTCTTTTAACGAATGGCGATACGACACCTTGTCGAGCACCGGCGTAATCCAGTTAAGCCCCGGCTCCAGCACGCGGCTAAACTTGCCCAGACGCTCCACCACCCACGCTTGCTGTTGCGGCACCTGACAAAACGCCTCCATGCCCACCATTGCCAGCATCACCAGCAGGCCGATGGGCAAAATCGCCGCGCCGATGCCCGCTGGATCGGTTAACCACGTCACCACCGTCACCACCAACACGGCTATTAATCGTCCGATCATCTTCTTCTCCGTTAGTTTGTTGTTTGAAAGACGTCAGGCGCTCGCGCACCTGTTAAGTTTAAGTCCTGGCAGGCCGCTTGCTCGCGACATGCAGCATATTGCCGTCCATCGAACGGATAAAAAACACTTTGCCGCCAGGCGGGTGTTCGCCTTCGACATGCGCATCCCAGACCGCGTTGCGATAACGCACCTTGGCCATCCCATCGGCTTCACTCACCCAGGATTCAAGTTCGACCATCTGGCCGATATCGAGGATGTGCTCCTCCCTGCCGCGCGCGTTCTTTTTGTCCTTGCCGTGACGCACGCTAACCCAATACATGCCCGCGCCGCCGACCGCCACCACCGCCAACACTTGTGGCCATAAAGAAAAACCCAGATACGCCATCGCCGCGCCCGCCAGCGCCGCGATGCCCAAAATCAGGAACAAAAAAGTACCGGTTGTCAGTTCCACCACAATCAGCGTGATGCCCGCCACCGCCCACCATATATAAGGTTCCATCCTGCCTCCGCTATTAACCTGTATTTTAAATAGTTGTTTTAAATCAATAGGTTACGTAATATTCAATTCAGGCGAGACGCGCGTTCGCGCAACACCGCGATCTTACCCTGCACGGCACGCGCATCAAGCGCGCGCGGCTCCAGTTGCAAATAGCGCTCGTAGTCGGCGAGCGCCGCGCGAAAACACTCCATCACTTCCAACAAGCGCCCACGTTCGCGATAGGCATCGGCGGCATCCGGCGATAAATCAAGCACGCGGTTCATCGCATTAAGCGCGCGATCCTTATCGCCGCGCTCGAGGTAAATCGCCTTTAAATTGCGCAGCATGCGCGCGATGATATGCGCAGGCGGCGCGGCGCCAAGCAGCCGCATCACCGCTTCCGGCGGCATATCCTGGCCGCCACTTAACGCGCGCAGCCGCGATTGCAAATCCTTGATGCCCAGCGACGCTCCCTTGGCGAAGGTATCGAGCACCACCGCGCCGTCGCGCAGCGCACATTTCACCAGAAAATGCCCCGGAAACGACACGCCGGTCAGCGGCAAACTCAGGCGCCGGCCGACCTCGATGTAAAGCACCGACAAAGTAATGGGAATGCCCAGCTTGCGGTCGATCACATCGTTCAAAAAACTATTGCGCGGGTCGTAATAATCGTCGCTGTTGCCGGCGTAACCCAGCTCGTCGAACAGGTAATGGCTTAGCGCGCTCAATTTATCCGCCGGGCCGATGTCCGCGCGCAAGCGAGCGCGCAGCGTTTGCGCAAGCTGATCCAGCCGTTGCAAGTACGCGGCAACATCGAGCGCGGGGTAGGCATCGGCCGCGATCACCAGCGCCGCTTGCGCCAGATCGATTTGATCGCGCGGCGCGGCGATGATGTCTTGCCAGGTCGGGACAACACTCATGGAGCTTATAGATCGTACGGTTCGGAAATTTCCACCAAATTACCATCCGGGTCGCGCATATACACTGAGCGAATGTCAAAGCGCGCGCCTTGGCGCTTATCGGGCCCGGCGATGATGTCGACGTTGCACGCGCGCAAATGCGCGATCACCTCGCCAAGTGGCCGGTCGGCGAGAAAACAAAAATCCAGCGATCCCGGTGTCGGTTTGTCCGCCTTTAACCCCGCCACCACATCGGGTGGATGCACGTTGAACTTGCGCTCGCCGAAGCCCAGCGCAATGCGCGTGACGCCGCGCGCCTCATAACGCTCCACGCGCATGCCCAGCACGCGGGTGTAAAAGTCGAGGCATTTTTCCAGATTCGCCGTGGTCAGCACCACGTGATCGAAATCCTTGATCATGGCAACATCCTGTTGATACGTTGATTGCAATCATAGCATCGACCGTGCGAGTGGGTTTTGAGAGAATAAGCCGGCCATGTCCGCACCCGCGCCGCTCAACCCGCCCGATACCGCCGCCATCACCGCGTTCTTGCGCGAGGCGGCTGCGGCAAAAACCGTACGGGTCTCGAAGCTGCAGTTGCTTTCCGGCGGCGCCATCCAGCAAAACTGGCAACTCGATGTCGACATCGAAGGCGGCTGCCACGCCGGCAAGCAGCAATGGGTGTTGCGCACCGACGCGCCCGCCACTGTCGCCGCCAGTCTGCCGCGCAGCCGCGAATACGCCATCCTCCGTTACGCTCATGCGCAGGGCCTGATGGCGCCGCAGCCCTATTTTTTGTGCACCGACGCCGGCGTGATCGGCCGGCCCTTTTTTGTGATGCAAAAACTGCCCGGTGTCGCCGCCGGGCATCGCGTGGTGCGTATGGAACTGAATCGCCGCGCGCTCGCACGGGAACTCGCACAACTCGCCGCGCGCATCCACGCCATCAAAGCGCCGCAAACATCAGGCGAGCTGCCGTTTCTGAAAACCCATCTCGCGCGCGACGTCATCGCGGCGTGCCGCGCCTATCTTGACACGCTGGATGAGCCGCACCCGGTGCTCGAATGGGGCCTGCGCTGGTGCGAGCGCCGCGCCCCGCAAAACGAGGAAACCACCCTGGTGCACCGCGACTTTCGCACCGGCAATTATCTGATGCTTGAAGGCCGGGTGACGGGGCTACTCGACTGGGAATTCGCCTCACTCGGCAATCCGCTGGAGGACATCGGCTGGATCTGCGCCAAGTGCTGGTGTTTTCGCCACGAGCATCACATCGTCGGCGGCGTGGCCGATCTCGATGATTTCATCCCCGCTTACGAAGCCGCCAGCGGGCGCAAAGTAGCGCCCGATCAGCTACGCTACTGGCAGGTGATGGCGCATATGCGCTGGGCGATTATCGCGCTACAACAAGGCGAGCGGCATTTGTCGGGGTTGGAGCCGTCGCTGGAACTTGCGCTGACCGCGAAAATCGTCGCGGAATTGGAATGGGAAGTTTTGTTACTCACGGACAAAGCATGAGCGATTGCCATGAACGATAGGCCCACGCCACTGGAGCTGATCCAAATCGCCAACGACACGCTCGCGCGCGAGGTGCTGCCCGAGGCCAAGCAGGAACATGTTTACAAGCTGCGCATGATCGCCAACGCGCTGGGCATCGCCGCGCGCGAACTCGCCGCGCAAGAGCAAGACGCCGCCAATGAAACGCGCGGGCTTAATTTGCTCTACAACGATTTCAAAAATTTCGAAGATCTCAAGGCGCGCAACCACAAGTTCGCAAAAGACATCCGCGCCGGAAAATTCGAAGCCACCATCGCCAACGAGGCGCAACTGCGCCAGCACCTGATCGTCATCGCGCGGCGCAAGCTAGCGGCGGCGTATCCCAAGGGCCTGCCAACCTCCGAAAAAAATAATCAATAAAATCAAATGCTTATGAAAACCGCTTTGCGCATGGCCTCTTGCATGGCGCCCAACGCCGACGGCACCTGCGAGGCGATCGCGAGCTATCTCGCGGCACGGCTCGAGGTGGCGGTGACATTCGTTGATGATATTCCGTGGGCGCAACGCGAACTTCAACTGGATCGCGGTGAAATCCAGTTATGCTGGCTGTGCGGTCTGCCATACATCCGCAAAGCCGATGCGCCGGCGCCCGACATCGAGCTGGTTGCCGCGCCGGTGATGGCGGCGCCGCGGTATGGCGGGCGAGCCATTTATTTTTCCGACATCGTGGTCCATGCGCGCAGCGCGTTTCAGTCATTTGCGGATCTGCGCGGCGCGACCTGGGCCTACAACGAGCCGAACTCGCATTCCGGCTTTAACGTGGTGCTACATCACTTGAGCACCCTGAACGAACGGCAGGGTTACTTCAGCCGCGCCGTCGAATCCGGCGCGCATCAACAATCGCTGGAGATGATCACCGCGGGGCATATCGACGCCGCGGCCATCGACAGCACTGTGCTGGAAGCCGAACTCGCGCGCGCGCCGCGGCTCGCCGGCCACACGCGCGTGATCGGCACCCTGGGCCCAAGCCCGATGCCGCCGTGGGTCATGCGCCGCGATTTGCCTGCCTCGTTTAAACGCAAACTGCAGCAAGTTTTTCTTGCCATGCATACCGATGCGCGTGCACAGTCGATCCTGCAAAGCTGGAACATCGCCCGTTTTAACGCCGTTGACGACACGCATTACGAGCCCATACGCCAGATGGCGCGGCAGGCACAAGGCCTGACGCTCACGGCACAGCCCTGAACGAGGTCATCATGCCAGGCAAACTTGCGCAGTTAAAACCCGCCTGCACATCGCCCGCGGCTCCCGCAAATACCACCCCTGCGCCAGACTGGTGCGGCCGCTACCGTGAAGTGCGGCAAGCCTCGGTTGCACTCGCCGAAGACCTCACGCCGGAAGACTGCGCCCTGCAATCGATGCCCGATGCGAGCCCGATCAAGTGGCATCTCGCGCACACCAGCTGGTTTTTCGAAACCTTCGTGCTGGAACAGACGCAGCCGGGTTACCGGCATTTTCATCCGCAATACCGCGTGCTGTTCAACTCGTATTACGTGGCGGTGGGCGAGCGCCATCCGCGCCCCGAACGCGGCTTGATCTCGCGCCCGTCGCTGGATGACATCCAGCGTTATCGCGTGCATGTCGATCTCGCCATGCAGCGCGTGCTGCAAAAGACGGCCTCACTCGACCCAGCGCTGCTCGGTTTGATCACGCTGGGGTTACATCACGAGCAGCAGCATCAGGAGCTGATGCTGACCGACTTGAAGCACCTGTTGTCGCGCAACCCGCTCAAACCCGCGTACCGACCGCTGCATCCCACTGTCGGCCACGCCGCCACGGCGCTTAGCTGGATTCACTATCCGGCGCGTGAACATCACATCGGCGTGAACGCGGCGCCGGGCGAATTCATCTTCGACAACGAATCGCCGCGCCACCGCGTGTTTAACGAGGGCTACGCGCTCGCCTCGCGGCTGGTCACCAACGGCGAATATCTGGCGTTCATCGCCGATGGCGGTTATACACGGGCCGAGCTATGGTTATCCGAAGGCTGGGACGTGGCGCAGGCGCAGCGTTGGCAAGCGCCGCTGTATTGGGAGAAACCCGGTGCTGACTGGCAACATTTCACGCTCGCCGGCATGCAGGATATCGACCCGGCCGCGCCGGTGTATCACGTAAGCTATTTCGAAGCCGACGCCTACGCGCGCAGGGCGCAAGCGCGGTTACCCAGCGAGGCAGAATGGGAAGCAGCGGCGGCGCACTGCCCGCTCGACGGGAACTTCGCCGAATACAACAACCTGCGCGCGCTCGCCGCGACGCCAGGCGCCCACCACACGCCGCAACAACTGTACGGCGATGTGTGGGAGTGGACGCAAAGCGCCTATGCGCCCTACCCCGGCTACCGCGCCGCGCCCGGCGCGGTGGGCGAATACAACGGCAAGTTCATGGTGAATCAATACGTGCTGCGCGGCGGCTCGTTCGCGACGCCGCGCTCGCACATCCGCGCCAGCTACCGCAATTTCTTTCCCGCCGCGGCGCGCTGGCGGTTCAGCGGCATACGGCTGGCGCGGCCGTAGGGCTAAGCTTAGGGCCAGGCGCAGGGCCAGGTTTAACCGGCGGCAAAATCCTTGTACATGATGCCCACCCAGCGCAAATCCTCCTTCCACAACTCCTCGCGCCGCTCGTTGTCGTCGATCTGGGTTTGAATCAAATGGCCCTCGGGGCCGATTTTGTAATCGAACTGAACGGCGATCGCTTCGCGCGGGCTGTTGTTGACCAGCATGTAGCACAGGTTGTCGATGATGATCGGTTTCAGCTCCTGGCCCTTGGCTTGCAACGCGATGAACTGCGCGACCGAGCGGCCTTGGCGGTTGGCGACGTGGCCCGCTTTCGGATAATGGCCGAACTGCGGCGACACCGCACCCATCGCGTCACCGATCACGAACACCTGCGGGTCGTTGGGCGCGTTGTAATAAAGCGGATGCACGCCGGCCCAGCCGGTGGGGCGGCCTTCGGGCGTTTTGCCGATGAGATCGGCTTTCCACACCAGATCCGCTGCTTGATGCGGGCTCATCAACAGCGCATCATCGAACTTGAAGTCGCCCGCGGCGGTTTTAACCACTTTGTTGAACGGATCGACTTCCTTGATCACCGCCTTGGGCACATGGGTGATGGTGTTGGGGTAAAGCTCCCTGAACGCTTGCGCATAACTCGCGGTGATCGGCGCGATCATCGGCTTGGGGTCGAGAATAATAATTTTCGCGTTGGTCTTGCGCTGCTGATACAGCCACGCCATCAAGCATGCGCGCTCGTAGGGCGACGGCGGGCAACGGTGCGGCGGCGGCAGCGTCATCACAAACGTGCCGCCCTTGAAGTTATGGATTTTTTGCTTGACCAGCGCATGCTCGGCGCTGGGAATATACGCGGTGGCATATTGCGTGCGCGTGTATTCGATAGCCTTGCGGTCGTTGCCGAACCACGGCTCGAACGCATAACGGATGCCCGCGGCGATCACCAGCCAGTCGTAGTCAAGATGGCCCTGCGCGGTGTGCACGCGGCGCTTGCCGCGGTCGATGTCGGTGATTTCGGCTTGCACGTAGGTGTAGCCATAACGCCGCGCCGGGGCCATGTACGAGTGCACCAGAAAATTCGTGTCCACCACGTCGATCAGCCACTTGTTCGACAACGGGCAGGACCAGAACACCGGGTTGCGCTCGATCATCACCACCTCCAGATCCGGCGCTGTCTCGCGCACATAACGCGCGGTGGTCATGCCACCCCAGCCGCCGCCCAGAATCACCACGCGGCGTTTACCCGAGCGCGGAATCAGCTCGGAAGATGACTTCATGATCAACGGTTGCGCATTCAGTGATGCGGCCGCGGTGATGGCGGCAACCGCGCCGGTTCGCAAGACAGTTCTACGGGTGATACTCATGCTTTCTCCAAAAATAACGCGCCGCGCCTATGCGGCGTGAACCAATGACAGTGTTTGTTTAAATTTGCGGAGCAGCGACACGCGCCGGCGAGTCAGCGCACGGAAGGCGGGCGCCCGCGCTTGCGCTGCTTGCGAGCGGCTCGCGCATCGGCCAAAACGAGATGCAGGCGCAACATAAGGACTGATTATAATGTTCAACGGCGTGACTACGGCACGGCCCGCCGAGCGCTCACAGGGGTGTCATCTCGCACCATGCCCCAATAACAATAATGTTTAAAATCAAACACTTATGAAAATTCCCGCGATAGCCTTCGAAAACCTCACGCCGACCGCGTTTTTGCGCCGCTCGGCGCAAGTGTTCGCCGACAAAATCGCGGTGATCGACGGCGAACAACGCTGGAGCTACGCGCAACTTTTCGATCGCTGCACGCGGCTCGCGGGCGCGTTGCGCGCGGCGGGCATACAAGCGGGCGAACGCGTGGCCGTGCTCGCCCCCAACTCGCATGTGTTGCTCGAATCGCATTACGGCCTACCGTTTGCCGGTGCCGTGCTGGTGGCGTTGAACATGCGGCTGACCGCCGCGGACCTCACTTACATCATCGAACACAGCGACGCCAAGGTTTTAATCTACGATGTTGAATTCGAGGACACGGCGCGCGCGATTGCCAATGCGATCAAGCACCCGCTGAAATTGATACGTGCTGGAGGCGCCGACGAATACGAACAATTTCTCGCCGACGCCACGCCGCACCTCGAACCCGTTGCCGACGAACGCGGGCTGCTGTCCATCAACTACACCAGCGGCACCACCGGCAAACCCAAGGGCGTGATGTATCACCACCGCGGCGCCTACTTGCAAGCGCTGGCGATGGCGATGCACACGCATCTGCACGAGGCGAGCGTGTATTTGTGGACGCTGCCGATGTTTCATTGCAACGGCTGGTGTTTCACCTGGGCGGTCACCGCGGCGGGCGGCACGCATTTGTGTTTGCGCAAGCTCGACGCGGGCGCGATCTGGCATCACCTTCGCGATTCCGGCGTCACGCAGTTGTGCGCAGCACCCACTGTGCTGATCATGATGGCGTGGCACCAAGATGCGCAACCGCTGCCGCGCACCGTCAACATCGCCACCGGCGGCGCGCCGCCCACGCCGGCGTTGCTCGCGCGCATGGCCGAGCTAAACATCAACATGACGCATCTTTACGGCCTCACCGAAACCTTCGGCCCGGCGGTGCTGTGCGAATGGCGCAAAGACTGGAACGCGTGGCCCGCCGACCAGCAGGCGCAAATCAAGGCGCGTCAAGGCGTGGGTAATGTGATTGCGCAATTGCTGCGCGTGGTCGACAGCGAGGGCAAAGACGTACCGCGCGACGGCCAGACGCTCGGCGAAATCACGCTACGCGGCAACAACGTGATGCTGGGCTACTACCGCGACGACGAGGCGACGCTCAAAGCCGCGCCCGACGGCTGGTTTCGTACCGGCGACCTTGCCGTGATGCACACCGACGGCTACATCGAAATCAAGGACCGCGCCAAGGACATCATCATCTGCGGCGGTGAAAATATCGCCTCGGTGGAAGTCGAGCGCACCCTGTCGGCCCACCCCGCCGTGCTGGAAGCCGCGGTAGTTGCTGCACCGGATAAAAAATGGGGCGAGGTGCCAGTAGCCTTC
>VGIF01000192.1 GCA_016868015.1 Betaproteobacteria bacterium
CTTTAATCGAACACCTTTTGGCATAACTTAATCCTTTCGAATGATAAAAACACTCAGTTTCTCTCACTCATACTGGATCAGTTTTTAAGCGCAGGTCAGCCCTGCTCGGTTTGGGGCTGCTCGGCTTGGGCTGGGCGCGCCGCCGCAAGGTCTAGATTAGTTTCAGTTCCAATCGCCTTCGAAGGTTTTGGGCAGGTGGATATTCCACCTGCCCTTTTTGTTGGCCGCCGATGGTGCGGCAGGATCTCGACGAGCATGCTGCCGGCGTGCGCGACGGCCTTTCCCTAAATGAAGCCGTAAGTGTCGCGTGTCGCCGATTGAATGTCCCCGCTTAACGCCGCACGTGCAGCGCTTGGCACCCCATACGCCGTCGGTACAGAGCAAACATAAAATAATCAATAAAATCAGATACTTACGTTATTTCATCGATTTCGCCTGTTTGCGATACCAGTTCAGTATCTGCTCGCCGGTCCAAAACAGCACGCCGGGCTTTTTGCGCAGCGTTTTTAGCACGGTCTCGAAATACTTGATGCGATGCGCCACCCCACTGATGTAGGGGTGCACGCCGATGGCCATGATTTTCGCGCGCGTTTTACCCTCTTCGTAGAGTTGATCGAATTGATCCATCGCGCGCTGCACCCACTGGCTGCTTTCGTGGTGCTGCACCATCATCATCGGAATATCGTTGATCTCGACGTTATAAGGCATCGCCACCACATTGCCATAGTTTGTGTTGATCTCGCACGGCTCGTCGTCGATGATCCAATCAGCGATGTACTGAATGCCCGCTTCGGCGAGGTAATCCGGCGTGTAATACGTTTCGGTCAAGCCCGGTGACAACCAGCCCGCCGGCGCCTTGCCGGTGAACGCTTTAATCGCCTTCACCGTGCGCTGGATCATCGCGCGCTGGTCTTTTTCCACGTGCGTGGGTTGCTGGTCGTAGGAATGGCCGACAAATTCCCAGCCCGCTTTTAACGACTCTTCGGCCACGCGCGCGTAATCGCTGCACACCCGCGCATTGGTGAAGAGCGAGGCTTTGATATCGAGTTCATCCAGCACTTTTTTCATGCGCCAAAAGCCCACGCGCATGCCGTATTCGTGCCACGCCCAATGTGCGAAATCCGGCAGCCGGTTAACGTGCGTGGGCGGCGGCAACACCTGCCGCGGCATCGGCCGATGTATATCCCACACCTCGACATTGATGATGGGCCACACCACCACGCGCGCATTGCCGGGCAATTTCAAGGCGGGGCGGTCGATGATGGCGGAATAGTCCAGGCGTTTCGAGGGCAGCATGATGCGTTTTGTTTAATCATCAGAGTGGAAAGAACGTTCGATTATACGGGCGATTTGCGCGGCCAGCGCCGATTGACTACCATGCCCCAACTTTAAGGAGATCCGCCGTGATGCGATTCGTCATAACCCCGGCTGCGGCAGCCGCCGCGATTTTCACCTGCACCGCGTTTGCGCAAGCCCCATATCCCACGCGCCCGATACGCCTGGTCGTGCCATTCGCGCCCGGCGGCAATATCGATATCACCGCGCGCGCCATCGCGCCGGGGCTGACTGAAACGCTGGGCCAGCAAATCGTGGTCGACAATCGCGCCGGCGCCGGCGGCCTGATCGGCACCGAGCTGGTGGCCAAATCGGTACCCGACGGCTACACCCTGGTGGTGGGTTCGAGCGGCGTTCTGACCGTGGCGCCATCGCTCTACAGCAAAATGCCGTATGACCCGTTGAAGGATTTTTCGTCCATCGCCCTGCTCTCCTACGTGCCGATCGTACTCGTGGTGGGGCCGAGCGTGCCCGCCAGGACGCTCAAGGACTTTATCGCGCTGGCGCGCACGCGCCCCGGCAAGATGACCATGGCCTCGCCCGGCGCCGGTACCACCAATCAACTCGCCGGCGAACTGTTTCAATTGGAAACGGGCAGCAAATTCCTGCACGTGCCGTACAAGGGCGCCGGCCCGGCGCTGATCGATCTGATGGGCGGCCAGGTCGACATGCTGTTCGATCAACTGTCGGCGTCCGCCGCGCACATCAAAGGCGGCAAACTGCGCGCACTCGCCGTCGCCAGCGACAAACGCAACGTCGCGATCCCCGAGGTGCCGACGATGGCGGAGTCCGGCGTCAAAAATAGCGATGCCGGCACCTTTACCGCGTTAATGGGCCCGGCTGGCATCCCGCGCGAAATCATCGCTAGACTTAACACCGCCGCCAATAAAACGCTGGGGATGAGCGCCACGCGCGAGCGCTTTGCGGCAGTGGGTGCCGATGTGCTGGGCGGCACGGTGGAACAAAACGCCGCGCAAGTGAAAACGGAGCTGGCGAAGTGGACGCGCGTGGCCAAGGCGGCCGGCATCAAGCTTGACTGAGACTCAAGAAAAAACTCAATAAAATCAAATGCTTATAAAATATTAATAAAATCAACAACTTACCTAAGGCACGGCAGCGGCGCGACCGCGCTAGGCCAGCTTGGCGATGATCGCCTGCGTCATGCGCCGGGTGCCGGCCTCACCGCCGAGGTCGCGCGTGATATCGCGCTTTTCCTGCAGCACTTGGGTGAGCGCTTTTTCGATGCGATCGGCGCTGGTTGGCTGCCCGATGTAACGCAACATCATCACCGCCGATAAAATCGCCGCCATCGGATTGGCGATATCCTTGTCGGCGATGTCGGGCGCGGAACCGTGTACCGCTTCGAACATCGCGCAATCGGGGCCGAAGTTCGCGCCCGGCGCCACACCCAGGCCGCCGACCAGCCCCGCGGCGAGGTCGGACACGATGTCGCCGTATAAATTCGGCAGTAACAAGCCGTCGAAGGTTTCCGGCTTCATCACCAGTTCCATGCACAGCGCATCCACCACGCGCTGATCCAGCGTGATGTCTTGATACGCCCTGGCCGTTTCCTGCGCGGTTTTCAGGAACAGGCCGTCGGTCATTTTCATGACGTTGGCCTTGTGCACCACCGTGAGCTTTTTGCGCTTCAAGCGCCGCAGATAATCGAGCGCGAATTTGGCGACGCGCTCGGTGGCGCGAAACGAAATAATCTTGATCGCCTCGGCGGTACCTTCGTCAATCATGCGCTCCATGCCGGTGTAGAGGTCTTCGCTGTTCTCGCGAAAAATCACGATATCGACACCTTGATAACGCGACTGAACCGAGGGGTAGTTGCGCACCGGGCGCACGTTCACGAACAGACCGAGCTCTTTGCGCAGCGCAATGGCCACGCTCGGATGCGAGCGCGCCTCGATCACCCCTTGCTCGGTTTTGCGCTCGATGCGCACGCGAAAATCGCCGCCAAAGGGCGTTGCCGTGGGCCCCTTGATGACGATTTTATTGCGCGCGATCGACTCGAACACCGCCGCCGGCAGCGGCGTGCCGGTACGCTCGCCTTGCGTCAGCCCGGCTTCGATGCGCTCGAATTGAACCGCCGCGCCGCTGGCGCGCACGATCTCGCAAGCCGCCCCGGTGACTTCCGGGCCGATGCCGTCACCGGGGATCCACGTGATGTATTGCATAGACCGAACAGACGATTACTCGTCCTTGCCTTCTTCCTTGTATTGCTTGAGTTTGGGCAAGATGAACGGTATCAGGATCGAGATCACCGACATGATCACCAAGGTCATGGTGATCGCGCTGCCGAAGAAAATCTGCAGATTGCCGCCGGAGATGGTCATCGCCTGGCGGAACGACTGCTCCATCATGCCCCCCAGCACCAAGGATAACACCAGCGGCGCCACCGGGATATCGACCTTATCAAAGACATAACCCACCACGCCGAAGAACAAAATCAAATACAAGTCCGTCGGGCTGCCGTTAATGCCGTAGGCGCCGATCAACGATATCGAGATGATCAGCGGATACAAGATGCCTGGCGGTATGTAGAGCAGGCGCACGAAGAGTCCGATCAGCGGCAGATTCAAGATCAGCAGCATGATGTTGCCGATGTACATCGAGTTGATCAGGCCCCACACCAAATCCGGCCGGTTCTGGAACAGCATCGGCCCGGGCTGTATGCCATACATGATGAACGCACCCATCAGCACCGCGGTGGCGCCGCCGCCGGGAATGCCCAGCGTCAACAGCGGCACCATCGCGCCCGCGGTGTCGGAGTTGTTGGCCGCCTCGGGGCCCGCCACGCCTTCGATCGAGCCCTTGCCGAATTCGTCGGGCATTTTGGACAGGCGCTTCTCGGTGGTGTAGGACATGATCGAAGCAATGGTGCCGCCCGCGCCCGGCAGCACGCCGATGATGAAGCCGATAACGCCGCCGCGCCAGATCGGCCCGATCGATCGCAGCCACTCCTGCTTGGTCAGCCACAGCTTACCGGAGATCTTCATCGCGTCGGGCGCGGTGCCTTTGAACACCGACTCCAGTCCGCGCAGCACTTCGGCCACGGCAAATAGCCCCACCACCACCACCACAAAGCCGACGCCATCCTGAAACTCGGGAATGCCCATGGTGTAGCGCGCCTGCCCACTTTGCAAATCGATGCCGATGGTGGCGATCATCAGTCCGAGGAGTGTCGCGAGCATGCCCTTGGCCGCGGATTTGCCGGTGAGCGTGGACACCGCCGTCATCGCAAACAGCATCAGCGTGAAATATTCGGCGGGGCCGAACTTCAATGCCATCGAGGCCAGCGGCACGGCAAAGATGGTAAGGCCGATCACCCCCAGCGTGCCCGCGATAAACGACCCTATCGCCGATACCGCGAGCGCCGCCCCGGCGCGCCCCTTCTTCGCCATCTCGTAGCCGTCTATCGAGGTCATCACCGAGGCCGCCTCGCCCGGCGTGCGTATTAGAATCGCCGTGGTCGAGCCGCCGTACTTGGTGCCGTAGTAGATGCCGCACATCATGATCAGCGCGGAAGTCGGATTCATGCCGAAGGTGATCGGAATGAGCAGCGCGATACTCGCCGAAGGCCCGATGCCCGGCAGCACGCCGACGATGGTGCCCAGAAACACGCCGACAAACGTGTACCACAGATTGATCGGCTGAATCGCAACGGTAAAGCCGTTCAGGATATGCTGGAAGGTTGATGCATCCATGGTTTTCTCCTAGAACGGCAAAATGCCGGCGGGCAGGTTCACACCGAGCAGCTGGGTGAACGCGTAATAGCTGCCGACGCCATAGATCACGGCGGTGAGCGAGTTGACCAGCCAGCGGCCCTTTTTATTGAAAATGTTTGTCATCACCAAAAGATAAATCGAGACCGATAGCAGATAGCCGAGCGTTTCGAACGCCAGGAAAAAAATCAGCGTGATAACGACCGCCATCACCACCACCGCGGGATTGCCTGTGTCCGCGGCCGCGGGCGCCGCTGGTTGCTTGACCGTCTTGCGGTCGCGAATCATTTCGCCCAACAACATGGCCGCGGTGATCAACAAACCAACACCCAGGAGCCGCGGAAATGCCTTGGGACCTAACGGATCGCCGATTTCCAAAGTGGCAATATGCGAAGTGGCCCAAAAATAAACACCGGCCAGCACCAGGATACAAACAAAGATAATTCGGTCCGCCATTTGGTCTTCTCTCTATTCGGAAAGGTTGGACACGCGCTTCGAACACTTGGCGATCAGCTGCCTCCCTAACCCACCAAGCTAAGGAAGTTTACCTAAAATTTAACGAAATATGCGGCACGTCAACGAAAATTATTGAGTAATCTCTTTATGCGTACGAGTACGCAAACAGCGCCGCCAGCCGCTCTGCGCAAAAAAGTTCAATCAATGAACATCTGGCGATAATCATCCATGACCGGCGTCGCGTTTTCTGCGGTGCGCGTCGCTTGCCGGCACTGAACAGAAAGCCAGTACGTAAACGAGAATCACGCTGATGCCCGCACGGGTTGTGCACTGCACATGCGTACCTGCGCCTATGCGCACAGGCGCATCGGCGCATATTCCTTTATTACAAATACACACAATTTCCAAGAATTTGATTTGACTAATTTTTTCAAGAAACCGCCACTCAGACCGCGGCGCGCCGACAATCCCCGCGCGCATCAGAAAGTGTATGCATCCTACGACGATGCGCGCCGCCGCGGCCGCATCAGCCAAGGCGAAGCGCAACGCTTCGCCGCGATGGATTCGCGCCTGATCGCGCTGCGCAACGAGCTCGCCGGCGAAGGCATCAGCCTGCAGGATTACCAGCGCATCGGCAGCCTCATCGCGCGCGACCGCGCGACAGTGGAACAGATGAGCCGGTATTAAGCGTCTGTTTAACGATACAAGTGCCTGCCGCGCGCCACCGCTTTGCATGCGGTGACGCAGCCAGGTTATGGCGGCACCACGCAATCCCAATTCGAATACCGCCACAAATGGCTCAACGGCGACCTGGTGATCTGGGACGACCGCAGCGTCATGCACCAGGCCAATGGCGACTACGACATGAAAGAGCTCCGCTACCTCTACCGCATCATGATCGAGGACGATCCGAAGTTATGGGCGCACGAGGGTGAAAAAAGCGTACCCGGCATCAGGCCGCCCGGCGGCTAGCCGGCGCGATGTAGTCGCCGCGGGTGATTCATGCGGTCTTGCAGCGACAGCCATGCGAAAACCGCGGGCATGAAATACGGCGTGCCGGTGTAAAACGGCACGGCCGGCGGCGGCCGCAGGTCGAGCGCGGAGCGGCCGGCGTCCTCGCCCAGCACTTGCAGCGCCGCCTTCTGCCCCGCCCAACGCGCCCATACCACGCCGGAGCCGCAATAGCCCGCGGCATAACGCACGCCCGAGCGGGTGAAAATGCGCGGAATCATGTCGCGGTTCATCGCCACGTGGCCGAACCAGCTATGCGTGATTTCGACCGCATCGATCTGCGGGAAAATGTCGATCAGCGCGCGGCGCAGGCTTGCGCTGGGCCAGCTCGGATCGCCCGCGATGGTGCCGTCGCGGCCGCCGAACAGGATGCGCTGACCATCCGGCGAGGGCCGATAGTAATAGTGCAGCTTGCGCGTCTCGGAGAGCATGTAGCGCTTGGGCATCAGCACTTGCATGAGCTCGCCCGGCAGCGGCGCGGTCGCGATGATGCGGCTGCGCACCGGCACCATGCGCCGCCGCAGCCAGGGATCGACTTTATCGGTATAGCCGTTGGTGCCGAGTATGACGTGGCGCGCCTTGACCACGCCGCGCGCGGTTGTCACTTGATAACCGTCGCCGTCCCGGTGCACCGCGGTCACGGCGGTTTCGCCATGAATTTGCGCGCCGGCGGCCAGTGTGCGCGCGAGCATGCCGGCGTGAAACTTTGCCGGGTGCAGCCCGCCGATATCCATGCGCACCATGCCGCCCTGGTAGAAGTCCGTGCCAAGGTAGCTGTGTTGCTCCGCTTTG
Source organism: Betaproteobacteria bacterium (assembly GCA_016868015.1). Lineage (GTDB taxonomy): Bacteria > Pseudomonadota > Gammaproteobacteria > Burkholderiales > SG8-41 > UBA5216. The sequence goes on from VGIF01000192.1 coordinate 7,326, forward strand.
GGCACTGCAAATGCCTCGATACCGAGCGATTGACGCAGTAGCTCGGATTCGCGTGCCAGCGTCTCATAGTCCGCGGCGGTCGATGCGCCGGTAAAGCGGCCGGTGAGCGCGAAATCGCAATCGATGCCCTCGGCCGCGATGAACTGCGCCAGATCCTCGCGCGCGAGCTTGCCCTCGATGAGCAGCTGCTCGGCGCGCTCGAGCCCGAATTTTTTTGCAAGCTGTGCATGGCCGGGGCGCAGATTTCCGCTGGCAATGCCGCCGTTGCGGGTCGACGCGCCTTCGCCAGGCTTCATGCGGTCGAAAATCTGCACGCTGCGCCCCGCGCGCGCGAGCGTGAGCCCCGCCGAGAGGCCGGTGTAGCCGGCGCCGACGATGACGACATCCGATTGCGCGGCAACCGTCTGCCGCGGCAGCATCTGCAGCGGCGCCGCTTGCCACCAGTAGGGTTCGTTGCGGATCATTGAAGAGTGTCTCTGGCTGGTTGCGGCTTGTTGCAATGAGCAGGCCCAGGTGCGGCTGGTGCATGCGCGTGATCGTTACGGCATCGCCGGCGCCGAACGCTCAAACCGTTCAAACCATGCGCCACTTTTCCTCGCCGTGCACCGCGCGCCCATCTTTTTGCAGCTTGAGCAGATGCGCGTGCAACGAGCCCCGCGCGGGGACATGCAGCTTGGGCGACACGTCGCTGTAGACCACCGGCACCAGTTCGTCGAGGGTGGCGGCCTTTGCCTGTTTCAACGCATCGACCACCAATTGCTCGCGTTTTAAGCGATGCGCGATGAGCTTTTGCACCTCCTCGCGCGGGGTGTGGATGACATGGCCGTGCCCGGGGGCGAAGGCTTTAACATCATAGTCGGCGAGTTTGTCAAGCGAAGCGAAATACGCGTGCATATCGCCATCGGGCGGCGAGATCACCACGGTGGAGCCTTGCATCACATGGTCCCCGGTAAACAACAAGCCGCTGCCTTCGAGCAAATAACACAAATGGTTCGATGCGTGCCCCGGCGTGTGGATCGCGCGCAGCTTAAAGTTGCCGCAATCGACGATGTCGTCATTCGCCAACGCGCGGTCGGGCTGGAACAAGGTGTCCTGGCGGCCATCGTCGGGCACCTGGCCGTGGCCGTGAATACTGGCACGGGTGGCGGCCTTGACGCCGCGCGAGGCAGGCGAGTGATCCTGATGAGTGTGGGTGCACAATATCCAGCGCAGGCGGCCGCCAGCGTTATCGATCAGCAGTTGGATGTGCGGGTCGATTTCGGGGCCGGGGTCGATCAACGCCAGATCGCCGCCGCCGTTGGCATCCCCGATGAGGTAGCTGTTGGTGCCGGGCCCGGTCATCATGCCCGGATTCGGTGCGGTGATGCGGGTGACCATCGCGTTCACGCGCACCACCGTGGCGGGAACGATTTTGTCGGTTT
>VGIF01000193.1 GCA_016868015.1 Betaproteobacteria bacterium
TTGGCGGATTTGGGCGGCACTTCAATTGCCGGCAGCCCAGCGGAATTTTGGGCGCTGCATACGATGGAGACGGAGAAGTGGGCTAAGGTGATTAAGGTGGCTGGGGTGAAAATTCAGTAATGTCCGCGAGCGATATTGATCAAGCTTCAGCGTGTTAGGTTGGGCTGAATCACGAAGCCCAACATCAACCCCGAAATCACGCAACACACCGAACACACGAAGATAAGCAAAGCAAAAATTTTCGCGTGCTCCGCGTTTTCGCGGTTAAGAAGCTGTCGAACTTCGCGTGCGGTTACTTCCCACTTAATCCCAACGCTTGTACTTGCCGAGTAAACGACTGAATATCCACGCGCAGCAAGCGATCCGTTTCCTCCGGCGTAGTGTGCGCGATATGAAACCCCATGTTGTGCAAACGCTCGCGCACGTCTTTCAATTCGAGGATGCGGCCCACTTCGCGGTTGAGTTGCTGCAGCGTCGCGCGCGGCGTGGCGGTAGAGGTTTACAATTCTCTCCGGTCGTTCCCTACTACCCCCCGTCATTCCGGCGTAGGCCGGAATCCAGGTCGTAATCGGCGACGCTCCAACGGAGCGGCGGATATTTTCAACCTGGGTTCTGGCCTTCGTCAGAACGACGGAACTGTTACCAAGGAGTATCACTCATGGTCACCAAACTCGACATCCACACCCGCACCACCGTCCTCGAAGGCAAACCCTTCGGCGACGCCGGTGCCTACGAAAAAATTTCCGGCACGCTGCACTTCGCCGTCGATCCCACGCACGCGATCAATCAGCGCGTCACCGACATCGGGCTCGCGCCGCGCAATGCGCAGGGGCTGGTCGAATTTTCCGGCGATTTTTATGTGTTAAAACCCGTCGACATGAAAAAGGGCAACGGCACGTTGTTTGTCGATGTGCCCAATCGCGGACGCAAGGTGGCGATCGAAATGTTTAACTCCACGCCGCGCGTGCCCGATCCAACGACGGCCAAAGATTTCGGCAACGGCTTTTTGCTGCGCCAGGGTTACACCGTGGCGTGGGTGGGTTGGCAGGTCGATGTGCCGCGACAGGATGGTTTGATGGTGCTCGATGTGCCGCGCGCGGATGGTGCAGCGGGTGTTGTGCGTTGCCGCATGCGGCCTAACGAGCCATCGGAATCGTTGCCGTTAGCCGACCGTTATCACATTCCCCATCCCGCGCTCGACCTAAACGACAGCGAAGCGTGGATGAGCGCGCGCGAACATGGTGGCGCGGAGGTGAAACCTGTGCCGCGCTCGGCGTGGCGTTTTGTCGATGCGGGGCATATCACGATTGATGGCGGTTTTCGCCCCGGCGTGATTTACGACGTGGTGTATCGCTCGGCGAACCCGCTGCTCACGGGCCTGGGTTTTCTCGCGGTGCGTGACATGGGCGCGTTTTTGCGCTGGGGCGCCACTGCGGAGGGTAACCCCTGCGCCGGCGGGCTCACCCATGCAACGTTATTCGGCGTGTCGCAAAGCGGTCGCTTTTTGCGCGAGATTCTGTATCGCGGCCTCGAACAAGACGAACAAGGGCGCATGGTCTACGACGCGGTGTGGCCGCATGTGGCGGGCGGGCGGCGCGGCGAATTCAATTTGCGCCTGGGGCAGCCCTCACTGAATTCGCATGGCACAGTAGGCGTGTTGCCGCCGTTTAATGACGCGGGCTTGTTCGCCGGCCTGGTGAAGCGCGGCAAGATGCCGAAAATTTTTGCGACTAACACTTCTGCCGAATACTGGCGCGGCGATGCTTCGCTCACGCACACCGATGACGCCGGCGTCAAGGATGCCGAGCCCGCGCCCTTCGTGCGCAACTATTTGTTTGCCTGCACCCAGCACACGCCGAGCACCATCCCGCCGCCGCCGACCGATGCCAACACCGGCGCGCGCGGCAAGCACGTGTTCAATATCGTCGACTACGCGCCACTGCTGCGCGGGGCGGCGGTGAATCTCGATGCGTGGGTGAAAAAAGGCGCCGAGCCGCCGCCGAGCGCGTACCCGCGCGTGGCCGATGGCACGGCGGTGATGGCGGAGTCGTTGGGCGATTACTACAAAAAAATTCCTGGTGCGACTTTCCCGGGGCGCGTAGTGCGGCCCTCGCTGCTCGACTTCGGCCCCGACATCGACAAAGGCATCGCGGTGTATCCGGCGAAAGTGGGCGCGAAATTGCAAGCCTACGTGTCGGCGGTGAACGCCGACGGCAACGAAGTCGCGGGCGTGATTCCGGTGGAGATCGCCGCACCCCTGGCGACGTTAACCGGCTGGAACCCGCGTCATCCCGATCAGGGCGCGGCGCAGGATTTAATGCAAATGCGCGGCTCGACCCTGGTGTTCCCGCGCACGCGTGCCGAGCGTGAAAAACATGGCGACCCGCGGCCGTCGATCGCCGAGCGTTATGCCTCGCGCGGGGCGTACCTCGATGCGGTGCGCGCGGCGGCGCAGCGGTTGATCGCGGCGCGCTGGGTGCTGGCGGAGGATATGGATGCGATATTGGCGCGCGCGGAGGCGCGATGGGATTATCTGCACCAGTTGCCGTAGGATCGGTGGCGCGCAGCGCAACCCATCACATTCAAAAAAAGGATGAAGGCGGAAGGATGAAATCCAACAACGGCATACCGTGGTCAGGTTGTTTTCATCCTTCCGCCTTCACCCTTTGAGCGTAGCTGATGGGTTACGCTGCGCTCTACCCATCCTACAAACGCCTCCCCGCGCAGGCGGGGATCCATAACACTGTGCCATATGCCGATGCATTATGGGTTCCCGCCTGCGCGGGAACGACACCCGTGGTATTCGACCAGGTTACTTCTTTCCTGCGGCTTCCGGATTCAACACATTAATCGGCTTCCCCGCAGCATACGCTAACAGTTGTTCCACCCCGCCGGCGTAAATGCTTTCGTAGCTGTCACGCTCGGCATAACCCAAGTGCGGCGCACACAGGCAGTTTTTCATGCCGATCAGCGGGTGGTTGGCGCCGGTGATCGGCTCTTCTTCATATACATCGACCGCGGCAAAACCGGGGCGGCCTTTTTTGAGCGCTTCGACCAGCGCGCCTTCGGCAATGATCGGCGCGCGGCTGGTGTTGACCAGCAACGCGGTGGGCTTCATGCGTGCGAGGTCGCCGGCGGTGATGATGCCTTTGGTTTCCTTGTTCGAGGGCATGTGCAAGCTGATGACGTCGCTTTGCTCGAAGAAGGCTTCACGGCTGGCGGCGATTTCAAAGCCCTCGGCTTTGGCGCGGGCGGTGGAGCCGTCGCGGCCCCAGCAAATCACGCGCATGCCGAACGCCTTGCCCACGCGCGCAACCCCGCTGCCGATGTGGCCAAACGCGTAAATGCCGAGCGTGTGGCCGTTCAAGCGCGTGCCGACGGTGGAATGCCAGTGGCCGCCCTTCAAGCGTTCGACTTCGTAGGGGATGTGGCGCAGCGAGGAGAGGATCAATGCCCACGCCAGTTCGCCGGTAGTGGTGTACGGGCTCTTGCCATCGTGCCCGCCGGCGGATACCACGATACCGAGATCGGTGCACGCCGCGACATCGAGGTGGCTCACGTTGCGACCGGTTTGGCTGATGAATTTGAGTTGCGGCAGTTGTTCGAGCGATTTGCGCGAGACCACCGCGCGTTGTTGCGTGAGCAGCAAGGCATCGCAACCTTTGACTTCCTCCACCAAACGCGCGGGGTCGGTGTAGGCGTTGTTGTAAATCTTGACCTCGTGGCCTTGCAGCTTGGCGTAGGCTTTGGTGGTGCGCAGGACGTCGGCGTAGTCGTGGATGACGGCGATTTTCATTTTTGCCTTTACAAAAAATTGTTTAAAATCAATTACTTATTGAGTTAACTTGGATTGACCCTTTCTAGGGTGCGCATCGCGCACGCGTTGCGTAGGTTGCCGCGTGCGCAGTGCGCACCCTACGACTGTTACTTCAACCGCTGCTCAAAATAGTGCATAAACAAATCATACGCCGCTTGCTGCGCGGGATTCGGGTTATACGAACCATCCGCGCCGCGCTCGATAAACGGGTAACCATGCGCGGGGTGATCGAAGCTTGCCCATTGCGAATCTTTTCCTGCTTCCACCATCCACTCATGCGCGAGTTTGAAAATGCCCTGTAGATGATCCGGGTCGCGGCCGATGTGCAGGATCGGTGTGTTGATGCGGCGGATGCGCTCCATCGCGCGCGCCTTGTTGGCGTTTTTGCGCACGACTTCGATGTCGTTGTATTGAATCTCGCTGCCGATGCGCGGCGCGGTGGGACCGGTGTTTACCGTGAGGAACTCGTGTGACGCGCCTTCGATCGCCACGCCACAAGCAAAATCCATTTCCGCCGCGGCTTTTAAAATCGTTTCGCCGCCGTGGGAGACGCCGATGGCGCCGACTTTGTCAGGTTTCACATACGGCAATGTGCGCACGTATTTGATGATCGATTGCAAATCATCCGAATCCACACTTGGCTCGGATTTCAAGGTGCGGCCCTCGCCGCTGATGTCATCCGCCATGTTTTGCGCGAAGCTGCGCGTCTCGTAATGGTATGGAATTTCGTTGCGGTAATTCACATATACCACCACAAAGCCGCGCGCGATCATTTTGTCCTGCAGGGTGCTGTAGAGCGCGACTTTTTGCTCCACCAGCGGCAAGCCGCCACGGCCGTTACCGCGGCCCATGGTGATGCAGGGGAAAGGGCCATTACCCCTGGGTTTGCGTACCGCGATCGGCACGTAAATTTCGTCGCGAGTCAGCACGAAAGTGTAATCGGCTGGGACGTCGGAGCCCGGCACGGGCTTGGTGATAGTGTAGCCGTGGGGCGGCAGCTCGGCGGCGACCGGGTGTGCGGTGGTCATGGGCGTCTCTCACATGTGAAGGGAACTAAAGTGGCTAATCAATCTGCCCCGAAAAACCAAGCGCACGCCGGCGCCGCGGTCTCAATCAAGTTGCAGGTTTATGTCCTTGATAACCTTGTGCCAGAGCGCCGTATCGCGGGCGAGAAACTCGGCGAACTGCTGCGGCGTGTGCGGCGCGAATTCCGCACCCAGATTATTGACGATCCAGTGATTCGTTTTCGGCTCGTTCAAAAAACGCCCGATGTCGGTATTGAGCTTGCTGATCACCGCCGCCGGCGTTGTGCTGGGCGCGAATTTCCCCAACCAAAGATTGGCTTCGACGTTGATGCCCGATTCAATCAGCGTGGGCACGTCGGGAACCGCCGCCGAGCGTTTGGTGCCGGTGACCGCCAACGCCCGTAGCCGCCCCTGTTTTACAAACGGTTGCGGGTCGAGAATATTTAGCACCGTGAAGCCGACTTCGCCTGAGGCGGATGCGATCAGCGCGGGCGCCGCGCCCTTGAAATGCACCGCCATCGTCTTGATGCCGGCTGCGTGGTTAAACATTTCCGCGGCAAGGTGCGCTGCGCTGCCGCTGCCCACCGTGCCGAAGGTGAGATCGTTCGGCCGCTGGCGCGCCAGCGCAACGAGTTCCTTGATGTTTTTTGCCGGCAAACTTGCGTTGGCGACCAGCAACAGGCCGCTTAACGAGCCGCGGATGACCGGGGTAAATGCGCGCGCTGCGTCGTAGGGCAGCTTTTTGTACAGGAAACCTGCCGTATAGCTGCTGGTCGAGTGCATGATCAAGGTGTGGCCGTCGGGCGCGCTCTTTGCCACCAGTGCACTGGCGATGGTGCCGGTGGCGCCCGGGCGGTTTTCGACGATGAAGTTCTGCCCGTAGTTTTCGGAGAGTCTTTGCGTAATCATGCGCGCCAGCGTATCGGTCGAGCCGCCGGCGGGAAATGGCACGATCACGCGCACGATTTTGGCGGGGTAATCTTGCGCCGCAACGGGCGCCGCCGCGAGCATCGGCAGGGCGGCCAACGCCGCCGTCAAACAACGGTAATCAACGTTCACTGGAAATTCTCCTCGCGTGTGAATGGTTTGGGTTTGATGGCGGCGACTATTTGAGCGAATGTTGCCGCCACAGCTGAGTATAATCGAGAAATACTCAGGCTTGGCGTTCGATTACCCCTGCGTTCCACGCGTTCCCCACGTTCCCCACGTCCCCAACGTTCGCAACTTGCCCGATGCGCGATTACTGGCTGAGCAAACTTTTTTTCGATCTGCAAATACCCGCGGCCGCCGCGGAATATCGCGCCAACCGCGCCGCGGTGCTCGATCGTTATCCGTTAAAACCGGCGCTGCGCGCGGCGGTTCAAGCCGATGACGTGGCGGCGCTCGCGCCACTCACCAACCCGTATTTGCTGCGGTTTTATTTTCTGGTGGCGGGCATGAGCGAGGCGGAATTTTTAAAACGCATACGTGCCGGCGGCCCGCGCGGCGCGCGCTCGGCTCAGGGGTAACCATGGCTGAACTGGTAGGCGTTTTCGCGGCCAGCCACGCACCGTTGATCGTGCGCGGCTGGGAGGGCTTGACACCAGAGAGCCGTCAGCGCGTGACGGACGCGTTCGCCGGGCTCGGCAAACGCATTAAAGCGGCGCGCCCGGATGTGCTGATCGTGGTCTCGCCCGATCACTGGGTGAATTTTTTTCTGGATAACCTGCCGTCGATATGCGTGGGTGTGGGGGAAACCCACGCCGGGCCGCCGGAGCCGTGGTTGGGCGCGTTCCCGCACAGGCAGGTCGCGGGCCATGCGCCGCTCGCGCAACATTTGGTCGAGCATGCGCACACACACGGGTTCGAGCCGTCGCTGGCGTATCAACTCAAGCTCGATCACGGGTTTTGCATCCCGTTGTGGAAGGCCGCGCTCGATCCGCTGCCGGCGATTGTGCCGGTGGTGATCAACACCGTCGAGCCGCCGTTTCCCGCGCCGCAACGCTGTTTGGATTTTGGCGCGTGCATCGCGGGCGCGGTGCGGTCGTTTCCCGGCGCGTTGCGGGTGGGCGTGCTCGGCAGCGGCGGGCTCAGTCATTCGATCGGCGAGGCGACCATGGGCGCGATCGACGAGGCGTTTGATCGCGAATTCGTGCGCCTGCTTGCAAGCGGCACGCGCGCCGCGATGCTTGAATTTTTAGAGCAGCGGCTGGAAGCGGCGGGTAACGGCACCGCCGAAATCCGCAACTGGCTCACCGCGCATGGCGCCGCCGGCGAACGCGGCTTTGAGTTGATCCACTACAGCGCCATGCCGGAGATTTACGTGGGCCATGGTTTTGCGGCATGGCGCGTATAAAAATCAGGCACGCACCAGCTTGTCTTCAAACCAGTTCCACATCTCCGCCACGCCGAGCACGGCGTAGTCGCGCATGCAATGCTGCGCGCCGCCTTCTTGCGGCGTAAACACGCGCAGGGTTTTATCCTTGGAGCCGCTGGCGTTGTAGAGCGCTTGCGCGTCGGCGAGCGGCACTTGTTCATCCTCCGCGCCGTGCGCCACCAGAAACGGGCATTGCATTTTTTGCACCACGCCGTCCAGGCGAAACGGTTCGAGTTTTTTCAGCGCCGCGTCGAGCGAGTCGACGCCGAGTATCCACATGATATGGTGGCCGGGCACCGACATCGCGGCGTTGAACGCGGCGTCGATGCGGCGCTTCCACGTCGCGTAATAATCCCAGATCGCGCCCCACGCCACGCACGCGGCAAAGCGCGGCTCCATCGAGGCGCAGCGCGGCGCGTAGTAACCGCCCAGGCTGTTGGCGACGACGCCGATTTTTTTCGGATTCACGTCATTGCGTTTTTCCAGCCAATCGACGCACGCCGAGCCGGCGACTTCGTAATCGTGGCGCAGAAAATGATTGCGAAAGCGTATCGCCTCGCCGGTGCCCGGCCCATCCATGATCAGCACGTGTATGCCGCGCTTGATGAGATCGGGCACACCGCGCATGTAGAGCAATCCCTTGGTGACATCGAGGCCGTCGAAAAACACCACCGCCGGCGATTTGGGGCCGATGGTGTTTTGCGCGTGCACGAAATAACCCGGCAAGCTGCCGTCGACAAACGGCACATCGACGATTTCGATGTGGATGTCGGTTTTCATGGTGAAGGCGTGAAAACAATCGACACCTTGCTTGTAGAACTCAAGCGCGCGCGTCCTTGGGCGTGCGAAAACGCTCCGCCATTTGGTAATACTTGCAGGCGCGCAAATAAAACGGCGCGGCGGAAAAACGGTGGCCCGATTTGTCGTAACGTTGCGCGTGATCGCGCGTTTCATCGGCGATTTTCACGCACGCATCAAACCACGCGTCGTCGGTTTGCTCAGGCGCGGCCTTCAACAAACGGCCGATGCGGTCGACTTCACCGATATCGGCGCCGCCCCACGTCGAACAGCCCAGCATGCTGATGAACGCCGCCGACCAGCGGTAGTTGCCGGGGAAGTACATGAAGTAATGATCGTCGCTGCGTGTGTGTGCTTTTTCGATGGAGTTCATAGGTATTTGATTTTATTAAGGAAGCGCTGAATAAGTCCCCGATTGCTCTGTAAACGCGAATCCCAGTGGTACGTTCTGATTGGGAGGACGTATTCGCGAGCCACGAGGCAAGACATGAAACAAATGACGCTGGCAGCAGTGAGCGGATTTGAAAAGCACAGCCGCGCCACGCGCAAGGCGTCGTTCCTGGCACGCATGGAAACGCTGGTGCCGTGGAGCGAGTTCTGCGCGTTGATCGAACCGCATTACCCGAAGACAGGCGCGGGCCGCCCGCCGATCGGCATCGAACGCATGCTGCGCATGTATCT
>VGIF01000194.1 GCA_016868015.1 Betaproteobacteria bacterium
GCTATAACGCAAGCATGGATACGCCCGATCACGTTCTGGTGGTGGATGACGACCGCGAGTTGCGCGGCCTGCTCTCGGAGTACCTGCAAAAGCAGGGCTATCGGGTCACCGCGGTGGCCGATGGCAAGGGCATGCGCGCGGCGGTGCAGAACTCGCGCCCGGACGTGATCGTGCTTGATGTGATGCTGCCGGGCGAGGACGGTTTTACCCTGTGCCGCGAGCTGCGCGCGCGCTCGCAAACGCCGATCATCATGTTGACCGCGCGCGGCGAGGAAACCGACCGCATCGTCGGCCTGGAGATGGGCGCGGACGATTACATGCCCAAGCCCTACAGCCCGCGCGAGTTGGTCGCGCGCATCAAAAGCGTGCTGCGCCGCGCGCGCTCGCTGCCCGATAACCTGCGTGCACAGGCGACGGCGATGTTCCGCTTCGCGGGCTGGGCGCTCGATACCGTCACCCGCAACCTCACCTCGCCGCAGGGCGTGGTGGTGGCGTTAAGCGGCACCGAATTTCGGTTGCTGCGCATTTTTCTGGAGCATCCCAACCGCGTGCTGACGCGAGATCAACTGATAGACCTCATGCTCGAACGCGAGGCCGGTGCCTATGACCGCGCCATCGACGTGCAGGTGAGCCGCCTGCGCCAGCGCCTGGGCGAGGGCGCGCGCGAACCCACGCTCATCAAAACGGTGCGCGGGCAGGGCTATGTGCTGGCGGCGCATGTCGAGGCCGCGCCGGCGTGAAACTCGTGCCGCGCTCGCTGTTTAGCCGCCTGGTGCTGGTGTTGTTCGCGGGGCTGCTGATTGCGCAACTGGCGGGCTTTGCGCTGCACATGCGCGAGCGCGGTGAACTGCTGGCGCAGGCGAGCGGCATGCACTCGGCGCAGCGCATCGCGGATATCGTGAATCTGATCGACCCCATGAGCGCGGGCGAGCGTGCCACCATCGCACGCGTGCTGAGTGCGCCGCCGCTGCGGCTAAGCCTCGATCGGCCGCCGCTGGCCGCATCCGCGGGCGATGCGGATGCGGCGATGCGCGCAGCGATGTTTGGCGCCATGCTGCGGCGTTATCTTGCCAACGAGCGCGACATCGTGGTGGAGGTCACCCGCGGCGCGGTGCCTGCCTACACGGGCATGGTCAAGGGGTCCGGTTATGGCTGGCACCATGGCGAAGAGGAGCGTGCGTCCATGCCGCGCATGATGATGGGCGGGCGCGGCGGATCACCGCAAGCCGGCTTCGCGTTTGTGGCGCAGGTGAAACTGCGCGACGGCGTGCTCGCCACCTTCGATACCAGCATTGCGCGGGCGAACGCCAACTGGCCGTACTGGTTACTGCTGAGCATTACGCTATTGCTCACCGCCGTGCTGCTGGTGTCGTGGATTGCGGTGCGCTGGGTGACGCGTCCGTTGAAGACCCTGGCGGATGCCGCCGACGCGCTGGGCAGTGACATCAACCGCCCACCGATGCGCGAGAGCGGCCCGGTGGAGGTGGCGCGCGCGGCGCGCGCCTTTAACACCATGCAATCGCGCCTGGCCGGTTACATTCGCAGCCGCACGCAAGTGCTGGCGGCGATGTCGCACGATTTGAAGACGCCGATCACGCGTTTGCGGCTGCGCGCGGAGCTGCTGGAGGACGAGCAGCAGCGCGCCAAATTCAGCGCCGACCTGCAGGAGATGGAGTCGATGGTGAGCGGCGCGCTCGACTTTTTGCGCGGCATGGAAACCAGCGAGCCGGTGCAGCTGGTGGACATCATGGCGATGCTGGAAAGTCTGCAGGCCGATGTGCGTGAAACCGGGGGCGCGGTCGACATCAGCGGGCACGCGGCGGCGCCTTATCGCGGCCGCGCGCAGGCGCTCAAACGCTGCATCGGCAATCTGATTGAAAACGCGGTCAAGTACGGGCAACGCGCGCGCGTGGTGGTGGCAGACGACGCGCAGCGCCTTACATTGCGCATCGAGGACGACGGGCCGGGCATCCCCAAGGACGAACTCGAAAAAGTGTTCGAGCCGTTTTACCGGCTCGAAGCCTCGCGCAGCCGCGACACCGGCGGCACCGGCCTGGGGCTGGCGATCGCGCGCGGCGTCGCGCTGTTGCACGGCGGGCAGGTCACCCTTGAAAACCGCGTTGAGGGCGGGCTTGCCGCCACGCTTAGCTTGCCGCGGCGCTAAGCGCAGCCTTGCTCGCACCGCATCCGGGCGCAAACTCGGGCGCAGGCGCGACGTTTATTTTTGCGCGTCCGGAGCCGGCTCCGAGACCTCCACCAGCTTGCCGCCGGCAAGCTTGAAGTGAAAATCGGCGCGCGCGGGCTGCATCCATAATTCCTTGTCCTTGATGTCGCGCGAGAAGGTGGGCGGGTTGACGGTGATCGTGGCGCGATAGACGCCATCGCCCACGAGCGCGCTGTTGGCGGCATAGTGCAACCCACTGCCGCCCCACATCGGGTGCAGCGAGAGTTTCACCGTGCGCTTGTTGTCGCGATTCACCGCTTCAAACGCGACATCGGCGTAGGCGATGCGCGTCTTCGAGCGCGGGTCGACCGGCTTGACCTCCACGTGGAACACTTCGTCCTTGCCCGGCGCGTGGCTCATCCAGCGCTTGCCCATGGGCATCCACATGGTTTTGGCCGGTTCCAGTTCAAAGGTGATGACCATGCCGCCGGCGGGCGCGCGGCCCACCAGTATGGTTTTTTGCGTCGGGTCTTCGGCGGTGGCGAGGGGTTTGACGACGGGTTCAGTGCTTTGCGCCATGACACTACCTGCGGTACCGGCTAAAAGCATCAGTGTTGAAAGGGCAATAAATGATTTCATGGTGGTCTCCGTTAATTTGTCCGTGGCTTAGCGGACGTGGTTGAAAATTAAAGCCAAACGCGGCGCGCCGGCTTGCTGCGCAGCCAGTAACGCGTCGGTAGAACCTTCAAGGTTTTTTGTCGCGATGGTTATGATGACCGCCGTGGCCATGCTTGCCGTGCACAAACAGATGCAAGAGCGGGCAGGCGAGTAGCAGAAGGTAGGGGAGTGCCCCCGGCACGTGCGCCCAATGATCGACAACCAACAACACCAAGGCGGCGGCGAACAGGCACCAAACGAGCCAGTGGATGCGTTTCCAAAATGGGGGTTGTTCATTTGCGGGGTGTGGTGCATACATGGTTTAACTCCTTTGTGAAATCAAACAAGCCGCGTCCGGCGCAACCGCAGCGCGTTGGTCACGACCGATACCGAACTTAAGGCCATCGCCGCACCGGCGAAGATGGGGGAAAGCAGCAACCCAAAAACCGGATACAACACACCCGCGGCGACGGGAATACCCAAGGCGTTGTAGCCGAAGGCAAACACTAGGTTCTGGCGGATGTTGCGCATAGTCGCTCGCGACAACGCCGCGGCGCGCGCGATGCCGCGCAGATCGCCTTTAACCAGCGTGACGTTCGCGCTTTGCATCGCAACGTCGGTGCCTGTGCCCATGGCGATGCCGACATCGGCCTGCGCCAGCACGAGCGCATCGTTGATGCCATCGCCCGCCATCGCGACCTTGCGGCCTTGCGCTTGCAGGCGCTTCACATGTCCCGCCTTGTCCTGCGGCAGCACTTCGGCCAGGGCTTCGTCGATGCCGAGCTGACGCGCGACGGCCTGAGCCGTCTGGCGCGAGTCACCGGTGAGCATCACGACGCGCACCCCCGCGTGTTTGAGCGCGGCAATCGCGGCGGGCGTGCTGTCTTTGATGGGGTCGGCCACGGCGGCGATGCCGACCGCTGCGCCGTCAACCGCGAAAAACACTACGGTTTTCGCTTGCGCGCGCCAGACTTCCGCGCGTGGTTCCCAGAAGCTCGCGTCGATGCCGTGTTGCGCGAGATAGCTGCGACTGCCGACGCGCAAAGCCTTGCCATCGACGCTCGCCTGCACGCCCAGGCCGTTGTGCGCCTCGAACGCCGTGGCGGGGCGGGGCGCCACACCGCGCGCCTTGGCGCCTTGCACGATGGCCAAGGCAATCGGGTGCTCCGACAGTTGCTCGACACCCGCCACCAGCGCCAGCGCTTCGTTCTGCGGCAGGCCGCTGATGGCAAAGTCGGTCAGCGCTGGGCGTCCCAGCGTCAGCGTGCCGGTCTTGTCCACCATCACGGTGTCGATATCGCGCATGCGCTCGATCGCTTCGGCGTTGCGAAACAGGATGCCGGCGCGTGCGCCCTCACCCATGGCCACCGTCATCGAAATCGGTGTCGCCAGTCCCACCGCACAGGGGCAGGCGATGATCAGCACCGCGATGGCATTAAGCAGTGCGTAAGTGAGTTTGGGCTCAGGTCCCCAGCCCCACCACACCAATGCCGTCACAGCCGCAATCGCCACCACGATTTGCACGAACCACGCCGCGATCGCGTCGGCGAGCCGCTGAATCGGCGCACACGTGCGCTGGGCTTCCCCGACCATGTGCACGATTCTCGCGAGTAGCGTGTCCGCGCCGACGCGCTCGGCGCGCATCACGAACGAGCCGCTGCCGTTGATGGTGGCGCCGGTTACCCGGTCGCCGGCGGCTTTGGCCACCGGTACGGGTTCGCCGGTGATCATGGATTCGTCGACGCGGCTGGCGCCCTCGAGCACGCTGCCATCCACGGGAATCTTCTCGCCGGGTTTCACGCGCAATCGGTCGCCTGCGGACACCCCTTCCAGCGCGACCTGTTCTTCGCTGCCGTCTTCTCGTAGTCGCCAGGCGAGATTGGGCGCGAGCCGCAGCAATTCCTGTATGGCCTGGCCGGTTTGTCCCATGGCCCGCAGTTGCAGCACGTCGCCCAGTATGACCAGCGTGACGATCACCGCCGCCGCCTCGAAGTAGGTGCCGACCGCGCCATCGTGCTCTCGAAATTCCCGCGGAAACAGATCGGGCATAAAAATCGCCGCCAGACTGAAGAGGTACGCAAGCCCGACGCCGAGGCCGATCAGCGAGTACATATTGAGCGCGCGATGGGCGAGCGACAGCCAGAACTTGCGCAGGATCGGCCAACCCACCCACAGCACCACCGGCGTGCCCAGTACGAATTCGACCCAGCCGCGTGGCCGCGGCGCGAGGCCGAACGGCTCGTGAATGCCGATCATCGGCGCCATGGCCAGCATCACCAGCGGAATCGACAAGATGGCGCCCACCCACAGCCGGCGCGTGAGGTCGCGCAGCTCGCGATCGTCTGGTGTGGCGGTACCGGCGACCGGCACCAGCGCCATGCCGCACAGCGGACAATCGCCCGGCGCGTCGCGCAGAATCTCCGGGTGCATCGGGCAGGTGTATTGCGCGCCTCGTGCCGCAATACTTGACGCCGTCGGCTTCATGAGTGCAAGAGGCATGGCACGCCGCCGCGCTGTCCCGCTATTGCCGCGATTGCGCCGGGCGGTAAGTGATGCCGTTGGGTTCCTTGCCCACACCGATCGTGCGCACGACCTTGCGCGCGTGGACCTCGATCACCGACACGCCGTTGTCGTAAATATTGCTGACAAACATGTAAGCGCCTTCGTCACTGGCGACCACGCCGTGCGCGCCACGCCCGACCACGATGGTGGCCGTCACGCTGTTGCTGCCCGTGTCGATCACGGAAACGGTGTTGCCGGGGCGGCGCGCGCTACCTTGATTGGCAACGTAAACCTGTTTGCCGTCCGGTGTTGCGTAGAGCTGAATCGGCTGGGGGCCTACCTTGATCGTTGTCACCTTGGCGCGGGTCTTGGTGTCGATGACGGCGACGCTGTTTTCGTCGCGCAGTGAAACATAAACGCGCGTGCCGTCCGGCGTGAAGCCGACCTGCACCGGCGTTTTGCCCACGGGGATACGCGCGGTTTTTTTTGCCTGGCCCACATCGATGACCGACACCGTCCCATCCTTGACATTCGCGGTATAGATTTCGCGTCCGTCCGGGCTGATGCGCAGGCCGTGCGGCAAGGCGCCGGCCGCAATCCGCGCAGTGACCTTGCCGGCGGCGATATCGACGACCTGCACGACGTGTTCCGCCGAATCGGTCACGCAGGCATAACGGCCATCGCGATCGACAATCACATGCGCGGGGTGCGGGCCAAGCTCGATTGCGCGCAGGTTCTTGCAGGAAAGCGTCTCGCTGTCCAGTATCACCAGTTGCCCGCGCGCAGCCGCGGCATGGCCCTTTGCATGGTCCACGCCGGCGGCTGGCCCCACCGCGAACAACCACTTGCCATCGCCTGATATCTGGGCATTGTGCGGGGCGATGGAGATTTTCGTTTGCCGTGTGCCGCTCGTGGCAAGGTCAATCACCGTGACCGAATTGCCGCCTTCGTCGGCGGAATAGACGTAGCCCTTGGCGAAAACGGTATTCGTTGCGATGGCCACGGCAATGTAAGCCGTGAGGCAAACCAACGCGATAATTATCTTGCGTGCGTGCATGATGCCTCCGGTTGTGTGCGTGTCATCAATCGCTTCGGTCAACGCCCTGCCGAACTCACTTGGCCGGCGCACTATGCTGCTGATGCTGCATCATCTGTTCCATCATCATGTGCATCATGTCCATGCGCCGCTCCATCATTTGCTGATGATGCTTGGGGTCGCCGCCCATCATGCCCATGCCCTTACCACCCATCATCGGGCCGCCCATGCCGCGCATCATGCCCATGCCTGCGTGCATCGACTGCATATGCTCCTGCATCAGTTTGCGGCGCTCGGCGGGGTCGGTGCTCTTGTGTATGCGCTCCATCTGCGCCCGCATGGTTTTCATATGCTCTTGCATCTGCGCCATGTGTTTTTCGTCCATCATGCCCATGCCCATCCCCATCCCCGGCCCCATGCCGGGCTTGCCCGCGGGCGGGCCGCCTTGAGCGAGTGCGTTTCCGGCGCCAAGCGCCGCGGCCAGTAGCAATGTGATTGCGGCTTTCATGGTGTGATCTCCTTTGTGAAGTTAATGAAAAGCGGAATGACCGCGCGTGGCGTCGCCGCGCACGGCGCTGCGCAAGCGAGCGCGATGGGGCGCCCGCGTTCAGCGGATCAAATCAGGATGCGCGACGTGCGCAGATGGAATGCCGGCGCGGCGCGCGGCGGGGGCAGTGGCGGATGCAGTGTGAGTGCAGGGGCCGCACCCGGCGCGGGATAGCGGGGTGGCGCAATATCGATCGCGTGCACGGATTTCGCGTTAAAGCCCGAAGGGGCGGCGGCGGCACCCACCATCGCATGAGCCGCTTCCATCAGACTGGCGCAGCTATCCGCGGGCTGGTGGTGATGGCCGCTGCCTACCGGGCCGGCATGCGCGTGCGCGGCGGTAATGAGCGCTACAGTAGCCACCGGCGCTTGCGCCTGCGCGGTGGCGAGCTTGCAGCAGGGTAGAAGGGTGGTGACGGCCAAGAACCCGAGCCACCCCAGCAGCAGGCTTGCCAACGCCACTAGCCGCAGCAGCCGCGCATCGCGCCGCGCCGCCGCGCGGGCAGACGCCGGATGGGCTGGTGCGGTATGGATGTGACCGAGGCGCATGGCTTTAACCTGTCGGTCAACACTAGCCCCGCGGCGCGCGGTACGGCTTGATTTATATCAACGTGGTACCCGGTCGATGTTCGGCGGCGGGTGCCATGCACACCAAGCGGCGTTACTTCACCGCTTCGATCTCGGTAACCGCATAACCGCCGGGGATTTTTTCGGCGTTAAATTTCACCTTGTCGCCGATGTTGACGCGGTCGAGCAACGCCGCGTCCTTGACCTGAAACACCATGGTCATCGGCGGCATGTCGAGGCTTTTGATGGGGCCGTGGCGCAGGGTGAGTTTTTTGGCGTCTTTGTCGATGCGCCGCACTTCGCCGTCGGCCATGGCCGCAGCGTTGTTTGTCGCCTGCGCCGGATGATGCGCGGCGTGGTCGTTGTTTTTTTGTTGGGCGTAGGCCGGCACGATCAATGCCGCGGCGAGTGCGGCTGCAAGTGTGATTTTTTTCATGGTGATTGCTCCTTTTCAGCGTTGAGTCCCGGCGTAGCGGGCGTAGGTGCTATAACGTTTATCGGGGTGGACCAGGAGTACTTCGTAAGCATCTGTTACATCTGCCTCCATGCCGGGCGAGCCGCGTGGCATGGCGGGCACCGCCAGCCCCAGCGCCTTGGGCCGCTCCTTGAGCAGGCGCCAAATTTCGCGCGCGGGCACATGGCCTTCGATGACATAGCCTTCGACGATAGCGGTGTGGCAAGAGCCCAGCGCGTCGGGCATGCCCAAGCGCCGCCGTTCGACACCGGGTTCTTTCACATGCACCGGCTTCACACGGAAGCCATTGGCGGTGAAATGTTTAATCCACGCGCCGCAGCAGCCTCAGTCGGGGCTGAAGTAGGCCGTCACGGCAGTGGCCGCGTAGGCGTTCGTGCCAGCGCAGACCGCAAGGCCTGCAACAATCAGTTTGAGGGTGTCACGCCGTTGGTTCATAAACGCATCCTTCATTTGACGATGATCTTGCCGATCATGCCGGCCTCGAAATGCCCCGGCAGCAGGCAGCCGTAAAAGAATTCGCCGGGCTTGGTGAATTGCCACACTATCTGCTGCGTTTTGCCGGGGCTGACGTGGGCCATGTACGGTTCGTCGTGTTCCATGTTGGGATGTTTTTTCATCAACTCGGCGTGTTCCTTCAACTCTTTCATGGTGCCGATCACCATTTCGTGCATTACCTTGCCGGAATTTTTCACGTTAAAGCGCACGATCTCGCCGCGCTT
>VGIF01000195.1 GCA_016868015.1 Betaproteobacteria bacterium
CCTTCGGCCTGATGAAATCAGCATTCATTTCGCCTAATCGGCATCATCGCTTTCCTCGGGCGCACCTTTTACCTACTTGATCAGCGTATCCTTAAAATGGTTTTGGTGCGGGGCATGTCGAGCTCCTGTTGAGTGTGAATGATTGGGCGGTTACAGCGAGACTATACCCGTGAAAACTCGAACGGCTGGTTTACGAAGATCGTTACTCGCGTTCAGCTAACGGCGGCACATGTCGCGGCAGATTCATCGCGTCATGCAGTACGCGCAAGACATCGATCACATCGGCGTCATTGCTTTGTGCAACTCGAAACATCACAAAGTGTCGGCCTTTGCGACCGTTGCGCACGACGTGCAGTGTGTATAGTCCTTTGGCAATATCGTCGCGGGCTTTGGCGCCGATCACAGTTGGGCCGTCGCCGAGCGCCGTGATTGCGGCGGTCAATGTTTGCGCGTAAACGTGCGCTTGCCGTGGCCCGAACTGGCTCGCGGTCCAACGCAGGATGTTTTGAAAATCAGCCTCAGCGGAAGCGCCGAGGCGAATGGTCCAGCGGCGTTTCGCCGCCATTTATTTCACGCGGCTGGCGGAGCGTTTACCGGTAATGGCGTCGTCAGCCATTGATGCGAGATGATGTTTTAAGCTGTTAGTGGATTCGAAGCTGCGGAACCGTCCGGCGGCAATATCGGCTGCGCCCACGCGCACGGCCTCGCGCAATGCCTTGAGGCGTAACTTGTCCTCGGCGTCGCGGTTTTCAATGAGCCTTAGCCCGTCGCGCAGCACTTCGCTCGCGTTTTGGTAGCGGCCGGAGGCGACCAAGCGTTCGACGAGGTTGGTTTGGTGATCCGTTAGCACTACGTTTTTTGTGGGCATGGCAGCTTGCGTTAGGTCCAAGTCTAGATTGGCATATTATGCCATAGCTGCCGCGCCTATCGTGCATTCGCCGTCGAATCGCGCCGCCACAACTCCGCTCGCCAGCGCCACACCACCAGCGCAATCAGCAGCATGGCCACCGTGCCGTAGAGCGTCGCCATCACCGGGTAAGTGAGCTGGGGTATCAGCCAGCCCGCGAGCAGCAGGCCGGGGATGTTGCCGTAGATCATCAGCATGCGGATGCCCATGATGCGTCCGCGAAACTTCGGGTCGCAGGCGCGGATCAGCATGGTGGCCATGGCGATTTGGCTTAAACCCTGCGACAGCCCGGCGAGCATCAAGAACGGAATGCCGATGGCCATCGACGGCGTGTTCACAAAACAAATCAATCCGAAATACCAGCCCGCGCTGAATATGATGGTCATGCGCGCGGGGCGCACCAGGTGGCCGATGCGGCTCATGATCACCGAACCGAACAGCGCGCCGAGGCCCCCCGCCGCAACGAGGTAACTCAAGCCGGTTTGATCGATCTGATACACCTGCTTGGCCATCACCGGCATCAGGCTGTGCATCATCGGGAACGCGCTGGTGTTGAGCAAAAACGCGAACAGCATCGCGGCGAGCAGCAGCGGCGTATTCCACACATACGACATGCCGGCGCGCAAATCGCCGAACGGCGACGCGCGCCCGGCCGCGGCGGGGCGCGGCGCGCGCTGTGGATTCGCGCCTTTGGAGGTGAGAAACGCACTGACCGCGTAAAAACCCGCGACCACGGTGTACGCCTGGGCAATGCCCAACGCCGCGACCAAGCCGGCGCCGGTCAGCGCGCCGATCACTTTGGCCGAATCCTGCGTGGTGCGCTGAATGCTCATCGCACCCATCAGCAAATTATTGGGGATGGTGGCGCCGACCAGCGCGTTGCGCGTGCCGATGTCGGAGGGCCGCACCAAGCCCATGATGGCGGCGATGATCAGCACATAGGTCGGCGTCAACACGCCGGCGTAAGCCAGCGACATCAGGGTGGTGGCAAGCGCGAAATAGGTGATGCGCATGGCGGTGAGCACGCGGCGCTGGCCCAGGCGATCGCCCATCACGCCGAACATCGGCGCGAGCAAGGTGCCCACGTGCTGCAGCGAGGCAAACAGCGTCAGCATCAACACCGATTGGGTTTCGACCAGCACGTACCAGCCGAGGATGATGGTTTCCATCTCGAATGCCCACGAGGCAGCGAGATCGGCGGGCCATTGAAAACGGAAACTGCGCACTGTGAACGGCGCGAGCGCAGGTGCGCGCGTAGGCGTGTGCTTGCCGTCGGTGGTCTGGTCGATGGAGGATGGCAAAGCCATGCTTTTATTGTGAATTTCCGGTTGCACCGGAATGAGCCTCGAACGATACCGCAAGCACTGCGATTGCGCGCGTTGTTATTGACCCGGCTCCCACATGCTGGATGAGCGCGCGGGTGCCGCGATGCCGCTATGCGTGAGTACTACGAATTCTCACGGTAAAATAAGGGCGCGAGAGGGGTTCAGGGCGATCTGAATCAATCCGCCGCTCAGCGGTTTCGCGTTACCCCAGCATCTTCCTTAGCCTTTGCGTCAAACGCCTAAACGGGTTTTAACGTAAGTATTTGATTTTATTGGTAATTTTAAAGAGGCGCGGATGGACACTCACGAACATCATCAGCTCTTCAATGTCGGTGGCGCCAAGGTGTCGCGCTTTGAAGACATTCGCCTTATTACCGGCGCCGGTAAATACGCCTCCGACTGGAATCAGCCCAACCAACTGCACGCGTGTTTTTTGCGCGCGGATCGTGCGCACGCGCGCATCGTGTCGTTGAACCTCGATGCGGCCAAGCGCGCCAAAAGCGTGGTGTCGATTTACACCGGTGAAGATGCGCAAGCCGCCGGCTATTTGCGCGCGCCAAGTTTTTTGCCGGCCACCGGCAAGGGCGGTAAGAAGCCCAATGTGCCGCAGCGGCCGTGTCTCGCGATCGGTAAAGTGTGTTTTGTCGGCGACCCGGTGGCGATGGTGGTGGCGGAGTCTCATCTCGCCGCGCAAGACGCGTGTGAGTTGATCGAAGTCGTCTACGAAGACCTGCCCGCGGTGGTTGACCCCGAAGAAGCCCTCAAACCCGGCGCGCCGCAACTGCACGACGACGTGCCCGGCAATTGCCCGATGGAAGCCGAAAGCGGCAACGAAGCGGCGACGATGCAGGCCATCGCCAATGCCGCGCACGTGGTGAAGCTCACCGTCGATTGCACGCGCGTGACCGCCAGCCCGATGGAGCCGCGCGCGGCGTTGATCGAATACAAGTCCGAGACCGATAGCTACGTGGTGCACACGCCCTCGCAAGGCGTGAACATGACGCGCAAGCAGTTTGGCATTTACACCCAACTGCCCGAAGAAAAATTCCGCGTCGAGATTCAGGATATCGGCGGCGGCTTTGGTCAGCGCAGCACGGTGTACCCGGAATACGTGTCGATGATGATCGCCGCCAAGGCGCTCAACCGCCCGATCAAGTGGGTGTCCACGCGCACGGAAAGTTTTTTGACCGACACGCATGGCCGCGGCAATCTCATTACCTGTACGCTGGCGCTGGATAACGATGCGCGGTTCACCGCGCTGCGGGTCGACTGGATTACCGATCAGGGCGCATATCTCTCGCCCACCGGGCCGGCTGGTCACATACGCAACGCGACAAGTTGTCTGAATGGCGTCTACAAAATTCCCGCGCTATACGCGGATTTCAAGGTGGTGCTGACCAACACCGGCTGGGTGGCGGCGTATCGCGGCGCGGGCCGGCCGGATATCGCCTATGCGATCGAGCGTGTGGTCGATGCCGCGGCGATGGAACTCAAAATGGATCCGGCGGATTTGCGCCGCCGCAACTATGTGCCGCTTACCGAATACCCGTACAAGTCGGCGACCGGCAACACCATTGAAATCGCCGATCTACCGGGCTTGTCGGCCAAGGCGTTGAATCTCGCCGACTGGTCGGGCTTCGCCGTGCGCAAAGCGGCGAGTGCGAAAAAAGGAAAACTACGCGGCATCGGCATGTCCACCGTGATCGAGCCCACCGGCGCGGGCCAGTATCCGCGCGATGAAATCGATATTAGTGTGGACGGTGCCAGTGGCGACATCATTGTGCACACGGTGTCGCAATCGCAGGGCCAGGGGCATGTCACCTCGTTCGCGATGGTGGTGGGCAACGCACTGGGCATCCCCGCCGAGCGCGTCAAAATCATTCAAGGCGACCCGGAGCGTGCGCCGAAAATGGTCGGCAACCACTCCGGCGGCTCGCGCACCATGGTGGGCGCGGGCACGGTGTGTCACATCGCGGCGAACAAGCTGATCGACGCCGGCAAATCGCTGGCGGCGGAAGATTTGGGCGTGGAGCCGTCGCAAGTGAATTACTGCAAGGGTGAATTCTCCTCGCCGCACAGCAAGAAAAAAATCACGCTGGCGCAACTGGCGTCGAGCAAAAAACTCGCCGTCACCGGCGAAGGCACGTTTACCTCGACTTACCCCAACGGCTGCCACATCGCCGAAGTGGAAGTAGACCCGGACACCGGCGTGACCGACATCGTGTCGTATATGTCGGTGGACGATTGCGGCCACGTGGTCAGCCACACCATCGTCGAAGGCCAGATGCACGGCGCGGTGTTACAAGGCTACGGCCAAGTGTTCGGCGAACACATCGTCTACGACAAGGATTCCGGCCAAATGATCACCGGCAGTTTTATGGATTATGTGATGCCGCGCGCGGGGCAACTGCCTGATATCCACATGGAGGAATACACCATCTACTCCAAGCTCGGCCCGCTCGGCATCAAGGGCATGGGCGAATCGGGCTGCACCGCGTCGCTGCCGGCGCTGGTGGCGGCGGTAACCAATGCGATAGGCGTCAAACACCTCGACATGCCGTTAACGCCGTCGAAGGTGTGGAAAACGCTGCAAGCCAATAAAGCTTAAACACAGAGGACGCAAACCATGCATACCTTTAGTTACGTCAAAGCCAAGTCAGTCAAGGAAGCGGGCGATTTGCTCGCGCAGCATGTCGACGCGAAATTGTTGTCGGGCGGCATGACGCTGATCCCCACGATGAAAGCGCGTTTAGCACAATCCTCGCATGTGATCGACATCGCGGGGTTGTCGGAGCTTGCGGGCATCGAAGTCAAGGACGGCAAACTCAGCATCGGCGCCGCGACCAAGCACGTCGACGTGTCGCGCTCGGCGGTGGTGAAAAAGGCCATTCCCGCACTCGCCTATCTCGCCGGCTTGATCGGCGACCCGCAAGTGCGTAACCGCGGCACCATCGGCGGTTCGCTCGCCAACAACGACCCCGCTGCGGATTATCCGTCGGCGGCGCTGGCGCTAAACGCCACCATCGTCACCAACAAGCGCGAAATCGAGGCTGACGATTATTTCCAGGGCTTGTTTCAAACCGCGCTCGACGCGGGCGAGATGATCGTCAAAGTGGTATTCCCGGTGCCGGCCAAAGCCGCGTATGAGAAATTTCCTCATCCCGCATCGGGTTATGCGATGGCGGGCGCGTTTGTCGCGCAAAACGGCAAAGACGTGCGCGTGGCGATCACCGGCGCAGGGCCGGGCGTGTTCCGCTGGAAAGAAGCCGAAGCCGCGCTAGGCAAAAAACTCGCCGCGGCCTCGGTGGAGGGTCTTAACGTCGACGCGAGCAACATGAACGAAGACATGCACGGCACCAAAGAATACCGCGCCAATCTGGCGAAGGTGATGACCAAGCGCGCGGTTGCGAAACTCGGAGGAAAATAATCATGGCCAACGTCAATCTGAAAATTAACGGCAAGGCACACAGCTTCGACGTCGAAGACCGCACGCTGCTGGTCAACCTGATCCGCGATCACGCGCAACTCACCGGCACGCACGTCGGCTGCGACACCAGCCAGTGCGGCGCCTGCACCATTCACATGAACGGCGTGGCGGTGAAATCCTGCACCGTGCTCGCCGGCCAGGCGGATGGCGCCGACATCACCACCATTGAGGGCCTCGCCAAAAACGGCAAGCTGCACCCCGTGCAGCAGGCGTTCACCGAATGCCACGCGCTGCAATGCGGCTTCTGCACGCCGGGCATGATCATGGCGGTCGCCGGCTTTTTGAAGGACAACCCGAAGCCTACCGACGACGAGATTTATCACGGCCTCGAAGGTAATCTGTGCCGTTGCACGGGCTACATCAACATCGTCAAGGCGGTGAAGCAGGCTTCCAAGGCGATGAGCAAGTAAAGCGCGCACACGCTATGCTGTCGCTCCCGCGCAGGCGGGAGCACATAGGGTGCCGCAAGGGGCACGTGTGTTATGGGTTCCCGCCCTCGCGGGAACGACGGTAGTGGTTTTTCACGCGCTATGCGTCCATGGGAACGCCAATCATAAGTATTTGATTTAAAACAATTATTTTTTTAATGCCTGAATTTGACGTCATCGTCGTAGGCTGCGGCGCCGCCGGCCTCTCCGCCGCCGTCGCCGCCCAACAAAACGGCGCACGCGTCATCGTGCTCGAACGTGCGCCGCAAGACGAACGCGGCGGCAACACGCGCTACACCGGCTCGTGGCTGCGCATGAAAAGCGTCGATGAAGTCTCCGACGATTTCACCGACCACTTTGCGGTGAACAGCGGCGGCTACCGCGACCCCTCGCTGGTGCATGAAACCTCGAAGGACCGCGACAACTGGCTGCAAAACTTGCGTGCGATGAGTTTTGCCGGCCCCGAAGTGGTAGCCACCTTTGCCGACGAAGCGCCGAAGACCTTGCGCTGGTTACAAGGCTTCGGCGCGCGTTTTGAAAAACTCGAAGTGCCGTTTCTCACCTCGGTGCAACCGCGCATGGCGCCGCACGGCGGCGGTTTAGCGCTGGTGGAAGCGCTTGCCACTCAATTCGAAAAAACGGCGGCGTCATTCACTACAACACCGCAGCACTTAGCCTGATCCAAAACGACGATGGCGCGGTAATCGGCGTGCGCGCCGTCGGCCCGGGCAACCGACCGCGCGAATACCGCGGCCGCGCGGTGATCCTCGGCTGCGGCGGCTTCGAAGGCAACGCGGAAATGATGACGCGTTACATCGGCCCGCGCGCGCTGTTTTTGCGCGCGATGTCCAAGGGCTGCCATTACAACAAGGGCGAAGGCATCGCCATGGCGCTCGCTATCGGTGCCGCACCCTGCGGCGACTTCGGCAGTTGGCATGCCTCGCCGATGGACCCGCGCTCGGATCGCGCCGGCCCGTCGATTTTCATTTACCCGCAAGGCATCCTGGTCAATCAACACGGCCAGCGCTTCGTCGACGAAGGGCCGGGGCCGACCGACGAAACGTATGAATCCGTCACGCGCGAAATCAATGCCCAGCCCGGCGGCATCGCCTATGCCATCCTCGATACAACGGTGGCGAAAGTGAAGCATCCCGAATCGGTTGTGCGTAGCGAAGTGCCGCTGGTTCAAGCCGACACGCTCGCGGGGCTCGCGCAGCAACTGAAAATTCCCGCCGAGGCGTTAGAAGCCACCGTCGCCGCCTACAACCAAGCCTGCCAGCTCGGCGCCTACAACGAAGCCGCCATGGATGGCTTGGCGACCAAGGGCATTTCCCCGCGCAAATCCAACTGGGCGCGGCCGATAACCAAGCCGCCGTATATTGCCTACGCGATTATCGGCTCGGTCGTGCTTACCTTCGGCGGCCTGCGCGGGACGCCTCGCGCGCAGGTGGTGAATCAGCAAGGCGACGTGATCCCCGGCCTGTATGCGGCGGGCGAGACCATGGGCTTGTATTACCGCAACTACACCGGGGCTACTTCCGTGTTGAAGGGGCTGGTGTTTGGGCGGGTTGCGGGCATTGATGCGGCGGAGAGATTGCGCGGCTGAGCCCGCCTGTCCGTTCAAGGGTTGTTCGACTCCCGTCGTTGACGCCTTCCGTTTTTTGGTTTCGCGTTGCGGGATAAAGTGATTACAATAGTCAAAATAGTCACTTTTGGGTTGCCATGAAAACCATCTCCGCCCGTGATGCAAAAACCCGTTTCGGCGAACTGCTGGACACCATGCAACGCGAACCGGTGGTGGTCACCAAAAACAACCGGCCGGTCGGCATCATGATTTCAATCAAGGACGCCTCGGACACGCTGATACCCGAACTCTTCATGGAAAAGGAAGAGGGGTATGACAATTGGTTTAAAGCTAAGGTGACCAAAAGCCTTAAAGCGGTCAAGGCCGGCACCACTGCGCTCACCAAACACGATCAGGCGATGGATCGCGCTTGGGCACGTGCGTTGGCGCGCGCCAAAACCGCACCGGCTTAAGTTTATTGCATGGCCGATGTGTTTTCGACCGAGGGTGCGGAACAAGACCTCGAAGACATTCTTGCGCATTACCTCGCCGAAGCCGGCATCGAGGTTGCGCAGAGCATCTATCTGCGCATTCGCGCGGCAGCGCAGAGCCTCAAGGATTTTCCGGAACGCACGCGAATCGGGCGGGTTGCGGGGACGCGTGAATTGGTCATCGCGCGGTTACCGTATATCGTGGTGATTCAAGTTGACGGTGATCGTGTGCTGGTTCTCAATTTGATTCACACGGCGCGGAAATATCCGCCGGATTAACGCGAGGCCATACAGCCAAGGGTGCATTGATGAGTTGTGATCGCTGAGAATAACGTACGAGTAAATAACGGATTTAAAAAATCATTTTAAGGATACGCTGACCAAGTAGGTAAAAGGTGCGCCCGAGGAAAGCGATGATGCCGATTAGGCGAAATGAATGCTGATTTCATCAGGCCGAA
>VGIF01000196.1 GCA_016868015.1 Betaproteobacteria bacterium
AGCCTCACGATGTTCGAGAAAATGCCATTGGATCAACTACTTAACAAAATCGTCGCCGACGAAATTCCGGACATGTCCGCTAACCAATTGAATTTATTCGATTAACGTCCGGACACTACTGACTTCGGCATAAACCGTGTACAGCAGAAGGCTGCAACGGCTCAAGTAAAAAAGGTCGCGCCGTTCTTTGGTCATCCTCTTTCGATGAGCCTTACCAACGATCCCCTTCTAATTATCGAGGGTGAAGATGACGAGCGCGTATGGCAGCAAGCTACGCGCGCGTCGCAGGGGCGCATCCGTCTCTTCCCGGTGGTAGCGACTTCGGTTGACCAACAATCTGCGCTTGAGTTGTTCTGTGCACCCCTTCTACGTGCACTGTATGACGACCCAATCGTTTACTCGCTTCGAGACGGTGACGGCAACCAGACTGATCTCGATCCGGTCGGGCCCGTTATTCGTTTCCGACTTCGCTGCTACGCAATTGAAAATCTTCTCGTGACTGATGAATGCCTCACAGTACTAAAAACAACGTGGCCAAAGTTTCAAGAGTCCGCAAAGAAGTGGGCCCACGAGAATCAAGGTCATCGCGACGCACAATTCGTCAGGCAACTCTCGGAGGCACCAGATCGAATGAGAAAACAGAAGATCAAGCAAATTCGCCAGCTTATCTGTGCAATTGCCGATTCGAAAAAACCTTGGGAGGTAGTTGTGGGTCAAGCGATTGGTGGTTTGGATCCAACTTTACAGAATACCGGCGAAGCAGGCCTGCTTGACTTTATCGGCGCGAAGGCTTCACAAAGTCTGCTCAAAATAACCAACCTCCAACTGCCGTCTTGTTGATCGAGGCGTGTCAATGCGTCAAGCGACGGCAACAGGTTCTAAGAAGTCGTCCAGCAATGCACTCCAGTGGTCGCCTTTGGGTCGATTTGACCCATTCGGATTTTCTGGAGACGCTCGAACATCGCTTGTCGGCTCAAGTCACGATTTTTACGTGTAATCGGCATACGCGCGAGGCGCGGCAATAGGCCGTCATCGCGTTGGAACGTGCGTTTGATGTGCCGCCTTTAGTTGGTAAGCCCTCGCGGGTGCACCTGCGCGCGGCCAGCGTTCACGGCGGCATAGGGCCGCGTGCCCTTGATCTGCGTGCGATGCATGATGCGGCGCGCGTTGTTGTCGAACGCATTGCGCCGATGCATGGTGCAGCGGTTGTCCCACATCACGACGTCGCCGGCGCGCCATTTGTGGTACCACGCCAAGTCGGGCTTGGCCGCATGCGACCAAAGTTGCTCCAGCAAGGCTTCCGACTCGGGCACTGGCAAGCCCTGAACATAGGAATACGGCCGGCGGCCGAGGAAAAGGGCATCGCAGCCGGTTTCGGGGTGTGTGCGTATCGCCGGGTGGCTTGGCCCGGGCGAGCGCGTTACATCGGCGGGCGGGTCAAAACCTTTGCGCAAAAAGCCGCCGCTGTTGTGGGTGGCATCGTGTTTGATGGTCGCGCCCTGCAAGCGCGTGCGCATTTCGCGCGGCAACGTTTCGAGTGCGCGGTACATATTGCAAAAGCCGGTTTCGCCGCCCGCGGCGGGCACTTCAACCGCGTAGAGGATGCTCGCATCGGGCGGCACTTCGATATAGGACATGTCGGTGTGCCACACCAGGTCGACATTGGATAACGCGCCGATCGGCTTGCCGTTTTCGATCACGTTGGAGACGATGGTTAACGCTCGCGTCTGAAGATCCTGGCCGGGTTGATCGGTCGGCTGCGGGCGCGCCGTGTCGTCCAGTTCGCCAAAATGCCGCGCCAGCGCGAGCAGCTCCGGGTCGCTCAACGTCTGGCCGCGAAAAACCAGCACCAGATGATCGAGCCAGGCTTGCCGGATTTGCGCGATTTGCGCGGCGCTCGCGCGGCGCAAATCGCCGCAGCGAACCTCGGCGCCCAAGGCCGCGCCAAACGGCAGCACGTCGATGTCACGGTAACGGTGGGCTTGTTGCGCCACGGCGGTCGCGTTGGGCTGCATAAGAGATTTATAAAAAGTGGTTTAAAATCAAATAACTAAGTAGATGCGCTGTAGAGCCACGGGCGCTCCTCGCGATAACGTGCTTCGAACGCCCCGAATGCCTCGCGGTATTGCAAGGTGCGCGCGATATCGTCCAGGCCTTCCAGCAGGCATTTCTTGCGCACCGGATGTATTTCAAAGCGATGGGTTTGGCCCTTCGCGTCGATCACCGTTTGCGCGGCAAGATCGACTTGAATGGTCGCACCAGGGCTTTCGCGCAGTTGTTTGCGTATGGCTTCGCATTCGGATTCGCTTAGCACCACGGGTAACAACCCGTTCTTGTAGCAATTGTTGGAATGGATGTCGGCAAAGCTGGGCGCGATGACGCAGCGTATGCCGAATTCATACAGCGCGTAGACCGCGCTCTCGCGCGAGGAGCCGCTGCCCCAGTTGCGGTCGGCGACGATGATTTGCGCGCGGTTAAACGGTTCAGCGTTGAGGATGTGTTCTTTTTCGCTGCCATCGGCATTAAAGCGCTGGTCGTGAAACAGAATGCGCGCATACGCTGGCCCGCGCGGCACCTTATTAAACCGCGTCGGGCATAGCTGATTGGTATCGACGTTGGGTTCGTCGATGGGCGCTGCTACGGCGGAGAGGGTGGTGAAGGCGTGCATCGTGAAATCCTTGTGTGGCGGCGGATGGCTCAGCCGGGAATGATGGCGTTAAGCGTTTTTGAGCAAAGCCCGCACATCGGTCAATCGCCCCTTGAGCGCCGCGGCAGCCGCCATCGCCGGACTCACCAGATGGGTGCGCCCGCCGGTGCCCTGGCGCCCTTTGAAATTGCGATTGGAGGTGGAGGCGCAGCGCTCGCCGGGTTGCAGTTGATCGCCGTTGATGGCGGTGCATAGCGAGCAGCCGGGGTCGCGCCATTCGAATCCGGCGGCCTTGAATACCGCATCGAGCCCTTCTTGTTCTGCCTGACGCTTGACCAGTTGCGACCCGGGCACCACCCACGAAGGCACCATGGCTTTGCCAAGCCGCGCCACCGCGGCGGCGGCGCGCAGGTCTTCGATGCGGCTGTTGGTGCACGAACCGATAAACACTTTGTCGATCGCGATCTCGGAGAGCGCCATGCCCGGCGTGAGCGCCTGATAGTCGATGGCGGAGGCCGTTTCCTGCGCGACGATCGGGTCTTGAATATCGCGCGGATTGGGCACAACGCCGGTGATCGGCGCACCCTGCTGCGGATTGGTGCCCCAGGTGACCATCGGCGCGATGTCGGCGGCGCGCAGCGACACCTCGCGATTGAACACCGCGCCTGCGTCCGAGGGCAAGGTTTGCCACAACGCCATCGCGGCATCCCAGTGCGCGCCCTTGGGCGCGTAGGGGCGATCGTGCAGGTAGGCGTAGGTCTTCTCATCCGGCGCGATCATGCCCGCGCGCGCACCGGCTTCGATCGACATATTGCACACCGTCATGCGGCCTTCCATGCTCATGTTGCGAAAGGTGCTGCCCGCGTACTCGATGATATGGCCGGTGCCGCCGTCGACGCCGATGTGGGCGATGATGGCGAGGATGATGTCCTTGGGCGAGACGCCAAAGCCAGGCTCGCCTTCGATGGTGATGCGCATCGACTGCTGGCGGCGCTGCCACAGCGTTTGCGTCGCCATCACGTGCATCATGTCCGAGGCGCCGATGCCGAACGCGAGGCAGCCGAAGGCGCCATGCGTCGCGGTATGCGAGTCGGCGCCGCAAATCAACAGCGCCGGTTGGGTGATGCCCTGTTCCGGCGGCACGATGTGCAAAATGCCCTGCCGCGGATCGTCCATGCCGAACAAGGTCACGCCGTGTTTGGCGGCATTGGTTTGCAACTGGATCACCATGTTGCGTATCTCGGCGTTGGCGATGCCCGCCAAGCCCTGGTCGCGGCCGCTGGTCGGCACATAGTGATCGTTGAACGCGAACACTTGTTTCGGACGCGCCACCGTGCGGCCTTCCAGTTCGAGCTTGATGAAGGCGTGCGACGCGCCTTCGTGGATCAGCGCGCGATCCACGTGCAGCAGCAGTTCGCCGCCGTCTTCGGCGATCACGTGGCGATTCCAGATTTTGTCCAGCATCGTCAGCGGCGGCGTGGGATTTAGAGGCGGGTTCATCGCGGCCACTTTATTCAGCGGTGATTTTGGCGTCGCGCACGACCTGAAGCCAGCGCTCGCGTTCCTGCTGCACAAAGCGGCCAAACTCGGCGGGCGTGGAGCCCGCGGGCTCCGCGCCCTGTTTTTCCAGCAGTTGCGTAACCTCGGGCGTATTGACGGCCTTGGCAATCGTGCGGCTTAGCTTGTCGAGCACGGCGGGTGGCGTGCCGGCCGGCGCGAACATGCCTTGCCACAGGCTCACGTCCACGCTGGGAAAGCCCGCTTCGGCGAAGGTGGGGACATCCGGCGCCGCAGGGACGCGTTTGGCGCCGGTGACGGCAAGCCCGGTGACCTTGCCCGACCTCGCCAGCGGCAACAGTGCCAATATGTTGGTGAGAAAAACATCCACTTGTCCGGACACCAGCGCCAGCGTTCCAGGGCCGCTGCCGCGGTACGGTACGTGCACCAGGTTGATGCCCGCTTCGCGCTTTAATAGCTCCGTCGCCAAGTGCTGAATACCGCCGACGCCTCCGGAGGCGTAATTCAATTTACCCGGCCGCGTCTTGGCGTGCGCAACGAATTCGCGCACCGTGCGCGCCGGAATCGACGGGTGAACGCCCAGCATGCTGGTGCCGTTGGCCATCAGGCTCACGGGCGCGAAATCCTTCACCGGGTTGAACGACACTTTGCGCGCAAGGTGCGCCGACATCATGTGGCCGACGTTGAACACGATCAGGGTGTAGCCGTCCGGCGCGGCCTTCGCCAGCATTTCCATCGCGATCAAGCCGGTGGCGCCGATGCGGTTGTCGACGACCACGGGCTGCCCCCATGCATCGCTTAGCTTTTGCCCGACCAGCCGCGCCATGAAATCAGTGCCGCCGCCCGGCGCCACGCCCACCAGAAAGCGTATGGGTTTGTTCGGATAATCCTGAGCCAAGCTCGTCAAGGGTAGGCTCAGCATGATGCTCGCGAAAAGACAGGGCAATACATATTGCCGCGGTTCTACGGCATCGCGATTCATGGTCTCCTCCTATTGTTGTATGTGGCCGCGGGTCAGCGCTCACGTTGCCTGCGTGTGGGCACCGCAGTGTAGCGCAACGCGCGGCGGGCAGGCACACCGCCGGCAAGCGCCGATGGGCCCGTACGAAATCTTGCGCATCGGTGGGGCGACCGGGAGAACGAGAAGCGATAAAGCGCCTGCGTCGACAGGCTGTCGGCGGGTTAGACCTTCCAGCCGATAAATTCACAAATCCCGCGCCCCATCACCAGCTCCAAATCACGCCCTTTCAGCCACGGCATTTCCTCGGTGTACATGGTGACGCATTGCTTCCAGGTGCACGGCATGCGCGTGACGTCGGTGCCCCAGAACGTGCGTTGCGGGCCGAAGGCATCGAAAATTTGTTTGATGTATTTATGGATGTTGCGGTACGGGTAAACATCGGTGGTGTAACTGGGCGCGCCGGTGGCTTTGACGGTGACATTGGGGTATTTCGCCAGTGCCAGCAGTTCGGGCAAATCGGCAAAGCCCGCGTCGTCCACGCCGCCGCGCGGGCGCGCCATGTGATCGACTAAAATTTTTAAGCCCGGATGTTTCTCGGCGACCTTGGCCACTTCCTTGCAGCGGCCAGGCACCAGAAGACCAATGGGAATACCGGCTTTCTCCGCCGCCGGCCACAACCAATCGAGCGTGCCGTCGACCATGCGGTTTTCCTCGCCGGGGCGCAGGAAGGCAAAGCGCAGGCCAAGCATGCCGGGCTGATTTTTCCAGGTGTTGATCAGCGAGCGGTTTTCCTGCTTCGACACATCGAAGAAGCCGAGGATCGCCAGACGGTTGGGATGCGCCTTCGCCGCATCGATTGCGACTTCGTTCGCGCGCGCATCCCAGCTCGGCGGATGCAGCAGCGCGCGGTCGACGCCGGCCGCGTCCATGTCGCGCAGCAAATCGTTGGCGGAATACGAAGGCAACTGGCGATGAATGTGTACGGGCGTGCCGCTGTCCCAGATGTGCACTTGCGAGTCGACGATGAGCATGGCGTTCTCCTGGCGTTTGAGTTAAGCGATGGGCGCGACTATACCTGTTGTGCCATCGCCTTGCCACGCACGCACCGCGCGTCGCGTGTTGTAACGGCTACACCGGTTCTTTGATCAGCGTCGCAATCGCCGCGCCTACCGCCATATCTTCCACCTGGCCGAAGCGATGCCATCGGAGTTGCCCTTGGCGGTCGATCAAAATCAGCGTTGGCGTGCCGCGCATTTGATACGCGGCCATGGTGAGCGGTATGCCGCCGTCGGCGCCGGGTGCATCGACATCGACGGGAAACGCGAGCCGGTATTCGTAAATAAACGCTTCCAGCGACACCGGCGTCATCGCCGCGTGATGCTCAAACACGGTGTGCAGGCCCACCACCGCGACGTCACTCGCTTCAAACATCGCGTGAATTTTTTGCGCTTGTGGCAAACCATGCTGCACGCAGCCGGGGCACACCATTTGAAACGCGTGCAGCGCGATCACTTTGCCGCGCAACGCGTCCAGCGTTAGCGCGCCGTTACTGTTAAACCATTGCGTGACGTGCCAAGGTGGTGCCGCGGGGTGCGAGTCGGTGTTCATCGGTGCGCGCGGGTGTTTGATGGCGGGTGTGGGAAGCATAAGCGCGCCGCGCGTGCCGCGGCCAGTAGGCACCCAAAAGTGCCTGTCGCAATTTTTATATAAGTATTTGATTTAATTGATTTTTTTATTTTTCGTCCGACAGGCTGCTAAGCCTGCTGCACGCCTGCCTTGCCGTTTTCAACGCTAAAGCCGGCCACATCGCTGATCGTCGCCTGCGGGTCGGCGACATTGGATAGCGCGCGCATGCGCACCGTGCAGTGCTTGGGCGTCACCTCGAACGCGGCGTAGCCGCGGCGCGTGCCGTTCATCCATTTCAAATGCGGATTGTTCTGGCGGTGCGCCTCGGTGATTTTGAGGCTGGGGCCTTGCGAGCTTATCGACGTGCCGACGAATTCGCTGGCCACTACCGGTGATTTTTCGTCGTCGAAATTGAGCTTTAAATCGGCGGCGACGCCACAGTGTATATCGCCGCCCACCACCAGCGGGTTGCTCACCTTGCGCTCGGCGATAAAACCCAGCAGCCGCTCGCGCGCCTTGGGATAACCGTCCCAGCCGTCGGTCCAGAACGAGGGGTTCGCCGGCGCGCCGCGCCGCTGCTGCGCCATCAGCGTTTGCTGGGCGATGATATTCCAGCGCGTGGCCGATTTATCGAGTGCCCCATGCAACCACTGCTCCTGCGGCTCACCGAGCAGGGTGAGTTGTGGCGACAGGCGCTCGGGGCATTCCTCGCCGATTACCGTCGCGCCACCGCCGCGGCCCACGCGCGGGCACACTTGATGCGAGCGGTACTGGCGGCTGTCGAGCACATAAAAACGCGCGAGCTGGCCGAACGCCGCTTGCATGTAAAGCTGCATCGCGCCCGCGCGCGGCCGCGCCCACGCGGGCAGCGGCATGTGTTCGTAATACGCCTGATAGGCGGCGGCGCGGCGCTCTAAAAACTCCGCTGGCGGATCGAGATATTGCGAACGGTCGTTGGCGTAATCGTTGGAGACTTCGTGATCGTCCCAAGTGACGAGCCACGGCGCCGCCGCATGTGCGGCTTGCAAATCGACATCGCTTTTGTAGAGCGCGTAACGGTCGCGGTATTCGTTGAGCGTCACCGGCTCGCGCCGCCCATGGCCGCGCACCAGTTTCGCGCCCCACGACGATTCGTAAATGTAATCGCCCAGGTGGATCACCAGATCAAGTTCCTCGCGAGCCATGTGGCGGTACGCACTGTAGTAGCCCTGCTCGTATTGCTGGCAGGAGGCGATGGCGAAGCGCAGCCGATCGTTGGCCGCGGCGGTGCCGGGCGCGGTGCGAAATCGCCCTGGGGTGCTCACCGCGCCGCCGGCGTGAAAACGATAGTGATACCAGCGCGCCGGCGCAAGCCTTTTGATTTCGGCATGCACCGCGTGCGCGTATTCGGGCGCGGCGCGCGCGATGCCCTTGTGCAACACGTCGCGAAATGCGTCATCGGCGGCGATTTCCCACGCCACCTCCACCGCGGCCTCGGGCATGCCGCCGCCGCCGGCGCTGTTGAGCGGGTCGGGCGCAAGTCGCGTCCACAGCACTATGCCATCGGCTTGCGGATAACCGGAAGCAACGCCCAGCGTAAACGGGTTTTGCTGAAAGCGCGGCTGCGCCCACAGGCGCGCGGAGCCTGCGGCGGTGGCGATGAGGGTGGCGGTGGTAGCGAGGAATTGGCGGCGTATGGTGATCATGACACTACTATAAGCCGGCCGGGGCGCGGTGCGGTTGCGAGCGTTTCGGATATCGACTAGCATCAATTGCCCGTCTCGTTTCGTCACACGCGCGCAATAAAATCATGCTACCCACC
>VGIF01000197.1 GCA_016868015.1 Betaproteobacteria bacterium
CGGCTTGTTGCCGGCGCACTTTGTGATAGGCCAGGCCGGTGCCCGCCGGGATCAAGCGGCCGACGATCACGTTTTCCTTCAAGCCGCGCAGCTCGTCGCGCTTGCCCATGATCGCCGCTTCGGTAAGCACGCGCGTGGTCTCCTGGAACGAAGCCGCCGAAATGAACGAATCGGTCGATAGTGAGGCCTTGGTGATGCCAAGCAGCATGTGCTCGTACACCGCCGGCTTCTTGCCTTCGTTTTCGGCTTTTTCGTTTTCTTCCAGCACTTCCGCACGCTCGAGTTGCTCACCGTTGATAAAGCGCGTATCGCCGGCATCGACGATGGTCACGCGGCGCAGCATCTGGCGCACGATCACTTCGATGTGTTTATCGTTGATCTTCACGCCTTGCAGACGGTAGACATCTTGCACTTCGTTGCAGATGTAGCGCGCGAGCGCTTCCACGCCGAGCAGTCGCAGGATGTCGTGCGGATCGGCCGGGCCGTCGACGATCACCTCGCCGCGGTTGACCACCTGCCCGTCGTGCGCCATCACGTGTTTATCCTTGGCGATCAGGAATTCGTGCGCCACGCCTTCAAGATCGGTAATCACCAGGCGCTGTTTGCCCTTGGTGTCCTTGCCGAACGACACGGTACCAGTGACCTCCGCGAGCAAGCCCGCATCCTTCGGCGAACGCGCCTCGAACAGCTCGGCCACGCGTGGCAGACCGCCGGTGATATCGCGCGTTTTAGACGTCTCTTGCGGAATGCGCGCGAGCACTTCACCCACGCCGACTTCCTGACCAGCGCGCACAGTGATAATGCAGCCGATCTGGAAGGTAATCACCACCGGTGTTTCGGTGCCCGCCATCTTGATCTCGGTATCCGAGGCATCCAGCAGCTTCACCTGCGGACGCACGCCCTTGGACTGCGCACCGCTCTTGCGCTTGGGATCGACAACCACCAGGGTCGACAAGCCGGTGACTTCGTCGACTTGCCGCGCCACGGTGACGCCTTCTTCCACGTTCTCGAAGCGCACCCGGCCCGCGTATTCGGTGATGATCGGGCGCGTGTGCGGATCCCAGCTCGCCAAGATATGGCCGGCCTTGATCGACTCGCCGTCGCGCGCGGTAATGATCGCGCCGTACGGCACTTTGTGACGCTCGCGCTCGCGGTTATTGTCGTCGTGCACCACCACTTCACCGTTGCGCGAAATCACCACCAACTCGCCCTTGGAGTTGGTCACATAACGCATGCCTGCGGCATAACGCAGCGTGCCCGTGGATTTGCTTTCGATCTGGCTTACCACCGCTTGCCGCGAGGCAGCACCCCCGATGTGGAAGGTGCGCATGGTCAACTGCGTACCCGGCTCGCCGATCGACTGCGCGGCAATCACGCCTACCGCCTCACCCACGTTCACCACCGAACCGCGGCCCAAGTCGCGACCGTAGCATTTGACACACAAGCCGTAACGCGTCTCGCATGTGAGCGGCGTGCGCACCTTGACTTCGTCGATGCCCATCGCCTCGATCGCATCCACCGCGTCCTCATCCAGCAGCTTGCCCGCCGGGTATGCAACGGCGTTGGTTTCCGGATTGACGATGTCCGCCACCGCCACGCGCCCAAGGATACGCTCGCGTAGCGGCTCGACCACCTCGCCGCCTTCCACCAGCGCTTTCATCACCACGCCGTTTTCGGTTTCGCAATCGTCCTCGGTGACGACGAGATCTTGTGTCACATCCACCAAGCGCCGCGTGAGATAACCGGAGTTCGCGGTCTTCAACGCGGTATCGGCCAAGCCCTTGCGCGCGCCGTGCGTCGAGATGAAGTACTGCAGCACGTTCAAGCCTTCGCGGAAGTTCGCGGTAATCGGCGTCTCGATAATCGAGCCGTCGGGCTTGGCCATCAAGCCGCGCATGCCCGCAAGCTGGCGAATCTGCGCCGCCGAACCTCGCGCACCGGAGTCGGCCATCATGTAAATCGAGTTGAGCGACTCTTGCATCACCGGCTTACCCTGGTCATCCAGGCGCGGCTTCCAGCCATTGTTGCGGCCGTCCCATTCCTGCACCGGCTCGACCGAGAGCTGCTCCATCATCGCCTTGGCCACCACGTCGCCTGCGCGGCCCCAGATATCAACCACCTTGTTGTAGCGCTCGCCTTGCGTGACCAAGCCCGAGGTGTATTGCTTTTCGATCTCCTGAACTTCCTTTTCCGCCTCGGCGATGATGTGATCTTTTTCCGGCGGCACCAGCATGTCGTTGACCGCGATCGACAAGCCCGCGCGGGTGGCCATGGTGAAGCCGTTATACATCAGCTTGTCGGCGAAAATCACCGTCTCGCGCAGACCGCAGCGGCGGAAGCTCGCGTTGATCAAACGCGAGATTTCTTTTTTCTTCAGAGCCTTGTTCAAATATTCGAACGGCAAACCCACCGGCAGGATTTCCGAAAGCATGGCGCGGCCCACGGTAGTATCGTAGCGCGTGGTCTTTTCGACTTTCTCGCCGCGCTCATTCAATGAGTATTCCTTGATGCGCACCTTGATGCCGGCGCCCAGTTCGACGTGGCCGGTTTGATACGCGCGCAGCGCTTCGGAAACATTGATAAAGCTCGAACCTTCGCCGCGCGCGCCGACTTTTTGGCGCGTGGTGTAGTAAAGCCCCAGCACGATGTCTTGCGAGGGCACGATGATCGGGTCGCCGTTGGCGGGCGACAGAACGTTGTTAGACGAGAGCATCAACGTGCGCGCTTCCATTTGCGCTTCCAGCGACAGCGGCACGTGCACCGCCATCTGGTCGCCGTCGAAGTCGGCGTTAAACGCCGCGCACACCAGCGGATGCAACTGGATCGCCTTGCCTTCAATCAACACCGGCTCGAACGCCTGTATGCCCAAGCGGTGCAGCGTCGGCGCGCGGTTTAGCAGCACCGGATGCTCGCGGATCACCTCTTCCAGGATATCCCACACGATGGCTTCTTCCAACTCGACCATGCGCTTGGCGGCTTTGATCGTGGTGGCCAGCCCCATTACTTCCAGACGATTGAAGATAAAGGGCTTGAACAGTTCCAGCGCCATTTTCTTGGGCAAGCCGCACTGATGCAGCTTTAACTGCGGACCGACCACGATCACCGAGCGGCCAGAGTAATCGACGCGCTTGCCCAACAGGTTTTGACGGAAGCGCCCGCCCTTGCCCTTGATCATATCGGCGAGCGACTTTAGCGGGCGCTTGTTGGCACCCGTCATCGCCTTGCCGCGGCGGCCGTTGTCGAGCAGCGAATCCACCGCTTCTTGCAGCATGCGCTTTTCGTTGCGCACGATGATTTCCGGCGCTTTCAATTCCAACAAGCGCTTCAAGCGGTTGTTGCGGTTGATCACGCGGCGATACAAGTCGTTCAGGTCGGAGGTGGCAAAACGCCCACCGTCCAGCGGCACCAACGGACGCAGCTCCGGCGGCAGCACCGGCAGTACTTCCATCACCATCCACTCGGGTTTGATGCCGGATTTGTTGAACGCGTCGAGCACCTTCAAGCGCTTGGCGATTTTTTTGATTTTGGTTTCGGAACTGGTTGCCGCCAAATCGGTGCGCAGCGTGTCGATTTCGCGCTTTAACTCCAGCGTGCGCAGCAGATCGCGGATGCCTTCGGCGCCCATGCTGGCGTTAAAGTCGTCACCGAATTCTTCCACCTTGGCGAGGTAGTCGTCCTCGGTCAGCAACTGCGCGCGCTTTAACGGCGTCATGCCGGGATCGGTCACCACATACGCCTCGAAATACAACACGCGCTCGATGTCGCGCAGCGTCATGTCGAGCACCATCCCCAGGCGCGAGGGCAGCG
Organism: Betaproteobacteria bacterium; assembly: GCA_016868015.1. GTDB lineage: Bacteria > Pseudomonadota > Gammaproteobacteria > Burkholderiales > SG8-41 > UBA5216. The sequence goes on from VGIF01000197.1 coordinate 3,808, forward strand.
ACTTCAAAAACCAGATGTGCGCGGTCGGCGACGCGAGTTCGATGTGACCCATGCGCTCGCGACGTACTTTGGACAGCGTCACTTCCACGCCGCATTTTTCGCAAATCACGCCGCGGTGCTTCAAGCGCTTGTATTTGCCGCACAAGCATTCGTAATCTTTCACCGGCCCGAAGATCTTGGCGCAGAACAGGCCGTCACGCTCGGGTTTGAACGTGCGGTAGTTGATGGTCTCCGGCTTTTTCACTTCGCCGTACGACCACGAGCGGATTTTCTCCGGCGACGCGAGGCCAATCTTGATCGCGTCGAATTCCTCTTCCTGCGTAACCTGTTTGAACAGATCCAGTAAGGCTTTCATCCGTGGCTCCAGGTGAAAAAAAAGTTCAATAAAATCATATACTTAAAAATTAATTGCGGCACGAGCTTAATAACGCTTGCGATCCAGGTCGATGTCGATCGCCAGCGAGCGGATTTCCTTGACCAGCACGTTGAACGATTCGGGCATGCCCGCCTCGATCTTGTGCTCGCCCTTGACGATCGATTCATAGAGCTTGCGCCGGCCCTCGGTGTCGTCGGACTTCACCGTCAACATTTCTTGCAACACGTAGGCCGCGCCGTATGCTTCGAGCGCCCACACCTCCATTTCGCCGAAGCGCTGGCCGCCGAACTGCGCCTTGCCGCCCAGTGGCTGTTGGGTGACCAGCGAGTACGGCCCGGTGGAACGAGCGTGCATCTTGTCATCCACCAAATGATGCAACTTCAGCATGTGCATGTAGCCCACGGTCACCGGCCGCTCAAACGGCTCGCCGGTGCGCCCGTCGTGCAGGGTGACTTGCGTCTTCGCCGGCGTAAAGCCGACGCGCCTGGTGTTGATGTCGTCGGTGGGATAGGCAAGATCGAGCATCTGCCGGATCTCGGATTCCGCCGCGCCATCGAACACCGGAGTGGCGAACGGCACACCGCCGGTCAGGTTGCCAGCGAGTTCCTTGATTTCGTCATCACTCAGGGCGTCGAGCTTTTCCGCGCGGCCGCTGGTGTTGTAAATCTTTTCCAAGAGTGCGCGCACATCGGCCAACGCCGCTTGCTTGCGCAGCATGTCGTTGATGCGATGGCCCAAACCCTTGGCCGCCCAGCCCAAATGCGTCTCGAGAATTTGCCCCACGTTCATACGCGAGGGCACGCCCAGCGGATTTAACACGATATCCACCGTGGTGCCATCTGCCATGTACGGCATGTCTTCCACCGGCGTGATTTTCGACACCACGCCTTTGTTGCCGTGACGGCCCGCCATCTTGTCGCCCGGCTGCAAGCGGCGCTTGACGGCGAGATACACCTTGACCATTTTTTGCACGCCCGGCGGCAGCTCGTCGCCGCTGGTCAGTTTCCTTTTCTTTTCCTCGAACGCCTTGTCGAACAGCACCGTGGTTTGTTTGATGCTTTCCTGCAGTTGTTCGACTTGCTGCGCCGATTCCTCGTTCGACAAACGAATGTCGAACCAGTGATGGCGCTCGACCTCATCCAAATAGGCCTTGGTGATCTTGGCACCCTTGGCGAGTTTCTTCGGCCCGCCGTTGGCGGTCTTGTTGATCAGCAGGCGCTCCAAGCGCTCGAACGCGTCATTTTCGACGATACGGAACTGATCCGCCAAGTCTTGCTTGTAGCGCTTTAACTCGTCGTCGATGATCTGTTGCGCGCGCTTGTCGCGCTCGATGCCTTCGCGCGTGAACACTTGAACGTCGATCACCGTGCCTTGCATGCCGGATGGCACGCGCAAGCTGGTGTCTTTCACGTCGGAAGCCTTTTCACCGAAGATCGCGCGCAGGAGCTTTTCTTCCGGCGTCAGTTGCGTCTCGCCCTTGGGCGTAACCTTGCCCACCAGCACATCGCCCGCCTCGACTTCCGCGCCGATGTAGATGATGCCCGATTCGTCCAAATTACCGAGTTGGCCTTCCGACAAATTCGAAATATCGCGAGTGATTTCTTCCGGGCCCAACTTGGTGTCGCGCGCGACCACTTGCAGTTCTTCGATGTGAATCGAGGTAAAGCGGTCGTCCGCCACCACGCGCTCGGAAATCAAAATCGAGTCTTCGAAGTTGTAGCCGTTCCACGGCATGAAAGCGACCAGCATGTTCTGGCCCAGCGCGAGCTCGCCCTTATCGGTCGAAGCGCCATCAGCCACGACGTCACCCTTGGCGATCTGGTCGCCAACTTTCACCAGCGGACGCTGGTTGATGTTGGTGTTTTGATTCGAGCGCTGATACTTGACCAGGTTGTAGATATCGACGCCGACTTCGCCCGCCGAGGTTTCTTCGTCGTTGACACGCACCACGATGCGCCCGGCGTCGACGTAATCGACCACTCCGCCGCGTTTGGCCTGCACCGCGGTGCCGGAGTCGACCGCCACCGTGCGCTCGAGCCCCGTGCCCACCAGCGGCTTTTCCGCTCGCAGACACGGCACGGCCTGACGCTGCATGTTCGAGCCCATCAACGCGCGGTTGGCATCATCATGCTCCAAAAACGGAATCAGCGATGCCGCCACCGACACCGCCTGCGCCGGCGCCACATCCATGTACTCGATGCGGTCGGGTGTGGCCAACGTAAATTCGTTGCGGTTACGCGCGGAAATCAGCTCATCGGTAAAGCGGCCGTCCTTGTCGAGCGTGGCGTTGGCCTGCGCGATCATGAATTTACCTTCCTCGATCGCCGACAAATATTCGATCTGATCGGTGACGCGCCCATCCGCCACCTTGCGATACGGCGTTTCCAAAAAGCCGTAGTCGTTGGTGCGCGCGTAAATCGCCAGCGAGTTGATCAAGCCGATGTTCGGGCCTTCCGGCGTTTCGATCGGGCATACTCGGCCGTAGTGCGTCGGGTGCACGTCGCGCACCTCGAAGCCCGCCCGTTCACGCGTAAGGCCGCCCGGCCCCAATGCGGAGACGCGGCGCTTGTGGGTGATTTCCGAGAGCGGATTGGTTTGATCCATGAACTGCGACAGCTGGCTGGAGCCAAAGAACTCGCGCACCGCCGCCGACACCGGCTTGGCGTTGATCAAATCATGCGGCATCAGGTTATCCGACTCCGCTTGCGACAAGCGCTCTTTTACCGCGCGCTCCACGCGCACCAGCCCCGCGCGGAATTGGTTTTCCGCGAGTTCGCCCACCGAACGCACGCGGCGATTACCGAGGTGATCGATGTCGTCGATGTCGCCCTTGCCGTTGCGCAAATCGACCAGAATCTTGATCGCGGCGACGATGTCTTCCGGCGACAGCGTGGTGGCGCCGGGTAATTCGGCACGCCCCACGCGGCGGTTAAACTTCATGCGCCCCACCGCGGACAGATCGTAGCGATCTTCCGAGAAGAACAACGCGTTAAACAACGATTTCACCGCGTCTTCCGTGGGCGGCTCGCCGGGGCGCATCATGCGGTAAATCGCCACTTGCGCCGCCACTTGATCGGCGGTTTCATCGATGCGCAGCGTAGTGGAAATGTACGGGCCTTGATCCAGATCGTTGGTGTAGATCGTTTGCACCGTGGCGATGTTCGCTTCACGCAGCTTGGCGAGCACCGCATCGGTGATTTCCTCGTTGGCATTGGCGACGATTTCACCGGTGCTGGTATCCACCACGTTGGCGGCGAGCGCGCGGCCGATGAAAAAATCCTCCGGCACGGTGAGTTGTTGCACGCCCGCCTGCTCGAGCTCGCGCACATGACGCACGGTGATACGCTTGTCCTTGGCAACGATCAGCTTGCCCTTGGCGCTGATGTCAAAGCGCGCGGTTTCACCGCGCAACCGCTCCGGCACCACCTCGAATTCGATGCTATCCCTGGTGAGCTGGAAAGTATCGAACAGGAAGAACTCCTTGAGAATTTGTTCCGGCGTATAACCGAGCGCCTTTAACAAAATCGTCACCGGCATTTTACGGCGGCGGTCAACGCGGAAGTACAAATAATCCTTGGCGTCGTACTCGAAGTCGAGCCACGAGCCGCGGTAAGGGATCACCCGCGCCGAGAACAGCAGCTTGCCCGAGGAATGCGTCTTGCCGCGGTCATGCTCGAAAAACACGCCCGGCGAACGGTGCAACTGCGACACGATCACGCGCTCGGTGCCGTTGATCACGAACGAGCCGGTGGTGGTCATGAGCGGAATTTCGCCCATGTAGACCTCTTGCTCCTTCACTTCCTTGATCGCGGGCTTGGCTGCTTCCTTGTCCATGATGACGAGCTTCACCTTGGCACGCAAGGGTGCCGCATAGGTGAGGCCACGCTGCTGGCATTCCTTCACGTCAAACGGCGGTTCGCCCAGCGCGTAAGTGACGTATTCCAGGCGCGCGTTTTTGGAGTGGCTCTCGATCGGGAAAATCGATTTAAACGCCGCTTGCAGGCCCTCGTTCTTGCGCTGCTCGGCGGCGGTGTGCTCCTGCAAAAACGCCGCGAACGACTCGATTTGCGTCGCCAACAAATACGGCACGGTAAGCACGTTGTCGCGCTTGGCAAAACTTTTGCGGATACGTTTTTTCTCGGTAAAGGAGTAGGCCATGTGAACTCCGGAGCGGTTAACCAGCTAAATCAAAAAAACGACAAACACCAAAAAACACAGAGCCACTAGACGCAGACAATCCTGCGCGCCGGAAATTCCGGCATGCACAGGAGCTTTCGTATGCGAGTGGCAAAATTTTATGCAATAGATTGTGGAGGCGGCTGATCCAGATCGATCTGATGCCGATCAGCCGGCTCCGATACCTCA
>VGIF01000198.1 GCA_016868015.1 Betaproteobacteria bacterium
AGAACGCCAATCGCGCCTTTGCGATGCTGGCGATGGTGAACATTTACAAATGGGATAGGCCGCTCACGGGATAAGTGCGTGCAGCGGAAGCCTAAAACGGCGAAAAACACCGAATTAAACATCGAAAGCGCCTTCGGCCTGATGAAATCAGCATTCATTTCGCATAATCGGCATCATCGCCTTCTTCGGCCGCACCTTTTACCTACTTGATCAGCGTATCCTTTACAGATAAGCGCGACAGATAGTCGTCAAACTCGGCCTTAAGGCGTACCAGCACCGCCACATCGGCGACACGTGCCGCCATGCCAATGCGCTCGCCCAACTGTCCCAACTCGTCAAACCCATAACTTGCGCTCGCCCCGACAATGGCATGCGCCATTCTACGTATGGCCGCAAAATCATGCGCCGGCAACGCCGCTGCCAGGATTGCCTGATCGGCTCGGCGCTGGGCCATATAAACGGGCACTAGATCCTCCAGGTTTCGGTCGATGGTGACCACGATCGGTTCAAGCGGCATTGCGGTTCGCCTTCGCGCCCGGCGCGAGTGCCGTGGACAAGGGTACCAGCAAGCTTGCACGGGTTAAGGGTTTTTCGATAAGTCCATTGCAGCCCGCCGCCAGCGCTTTCAAGCGTTCGGCGTCGCTCTTGTGCGCGGTCAGCGCCCAAATCGGCGCGCTAAAGCCGCACATGCGCAGCGTGCGTGTGGCTTCCGCGCCGCCGACTATCGGCATATCCATGTCCATCAATATCACATCGGGCCGCTTGGACAGTGCGATCGCGATGGCTTGTTCGCCATTTTCCGCCTGCAACACGTTAAGCCCAAACTGCTCCAGGTGCCGTGCCACCAGCAGCCGTGTGTCGGGCATATCCTCGGCCACCAGCACCGTGCCGTGCAGCACGTTGATGGACGGCCCCATGCGCGGCGCCGCGCGCCGCTCCGGCCCGTAGGGCCCGGCGCTCGCCGCCGCCAGAGTAACCGTAAACATCGTACCTTCCCCAACCGTACTGCGCACGGTGATATCGCCGCCCATTAACCGCGCGAGATTGCGGCTAATCGTCAAGCCCAAACCGGTACCGCCATGCTTGGCGGCGATACCCGCGTCCGCCTGCTGAAACGCCGCGAACAACCGCTCCACTACCTGTGGCGGCATGCCCGGCCCAGTATCCACCACGGACACTGTCAACACGTTATCGTGCCACGAGGACATTACCGCGATTTCGCCCTTTTCAGTGAACTTGATTGCGTTGCTCAACAGGTTCAACACGATCTGGCGCAGCCGGAAGGCGTCGATGTCCAGGAATTCCGGTACATCCATCACGTCGGCACGCAACTTAACCGGTTTGTCTTTCACCAGCGGACGCACCGTGGCGAGCGCATCGCTGATGATCGGTTCATACTTTTCCGGATGCCGCTGGATCGACAACTGCCCCGCCTCGATCTTCGCCTGATCCAATAGATTATTCACCAGCGACAGCATGTGCTGGCAGTTGCGGTCGACGATTTCGCTGTTGTTCACGCGTTGATCGCGCCCCAAGTCATCGCCGTGCCAGTTGATATTGTTAAACCCCATGATCGCGGTTAGCGGCGTGCGCAATTCGTGAGTAATGTGCGACAGGAACTGACTTTTTAGCGCATCAGCTTGCTTCGCCGCGCGTTTTTCCATTTCCAGGCGCTGATTGCTGCGATACAGCAAGACCTGCTGGAACAGAAGCCCGTTCAAATACGCCAGCACGCCGGCGGTCAGCGCAAACAGGATTGCGCTCGCCTGTCCGCGCGCGGTGGCCATCGCCCCCAGCACCGCCAGCAGCGCGATCAACGCCGGGATCACCGACCACTGCACCGCAGGCCGGGATTGCCAGCGCGGCTGCGTCATCACCATCACCAAGCCCACGGCGGAAAGCGTGAGCAGCAGCTCCCACCAGCGGCTGCGCGGTTTCAACACGTGCCCGCCGTCAAGCAGGCTACTCACCATCACCTGCAGCTTGACACCGGACTGACGCCCGATGGGCGTTTGCATGTAATCCCCCAACCGCTCCATCGAAGCGCCGATGTAAACACGTTTGCCGCGCAGCGAGTTGCCAAGCGGCTCCATGCCCGCCAAACCGTCGGCCGCCAATGCCGCCTAATAAAACGAAATGGTCGGCAACGCCTGCAAGTTCCTGGGATAGTGCAGCAGCACCTGACCCTCGCGGTCAACCGGCCAGCGCCGATCATTCACCGCAAGCCGTGCGCCATCAAACGCGACTTTGGGCGCGGGCCCAGGGTATAACGCGCGCAAGGCGGCGCCGGGCAGCAACTGGCCGTACGCGCCAAAGGCGAGCGGCACGCGCCGCAACACACCGTCGCCATCGGGTTTGGTGCTGACCACGCCGACGCCGGCGCGCGCGGTCAATGCCGCCAGCGGCAGCGTGATATCCGTCACCAGCAGCGCGCCCGCTGGTATTTCTGCGCCCCACGACGCCTGTTGCGCGCGCGCGCGATACGCGGTATCGCGCGCGAAGGTATAGGGCAAGGCCGCGGCGCCCAGCACAAATCGCTCATCGAGCGCCTGGGCAAATGCGTCATCGCCGCGCCTTGGCTCGGCGAACACCATGTCGAATACCACCGCGCGCGCCTCGACGCGCTTTAACCACTGCACGATCTTGCCGTAAATCTCGCGATCATAGGGAAACGCCCCCAGCCGCGGTTGCAGTTTGGTCACCGTATCCTCATCGATGTCAATCACCGCCACGTCGCCGAAACTCACACTCGGCGCAAGCACCCGGTTTAGCGCGTCCAGCAATTCGTTATCGAACTTTCGGAACACATCGCTGAGCGAAAACAGCAGCGCCAACAACAATGCGATCGCCACGAATATCGCGGCGCGCGGCCAGTACGGCAGGTTTTCAAGGCGCTCGATCATGGCAGACAGTCGGCGGAGGCAAAGTCTCGCCAGCACGGTAACACACCCGGCTCACCCGCCGCCGCGTGAAACGCGCAATCGACGCCCAAGCCGGCCACCCACACCAAACGCTCACCCGACCACAAAAAGGGCAGCCGCTCGCGCTGCCACGGCGGCACGGCGCACATTTGCAGCAAATCCTTCACCGGCCGCCGCGGCCGCCCCGCGTGCGGCTGCAAGGTTTCGCCGCCCAGCCGCGGGCGCAGTGTCACCGGCTGTGCCGAAAGCTTGTGCAGATCGATGCCAGTGCCACGCCGGCGCTGCATGCGCAGCACGCCCCACCCCGCAATCGCCACGCGCGGTTCGCCGAGCCAAGAGGCGGCACAATCGGCGGCAAGCGCCGGTTGTCGCGGCACCACATGCAGGCAATCGCGATAACGGCGCAAACCATGCGCACCCAAGTCCACGCACACCCGCGCGTCGTTTTTGGCGTGCAACGCTTGGCGCAAAGCCTCGTCAAGGCGCCGCGCGTCCGGCATGCGCAAGCCCCGCGTGGCCAGAAAATAACGCAGCGCGTTGCGCGCGCGCGCTTGCGATAGTCCACGCAAGGCCGCCAGCGCCAGCGTGTCATCGACTAAAGCATCTTTCACATCCGACTCGGCCAGCGCGTCGAGCAAGCCCGCGGCTTCAGCCGCCTGCGCCGCCGCGCGCGCGAGGGTGGCGCGATACGCCGGCACACGCGTCTCGATCAACGGCATTACCTGCTTGCGCAAAAAATTGCGCAAGTAGTAGGTATCGTCATTGCTGTCATCCTGCACCCAGTCTAAGCCGCGCGCGGCCGCGTAACGCTCGATCTCGGCGCGCGGCACACTCAACCACGGACGCAAGAATTGCAAATCTGCGCGCCGGGTGTCCGCGCGCGCCGCCGGCATCGCCGCCACCCCCTTCACGCCCGCCCCGCGCAGCAATTGCAGCAATACCGTTTCGGCTTGATCGTCTTGATGCTGCGCAAGCACGATGATGCGCGCCGGCTGCCGGCGAAAAGCCGCGTAGCGCGCTTCGCGCGCCGCGGCTTCGATGCTGTCGCCGCGCGCCACGCGTACTTTCACCGTTTTGAACGGCACGTGAAGGCCGCGGCACAAGCGGGCGCAAAAACGCGCCCAGGCGCCTGCGCGTGGATTCAATTGATGATTGATATGCACCGCCGTGAGCGTCCAGCGCCGCGACGGCGCGAGCCGCACCAATATATCAAGCAGCGCCACCGAATCGACACCGCCGCTTAAGCCCAAACACAGCGCCTCGCCGTGTTTGGCGTGCGCATCGAGTACGCACGCCGCTTTCGTGGCGAGCGCGTGGTCGCCGGCCCGCTGCTGATTCGAAGTTCGCGATTTTGACGTTGGTTCCGACCGCAATCCCGCCTCCGGTACTGAAGACTCGCGCAGCACTGAACGCCTATTCGCTTGGGAGTTCCTTGAACTTGCCGTAGCCGACCAGCTTTTCAAAGCGCGCGCTCAGCAGTTCGTCCAGCGATTTGTCGCGCAACTGGCGCCAACTGTCGGCGAGCGCTTTTTTGAGCAGCGTCATCATCGCGTCGGGGTCGCGATGCGCGCCGCCCAATGGTTCGTTGACGACTTTGTCGATGAGCCCCAACGCTTTCAAGCGCGTGGCGGTGATCCCCAGCGTCTCCGCTGCTTCCGGCGCCTTGTCCGCGCTTTTCCACAAAATCGCGGCGCAACCTTCGGGCGAAATCACCGAGTAGGTCGAATACTGCAGCATCAAGGTGGTGTCGCCCACCGCGATCGCCAGCGCGCCGCCGGAGCCGCCCTCGCCGATCACGCTACAAATCACCGGTGTTTTAAGTTCCGACATCGCGTACAAATTACGCCCGATCGCCTCCGACTGCCCGCGCTCCTCAGCCCCCACGCCCGGATAGGCGCCCGGCGTGTCGATAAAGGTAAACACCGGCACGCCGAATTTTTCCGCGAGCTTCATCAGCCGCAGCGCCTTGCGATAACCTTCGGGCCGCGGCATGCCGAAGTTACGCAGCGTGCGCTCCTTGGTGTCGCGCCCTTTTTGATGGCCGATCACCACCACGCTTTGTTCGTTAAAACGCGCCAGGCCGCCGACGATCGCCGGATCGTCAGCAAAGGTGCGGTCGCCGTGCAGCTCCTCGAAGTCGGTAAAAATGCCGTTGATGTAGTCGAGCGTATAAGGCCGCTGCGGATGGCGCGCCACTTGCGAAATTTGCCACGCGCTTAACTTGGCGTAGATATCCTTGGTCAACCCCTGGCTTTTTTTGGCGAGCTTGGCGATTTCGTCGGAGATATCGAGCGCCGACTCATCCTGCATAAAGCGTAATTCTTCGATGCGCGCTTCGAGTTCTTCGATGGGTTTTTCGAAGTCGAGGAAGGTTTGTTTCATGGGGCGAGATGATACAACGCGCAAGGCGTGAAAGGTGAGGGGTGAGGCGTGAGGCGCAAAACCGCGATTCGTGGGGTTTACGCCTCACGTCTGACGCCTGACACCTCGCGTGCGATCAATACCAGGCTACCTCCATCCCCCGCGGATCGTTCGCCGCCTTCGCCTCGCCCGTCTTATGCGACTTAAACACCGCTTGCATATTGCCCCAGCGGCGATTCACTTCCTGGATGGCGTGCCCCCTGGCTTGCAGCGCCGCGCGCCACTCGTGGCTAAAGCCTTCGGGTTCGATTTCGATGCGGTCGGGCCAGAATTGATGGTGGTAACGCGGCAACGCTACCACGCGCTGCAAATCCACCTGCGGCATGCGCAGATGTTCCAGCACGCCAAGCAGCACCATACTGATAATGCGCGATCCGCCGGGGGCGCCTAAGATCAACACGCCGCGTTCATCCTCCACGAACGTCGGTGTCATGCTCGATAACGGCCGTTTACCCGGCGCGATCGCGTTGGCTTGACTGCCCAGCAAGCGATAGCTGTTGGGCAAATCCGCGCGCAAGGTGAAATCGTCGATTTCGTTGTTGAGCAACACGCCGGTACCCTTGGCCACCAGGCCGGAGCCGAAGATCCAGTTTATGGTGAGCGTCGCGCCGACACGGTTGCCGGCGCTGTCGATCACCGAAAAATGCGTTGTGTTGCGGCTTTCGGCTTTTTCCGGCAGCGGCGGACCGAGTTTTTCACTGGCCGTGGCGGTGTTTTGGGATATTGATTTAAGTGATTGATTTATATATTTTTTTTCTGTAAGGCTCGCAACCGGTATGGGGCCGTTATCGGGATCCCCCAACTGTATGCGGTCGCGAAACACACGCCTCAGCACTTCGGCGATGGTGTGCGCGGAAGCCGCATCGGAAACGCCCGCGGGTTTGAGTTGCTCGAGCATCGCAAACGCCTGAGTCAACGCGATGCCGCCGGCCGAGGGCAGCGAGGCGGTGGTGATGCGCGCGCCGTTGTAGGTGATGCGCATTGGCTCACGCTCGATCACGCGATAGTTTTGCAGGTCGCTCAATTGCCACGCACCGCCGCCGGCATTCACGCCCTCGACCAGTGCGCGCGCCACGCTGCCCTGATAAAAACCCGCCGCGCCGTGCTCGGCCATCGCCGCTAACGTTTGCGCGAGCTCCGTTTGCTTTAACACATAACCGGGCGTCAGCGCCCGCCCGTCGGCCAGAAAAATGCGCGCGGCCTCGGGCTGGCCGCGCAAATGGCGCTCGCGAATCTTGGCGATGCGCACGTAACGCGCATCGAGCGCAAACCCCTCCCGTGCCAGGCGTATCGCCGGCGCCAAAGTCACGCCAAGCGGCAGCGCGCCATAGTGTCGCGCCAGATGCGCCAAGCCCGCCGGCGTGCCGGGAATGCCGGCGGCGGTGCCGCCTTGCAGGGTCGCGCCGCGCCGCGGGTTGCCCTCGGCATCGAGATAATGTTCAAGCTTCACCGCGGCGGGCGCGGTTTCGCGCGCATCGAGCATCACCGACTTGGCATCGGCTACGCGATGCAACAAAAAAAACCCACCGCCGCCCATGCCGGATGAATACGGCTCCACCACCGCCAGCGCAGCCGCCACCGCGACCGCGGCATCAAAGGCGTTGCCGCCGCGTTTGAGAATCTCATGGCCCGCCGCGCTTGCCAGCGGATGGGCCGAGGCTATCGCCGCGGTTTGCTGCGCCGCGCCGTAAGGCGTCCACCACAAGCTCAGGCAAATAATGAATAAGTATTTTATTTTATTCATTATTTTTACAACCTTTACGGCCGCAACTGCTGCGCGAAAAACGCTTCCGCGCGCTTCAAGGTATCTTCCAGCGCGGCTTTGTTGGGCGCGTGGCTTTGTTTGGTCTTGCCCGGATCATCGTAGGAATGATGCGCGCCCGGATACTCGTGAAACTCCAACGCCACGCCGCGCTGCTTAAGCTGCGCCGCCAGCGTCGCGCACACCTTGGGCGAGACTTCATCGTCATCCTCGGCCACCAACAACAGCAGCGGCGCATAGGTGCGGTAGTCCGCCTGATCGCGCTGGATGCGGCAGCCGGGATACTGCGCGATTGCCGCGCGAAAACCGTTTTGCGCGGTCAACGCGGCAACCCGCACGCGCGGCGCCATATCGGGTGACACCTGCGGCGCGTTCGTTGACATCGCCGCCAGCAGCGCCATGCCGCCGTTGGACCAACCCTGCACGCCGATGCGATCGGCAACAACATCCTTGCGCGAACGCAAATAATCGAGCGCGCCGTAGGCATCGAGCGGGCGCACGCTTTGTTCGTTCACCTCCGGCGGACGCACGTTGTACGAATGCTTGGGAAATCCACCGGGGTAACCGCGCGGCCCGAAGCTATCGACATGCAGCGCGAGATAACCGCGCGCGGCCCAAAAGTTGCCCCATAAACGATGGCGCCCAGTGAGATTGGTGGCGTCGTGCACGCCGGGTTTCAACGTCGAAAAGGGACCGCCGCGCCCGTGCATCATCACCACCGCCGGGTGCGGCCCCGGCGTCGCAGGCTTGAACAAATAGCCGATAAGTTCGGTTTTGCCGTCGCGGCTTTGGAACTTGACGGTTTCCGGCGTGGCCGCAAAGGCGCTGGCCGATACCCACAATAGCCAACTGAAGTATAAACGTAAGTATTTGATTTTATTCATATTTTTATTTTGCGGGTTTTTCGAACTTCAAGGTCATGCGATCGCTCTCGCCGATATCGAGATATTTTTGCCGATCCACAAACAAGCCGCGATTGGTCGGCGGCAGCGTCCACACGCCGTGCGGATGATCCTTGGTGTCCTTGGGATTGGCGTTGATTTCGGATTTACCGACCAACTTGAAGCCCACTTTTTCCGCAAGCTCGATCACGTAGGCTTCGGTCATGTAACCGGATTTCACCTGCTGCTCGAATGGCGTGCCGGGATGCGCGCGATGCTCCACCACACCGAGTATGCCGCCGGGCTTTAGCACATCATAAAACGCCTTGAACGCATCGGCATCGGTGCGCGCGAGACTCCAGTTATGCACATTGACCCGCGTCAAATGTTGATCCAATGTCAGTGAGAGTTTTCAGTCTAGCTGTATTTCATTGCAAACTCAATCTCTGCCTGACCTCCTGCGGTGTTGGAATTGCTGGAAACAAACTCAG
>VGIF01000199.1 GCA_016868015.1 Betaproteobacteria bacterium
CGGTGACGCCAGCGGCGGCTTGGGCTGGCGCGAGCGCAAGGCCCGGCACGCCGCTCACAAAGAGGATGCCGACGGGCAGCATCAATTTAGCGCGCCCACCGAGCCTATCATTCGTGACATCGTTGTTCCCGAAACGCTCACCGTGGCGGAGCTTGCGCACAAAATGTCGGTGAAAGCGGCCGAAGTGATCAAGGCGCTGATGAAAATGGGCACCATGGTGACGATCAACCAGGTGCTTGATCAGGACACCGCGATGATCGTGGTCGAGGAAATGGGCCACAAAGCGGTGCGCGCTAAGTTGGACGATCCCGATGCGCTGCTCGCCGAGGAGCATGAGCACAAGGAAGCGCAATTGGAACCACGCGCGCCAGTGGTCACGGTCATGGGCCACGTTGATCACGGCAAGACTTCGCTGCTGGATAAAATTCGCAGTAGCAAGGTGGCGGTGGGCGAGGCGGGCGGTATCACGCAACACATCGGCGCCTATCACGTGGAAACGTCCAAGGGCGTGATCACCTTCCTCGACACGCCAGGCCACGAAGCGTTCACCGCGATGCGCGCGCGCGGCGCCAAGGTCACCGATATCGTGGTGCTGGTGGTGGCGGCGGACGACGGGGTGATGCCGCAAACCCAGGAAGCCATCGCGCATGCCAAGGCGGCGAAGGTGCCGCTGGTGGTGGCGTTGAACAAAATCGACAAACCCGAAGCCAATAAAGAGCGCGTGATGCAAGACCTCTCCGCGCACGAAGTGGTGCCCGAGGAATGGGGCGGCGATACGCAGTTCGTGCCGGTGTCGGCACGTACCGGCGAAGGCTTGGACAACCTGCTCGACTCGATCTTGTTGCAAGCCGAGGTGTTGGAATTGAAGGCGCCGAAAGACGCGCCCGCCAAAGGCATCGTCATCGAATCGCGGCTGGATCGCGGCCGTGGTCCGGTGGCCACCGTGCTGGTGCAGTCGGGCACGTTAAAACGCGGCGACATCGTGCTCGCGGGCTCGGTGTTCGGGCGCGTGCGCGCGTTGACCGACGAGGCGGGTGACAGTGTCGAATCGGCGGGCCCGTCGATCCCGGTGGAGGTGCTGGGCCTGTCGGATGTGCCGAATGCCGGCGCCGACGTTCTGGTGCTGGGTGATGAGCGCAAGGCGCGCGAAATCGCGCTGTTTCGTCAGGGCAAGTTCCGCGACGTTAAACTCGCCAAGCAGGCTTCGAGCAAGCTGGAAAACATGTTCGAGCAAATGGGCGAGGGCGAGAAGAAAATGCTCGCGCTCATCATCAAGGCCGACGTGCAGGGCTCGTTCGAAGGGTTGTCGCACGCGCTGTCGAAACTCTCGACCGACGAAATCAAGGTCAACATCGTGCATTCGGCGGTGGGCGGCATTACCGAATCCGACATCAACCTGGCGCTCGCCTCGAAAGCGGTGGTGATCGGCTTTAACGTGCGCGCCGACGCGGCCGCGCGCAAGTTGGCCGAGTCGGGCGGCATCGATATTCGCTACTACAACATCATTTACGAAGCGGTGGATGACGTGAAAGCGGCGATGACTGGCATGCTCGCGCCCGAGCGCAAGGAAAACACGCTGGGCACCGTGGAAATACGCGAGATTTTCAGGATTTCCAAGGTTGGCACCGTGGCCGGCTGTTTTGTCAGCGACGGTTTGATCAAACGCGGCGCCAAGGTGCGCTTGCTGCGCGACAACGTGGTGATCCACGACGGCGAACTCGATTCGTTGAAACGCTTCAAGGACGACGTGCGCGAAGTCAAAGGCGGCTTCGAGTGCGGTCTGTCGTTAAAGGGTTATAACGATTTGAAAGTCGGTGATCAGTTGGAAGCGTACGAAGTGGTGGAAGTGGCACGTACGTTGTGACATTGTAAGCATATGATTTTAAACGATTTTTATAAGTCGTTTAAAGCGCCATGCCGAAAGATTATCCGCGCAGCCGACGCATCGCCGAGCAAATCCAGCGCGAGCTGTCCGAGATCATTCGTCTAGAACTCAAAGACCCGCGCGTGGGAATGATCACGCTCACCGATGTCGAAGTCACGCCCGATATTGAACACGCCAAGGTGTTTTTTACGCGCTTGGGTGCATTTGGTGAGGCCTCGGACAACGAAACCGTCACGCGCGCGCTGCAACACGCCGCAGGGTTTTTGCGCAGCGAACTCGCGCATCGCATGCGGCTGCGGGTGGTGCCGGATTTGCGCTTCGAGTACGACGAATCGGTGGAGCGCGGCGTGCGTTTGTCGAATTTGATCGACGCCGCGGTGGCGTCCGATCAGCCTAAAAAGTCTACCCGTAAAAAACGCGCGCCGTGAATTCGCCGTGAATTCGCGAACTGCCAAACGCGTACGCCGCGCGGTCGACGGCGTCATTCTGCTCAATAAGCCGTTGGGCCTAAGCTCGCAGCAAGCGGTGAGCCGCGTGCGCCATTTGTTCAATGCCGAAAAAGCCGGCCACACCGGCACGCTCGATCCGGCGGCCGATGGTTTGCTGCCGGTGTGTTTGGGCGAGGCCACCAAATTTAGCCATTGGTTGCTCGACGCCGACAAAACCTATGAAGCCACGGTGCGTCTGGGCGTGGTCACCGACACCGGTGATGCCGAAGGCCGCGTGCTCGCGGAAAAACCGCCGGTGACCGATCGTGAGTTGATTTTGCAAACGCTGCAAAAATTCCGTGGCGAAATCACCCAAACCCCGCCGATGCACAGCGCGCTAAAACATCAAGGCAGGCCGCTTTACGAATACGCGCGCAAAGGCGAAACCATTGAACGCGCACCGCGCAGCATCACCATTCGTGAATTGCAAGTATTTGATTTAATTGAGAATTTTTTGAGGCTGCACGTGCGCTGCAGCAAGGGCACCTACATCCGCGTTCTAGCCGAGGATATCGGCGCGGCACTCGGCTGCGGCGCGAGCCTCGCTGCGTTAACGCGCACCGGCACGGGTGCTTTCGACCTCGCGCATGCGCAAGTTTGCACGCTCGATCAGTTAAACGCTTTGGCCGAACCGGAGCGAGAGCGCTTTTTGCTTCCGGTAGACAGCCTGCTCGCCACGCTGCCCGCACTCACCGTGTCAGCCGCTGAAGCCGAGCGCTTGTTGCTGGGCCAAAAGCTCGGCTTAAAACACGCGGGAATTAGCGGATTTGCCCGCATTTACGGCCCAAATCAGCAATTTTTAGGGCTGGTGGAAGTCGAACCCAGCGGCCGCACCGTGCCGCAGCGCATGCTCGCGCAAAACCCTGTAAAACTTGAGAAAACACCTCGCGAACCGGTATAATGCGCGGCTTTCCAGAGACCTGATAAAGAGACAATACGGAGATAACGTATGGCAGTAACTGTTCCGCAAAAGGCCAAAGTGGTGGCCGATTTTCAACGCAAGGCCGGCGATACCGGCTCGCCCGAAGTGCAAATCGCGCTGCTGTCCGCGCGCATAACCGATCTCTCCGAGCATTTTAAGACCCACGTCAAGGATCACCATTCGCGCCGCGGCCTGCTGCGCATGGTGAGCCGCCGCCGCAAGCTGCTGGATTATTTAAAGCGCAACGACGCCGATCAATACCGCAAAGTGATCGATCGGCTGGGGCTGCGCCACTAAGCCCGCCGGAATTTCGACCCGCCATGCCGGGCTTTGGTGCAACGGACCTGGGAAACGCGCTCTACCCGCGTTCTCAAGACAGGTCGCACCCGCAATACCCAAGACCGCTCGTGTTGAGCGGTCTTTTTATTTGGCCTTGGGTTCTTAGGTTCATTTTCCGGGCCATCACCCAATAACTGAAAAGACATAAAGGATTATCGTGAGTCATATTAAAAAAACCATTACCTGGGGCCGCAACCAGTTGACGCTGGAGACCGGCGAAATCGCGCGCCAATCCGGCGGCGCCGTGCTGGTGACGATGGATGACACCGTGGTGCTGGTTACCGTGGTCGCGCGCACCAGCGCCAAGGCGGGACAGGATTTTTTCCCGCTCACCGTCGATTACCAGGAAAAAACCTACGCCGCGGGCAAAATCCCCGGCGGCTTTTTCCGCCGCGAAGGCCGGCCTTCGGAAAAAGAAATTCTCACATGCCGCCTGATTGATCGCCCCATTCGACCGTTGTTCCCCGACGGTTTTTACAACGAAGTGCAGGTGATCGCGACCGTGATGTCGTCCAACAGCGAAATCGATTCCGACATCCCGGCGATGATCGGCGCCTCCGCCGCGCTGGCGATTTCCGGCGTGCCGTTCCAAGGGCCGATCGGCGCCGCGCGCGTGGGCTTTATCAACGGCGGTTATGTGTTGAATCCGACCGCGACCGAGTTGAAGACCTCGCAACTGGATCTGGTGGTCGCCGGCACGCAGCAAGCGGTGCTGATGGTGGAATCCGAAGCAGCGGGGTTGTCGGAAGACGTCATGCTGGGTGCGGTGGTTTACGGCCACGAGCAAATGCAAGCGGTGATCAACCAGATACACGAATTGGTCGAGGCGGGCGGCAAGCCTCTGTGGGACTGGGCGCCGGCGGCGAAGGACGAGGCATTGATCGCACGCGTCACTGAACTCGCGGAAAAAGATTTCAACGCCGCGTTCCAAATCAAGCAAAAACAGCAGCGCTCCGCGGCACTAGCAGAGGTGCACAAGAAGGTCGACGCGGCGCTCAACATGGGCGCCGAAGGCAGCCCCGACCCGAACACTGTGGGCGAAATTTTGTTCGCGCTCGAATCCAAAATCGTGCGCAGCCAAATTTTGAACGGCGAGCCGCGCATCGACGGCCGCGACACGCGCACCGTGCGCCCGATCACCATCCGCAACGGCGTGCTGCCTCGCACCCACGGTTCCGCCCTGTTCACCCGCGGCGAAACCCAGGCGCTGGTGGTGGCCACGCTGGGCACGGCGCGCGACGAGCAAATCGTCGACGCGCTGCAAGGTGAGTATCGCGATCGCTTTATGCTCCACTACAACATGCCGCCGTACGCGACGGGCGAAACCGGCCGCGTGGGCACCCCCAAGCGCCGCGAAATCGGCCACGGCCGCCTGGCCAAGCGCGCGCTGCTGGCGGTGCTGCCCAAGCCCGAGGAGTTTGCCTATTCGATCCGCGTCGTTTCCGAAATCACCGAGTCCAACGGCTCAAGCTCGATGGCCTCGGTGTGCGGCGGCTGTCTCGCGCTGATGGATGCGGGCGTGCCGTTGAAAGATCACGTCGCCGGCATCGCCATGGGGCTCATCAAGGAAGGCAATCGCTTCGCGGTGCTCTCCGATATTCTTGGTGACGAAGATCACCTGGGCGACATGGACTTCAAAGTCGCGGGCACTGCCAGCGGCATCACCGCGCTGCAAATGGACATCAAGATCACTGGCATCACCAAGGAGATCATGCACGCCGCGCTCACCCAAGCGCGCGAAGGCCGTTTGCACATTCTCGAAAAAATGCGCGGCGCGCTCGATACGCCGCGCACCGCGCTCTCGGCGTGGGCGCCGCGCATGATTACCTTCAAGATCAAGCCCGACAAGATTCGCGACGTGATCGGCAAGGGCGGTGCGGTGATCCGCGCGTTGACCGAGGAAACCGGCACCACCATCGACATTCAAGACGACGGCTCGGTGACCATCGCCTGCGTCTCGGCGGAAGGCGGCGAAGCGGCGCGCAAGCGCATCGAGGAAATCACTGCGGACGTTGAAGTCGGCAAGATTTACGATGGCACGGTGTTAAAGCTGCTGGACTTCGGCGCCATCGTCAGCGTACTGCCGGGCCGCGATGGGCTGCTGCACATTTCGCAAATCGCCAATGAACGCGTAAATGCCGTGGCGGATCACCTGAAAGAAGGCCAAGCGGTGCGCGTGAAAGTGCTCGAGGCCGATGAGAAGGGCCGCTTGCGCTTGTCGATGAAGGCAGTAGCTGCCGAGGAGAAAGCGGCGCAAACGGCGTAATGCCAGCGGCATTGTGGCCGCATCAAATAAAAATGGCCGCCGTGGAAACACGGCGGCCATTTTTGTGGCTATTTGATTTTATGGTATTTTTTAAAGTCAAAATCTTTTTGACGCAGATTAACGCGGATTTACGCAGATTTTCCGCGGTAAATCTGCGTTCATCTGCGTAAATCTGCGTCTAAGGTTTTCCGCTGTTTTACTTCGCGACCTGTTTCTCTCTCAGTTCATCAAGCGTCTTGCAGTCGATACACAAAGTCGCCGTCGGCCGCGCTTCCAGGCGCTTTAACCCGATCTCCACGCCGCACTTGTCGCAGTAACCGTAATCGCCGCTGTCGATTAACGCGATGGTGTCGTCGATTTTTTTGATCAGCTTGCGTTCGCGGTCGCGGTTGCGTAACTCGAGCGACATATCCGATTCTTGCGTCGCGCGATCGTTGGGATCGGCGAAGATGGTCGCTTCATCCTGCATCGTGTGCACGGTGCGGTCGATGTCTTGCGACAGTTCGCGCTTTTGCTCTTCCAATATCGAACGGAAGTGCGCGAGCTGGCGGGGATTCATGTACTCCTCTTTCCCCTTGGGCTTGTAGGCCGGTGCTGCTTTGTGAAGTTCGCTCGCCATATTGTTGTCTCGCTCGGTAGTCTCGCTGTCGCTATCGCAGGCCGCTCCGAAACGCGAACGCCATGCTTCAAAAGAGCGCTTTAATATCAGAAATGATGAGGGCTCGCAAGTGTGTTTTTTCCTGATTTAAACCCGCGGTTTGTAAGGGGATTTACGTTGACCCCGGGTGGGGCGGGGGGTATATTACGCGCCTTTTCGTGCCCGGCAGTAGCGGTCAGTGCCCGTAGCTCAACCGGATAGAGCACCGGCCTTCTAAGCCGGCGGTTGTGGGTTCGAGTCCCGCCGGGCGCGCCATTGCGCTGCGTGTGCGTGTAGGCGCGCGGGCGCGAACGTAGAGGTTTCAACGGTGGCTGTAGCTCAGTTGGTAGAGTCCTGGATTGTGATTCCAGTTGTCGTGGGTTCGAGTCCCATCAGCCACCCCAGTCGCTTTTTGCCGGTCGGTAAAAATACCTAGTTGCAGTCGGCGCCATGCGTATCGGTCAAGGCTTTGACGTGCACGCGCTGGCAGCGGGGCGTAAGCTCATCATCGGCGGCGTGGACATTCCTCATGAGCGCGGGCTACTTGGCCATTCCGACGCCGACGTGCTGCTGCACGCGATATGCGACGCGCTGATCGGCGCGGCGGCGCTGGGCGACATCGGCCAACATTTTCCAGACACCGATGCTCGTTACGCGGGCATAGACAGCCGCAAGCTCTTGCGCGCGGCGAACCAGTTGTTGCGCGCGCGCGGCTATCGCGTGGTCAACGTCGATGCCACGGTGATCGCGCAGGCGCCCAAACTCGCGCCGCATATTGCCGCGATGCGCACGAATATCGCCGCCGACCTCGATGTGCAGATCGATCAAGTGAACGTCAAGGCCAAGACCGCAGAAAAACTCGGCGCTCTGGGCCGCCGCGAAGGCATCGCCGCTCAAGCGGTGGCGCTGATCGAGCCGCGCGAGCAGGCCACGGATAACGATTGAGCGTGGCAGGCGCGCCTGAACGGCCACGGTTGTTCCTGGCGCTGTGGCCGCCGCCCGTGGTCACGCGGCGCTTGGCGCAAGTGACTGCCGCGTTGCACGCGCAATGCGGCGGGCGCAGCGTGTCATCGGAAAATCAGCACATCACGGCGGTGTTTCTTGGCGCGGTGGCGGCAACACGCATGAGCGATATCGAGTGCGTTATGCGTGCCGCCGCGTGCGAGCGTTTCGAGTTGACGCTCGATAGACTGCAATACCGCAAACGCGGCGGCATGCTGTGGGCGCGCGCGGCGCAAACGCCGCAAGCGTTGGATGCATTGGTGCGGCGGCTGCGCGCCGCGCTCGCGGCGCTGGGTTTTGCCATCGAGGCACGCGCTTTTGTTGCGCACGTCACGCTGCTGCGCGACGCAAAAAAGCCCGCCGCGATGCCCCAATTCGCGCCGATGCATTGGCCGGTCGATGCGCTGGCGCTGGTGCGCTCGACGCCCGGTCACGGCGGCGCGCGTTACGAAACGGTTTTTCGCGTGCCGCTCGCGGGCTAAACCGCTACGTGCGTAACGGCAGTTCCACCCGCGCGCGCAAGCCCCCGCCTTCGCGCGGCAACAACTTGACCGCGCCGCCGTGCAGTTTGGCGATGCGATCGACGATGGCGAGCCCGAGCCCGGTGCCGCTGGTGCTGCGCGCGGCGTCGATGCGCGTAAACGGTTGCAGCATGCGCTCGGCTTGATCGGGAGGGATGCCGGGGCCGCGGTCGAGCACCTCGATAAAAACCTGGCCCGCCTCGACGCCGGTGGCGACGGTCACCCCGTTGCCGCTGCCATCGCCACTATCACCACTATCACCACTATCACCACTATCACCACTATCACCACCATAGCGCAACGCGTTGTCGATCAAGTTGCTGACCACGCGTTGCATTGCGATCAGCCGCAGCGGCAGCGGCGGCGGC
>VGIF01000200.1 GCA_016868015.1 Betaproteobacteria bacterium
CAAGTTCTCCATGACACCCTTCACCGAAACTTTCCGCGGCTTCCTTGACCGCCTACGCGGCGCCGGCGAGATGATCGAGATGCGCCAGCCGGTCGATATTCGCCACATCGCCACACTCGTCGACCAATCCGACAAGGCGATTTTTTTTCACAATGTCATCGGCTACGGCATGCCGGTGGTGTCGGGCATCATCCGCTCGCGCGAGCGCGCGATCATGTCGATGGGCTGCACCGAGTATGGGCAGATCGAGCATCGATTGCGGCAAGGCATCGATCATCCGATTTCGCCGCGTTACATCGAAGCGCCGGCGCATAAGCAAGTGATCATGACCGGTGATGAAGTCGATCTCTTCAAGTTGCCGATCCCGATGTCGTCGATTTACGACGGCGGGCCGATGATCACCGCTGGCGTGGTGATCGCGCACGACCCGGAGTACGGCTACAACTCCGGCTGCTACCGCTTCATGATGAAGGAAAAAGATCTCACCGGCATCGACATCGTCACCCCCAACAACATGCGCCTATATGCCCTGCGCGCGTACGAAGCCGGCCGCGCGTGCCCGATTTCGATTTCCATCGGCACCCATCCGATGGAAATCATGGGCGCGAATTTCCGCGCGCCGATTGGCGTCGATGAAATGGGCATTACCGGTGGCATCCGCGGCGCGCCGGTGGAGCTCGCGCACTGTGAAACCATCGATATGCCGTGCGTGGCAGACGCCGAAATGGTGCTCGAAGGCGAAATCCTGCCGACCGGCTGGACCAACCCTGAGGGGCGCTTTGGCGAATTCACGCGCTTGATGGGCGGCTTGCATTGGAACCCGCTGGTGCGCATCAAGGCGGTGACCATGCGGCGCGATCCGATTTATTACGCGCTGCACATGCCTTGGGAGAACACTTGGTTGGCCGCGCCGTCGCGCTACTCGGCGATCCGCGCGGCGCTCAAAAACGCGGGCGTGCAAGTGAAAGACATCAACGTCACGCTCGGCGGCTGCGCGTTCTGGCATGCGGTGATTTCGATACGCAAGCAAGCGGGCGAAGGCAAAAACGCGCTGATCGCGGCGCTCTCCGTGCTCGATTTGAAACACGTCGTCGTGGTCGATGAAGACATCGACGTGCACAACGCGATGGATGTCGAATGGGCCATCGCCACCCGCGTGCAAGGCGATAAAGACATCATCATCATTCCCGGCTCGCGCGCGAAACCCTTGGACCCCAGCCTCGCGGTGACGCCGCCGGGCGTGGTGCCCACCGGCGCCAAGGTCGGCATCGACGCCACCATCGGCGAAGGCATCCCCAAGGAGCGCTTCGAGCGCATCGCGTATGCGTATGCCGACACCGCGAAAATCGCCGACTATACTTCGGGCAAAAGCGACAACGTGCCGACGCATGGCGATGCGAGTGCAGCGAGTATCGATGCCTTGGCCGCGGAGATATTGAAGGTGATCGAAAAAGAACCGCTCTACTACACGGCGGTCGCCGAGCGTTTCGCCAGTCACCAATTTCAAAGCGTTGCGCGCGCGCTGGGCAAACTGCATGCGCAAGAAAAACTGTGGCAGGACGCGCGCGGGCGCTTGTGCGTGCGCGGGTCGGCGTTTGCGGCGAAGCCGCCAGGGCAGAGGTAAAAAGTTCAAAACCTTTTAGACGCCGATGAACGCGGATTAACCCCAAAATAATCTGCGTTAATCTGCGTTAATCTGCGTCTAAAGATCTTAAAAATATCTAATGAAATCCAATACTTACCATCTACACCTCGAAACCGAAAGCCAGCGCGCCGCGCTCTTTCACTTACCCGAATCGGAATGGCTTGCCGCCGCGCCACGCCACAAAGCGCTCGCCAAAAAACTCAAGGTGACGGTCGGTTGGGACGGCGACATCCGCGACGAGGCGTTGAAGACTGCGGATTTTTTGATCACCAACGGCGCGCCGCCGCGCGATAACTTGCGCGCGCGCGCACCGAAGTTGAAGTGGATACAAACCACCGCCGCCGGCGTGGATTGGCTCACGCCGCTCGATTGGCTGCCGCGCGATGTGGTGCTCACCAACAATCGCGGCGCGCATGGGCCCAAGGCGTACGACACGGTGATGATGGCACTCCTTATGCTTCATCAAAAAATGCCGGCGCTTTTGAAGCATCAACAGGCGCGCGAATGGCGCCCGATTTACACCCCGCCCATCGCCGGCAAGACCGCGGTGATTCTGGGCTTTGGCGATCTGGGCGAACACTCGGGCCGCGCGGCCAAGGCGCTGGGCATGCAAGTGATCGCGGTCACGCGCCAAGGCAAGCCCAATCGCCACACCGACCGCATGGTGAAAACCGCGCAACTCGACCGCGTGCTGCCCAAGGCGGATTACTTCATCGTCACCACGCCGCTCACCGCTGAAACGCGCGGCTTGATCTCGCGCGCGCGGCTTAATTTGCTAAAGACTGAGGCGAGCGTCATCAACATCGGCCGCTCGCCGATCATCGATTACGAGGCGCTGCGCGAAAAGTTGCACAATGGCAAACTCGCCGGCGCGGTGCTCGATGTGTTCGATCAAGAGCCGCTGCCCGCCGATTCGCCGTGGTGGAGCACGCCCAACACCATCATCCTGCCGCATCAAAGCTGCGACGACCCACGCTATATCGCCCGACTATTCGATTTCTGGTTTGCAAATTTCGCGCGTTTTCTGGCGGGCAAAAAGCTCATGAATATGGTTGACCGCAAGCGGGGTTATTGAACTCTCGCGGCGAGCCAAAAAAATGGCGCACCGCGGTGCGCCATTTTTAACTACGTCAAACGTGCTTCAAGCAGCCATCGACAACGCCGGCTGCGATGTGCGAACACCGCCTTGCACCGTCTCTAGGCGATCCAGCCGGTAGCCGTGCTGATACACCGATTGCAACTGCCAGCCGAATTCCGGTGTGAGCCCGAGCAACGTGCGCAAACGGCTCACGTGGGTATCGAGCGTGCGCGTGGTGGCGTTTTTTTCATGCCCCCAAATCTGTTCCAGCAAATACGAGCGCGACAGCAGTTGCCCGCTATTGGAGAGCAGAAACACCGCGAGGTTATAGGTCTTGGGCGTGAGCATCATGCGCGTGCCGTCGCGCAGAATCAAACGGTTCCTAAAATCGACCTGAAGATTGCCGAACTCCAGCAATTCGCCCGCTGGCTTGGCGGCGTGCCGGGTGCGGCGCAACAAGGCTTCCAGGCGCGCCAGCAACTCGGCTTCACGCGCCACCGCCATGCAATCGTCAGCGCCGGCTTTCAGCGCCGCCACGATGTCTTGCTCGCTGCCTTTTTGCAGCACGCGCAGAAGCGGCACGCCGGACATTTTCGCGCGCAAAGTCTCGCAAATCTCCGCGCAACGCGTGCCCGCGGGCAGCGTGCCCAGCAAGGCGACATCAAACGACGCGCGGTTAACTTCGTGCGAGAACGTCGGGCCGGAGGTAAATAACTTGATCTGAAAACCCGCCGCTTGCAGCCAGGCTTCCAGTACTTGCGCGGCACGCGTATCATTTTCCAGAACGGCAACTCTCATGTGATTAGACCCCCGAATCAAAAGTGTCCGGAAGATAACGTTTCCAATGGCATAAAGTAAGCGGCTTTTTGTGCAATTCACTAACTTTTTGCAGCCCCGACACAACCGCGTAACAAAAATTTTGCTGGAGAAAGAAAATACGATGTCAGCATCATCTTCGCCCCCGCTCAATATCGACCATGTCGCGCACTTCGTGCCGGAAAGCGAAGCCGCCGCCACCGCATTGACCCAACTGGGCTTTACCCTGACGCCGTTTTCCGCGCAGTCACACCGCACCGAAGCGGGCGGCCCTTTGGTGCCGGCGGGCACCGGCAATCGCTGCGTCATGCTTCGCCAGGGATACGTGGAATTCCTTACCCCCACGCACGATACGCCCAACGCTCAGCAACTGCGCACGGCCATTGCGCGCTACACCGGCGTGCATCTGATCGCCTTCGGCACCTCGACGCCGCACGAGGACCATGCGCGCCTTGAACGCGAAGGCTTTACCCCGCTGCCGCCGATTGCGCTGCAACGCGAAGCGCAAACCATCGACGGCACCGCCACCGCGCGCTTTACCGTGGTGCGGGTGCCGCCAGCGGTAATGGCCGAGGGGCGCATCCAGTTCTGTCAGCATCACACGCCGCGGGTGGTGTGGCAGCCGCGCTGGCTGGATCACGCCAATCACGCGGTGGGGCTGGCGGGCGCGTTGTTGTGCGTGGCCGACCCCGCGGCGGCCGCCCAACGCTATGCGCGGTTTAGCGGGCTGCCGGCGGTGCAACGCGGCAACGTGTGGCGCCTGGACAGCGCACGCGGCTGCTTGTGGCTCATGGACGCGGCAAGCTTGCGCGAAACCTGGGGCGCCGTCGCACCCACATTGCCGTGGATCGCGGGTTATGTGATCGACAGCGATGACATGCGCATCACCGCCATGCAGGTGAACGGCACGCGCCACGGTGAACGCATCGCCGTCGTTTTACCGCCGGCGTTGGGCGGCGTGATCGTGTTTCAGGCCGCGGGCAGCGCGCCGTGGGCCTAAATCGACATCATGAATCGCCTTGCGATCGTTAAACGTAAGCACTTGATTTTATTAATTATTTTTTGCACCCCTTGGGCGCACGCACAAGCCCCACGGGTAATCGACGTGGCCACGCGCATGGGTGTCACGCAACGCTTTTTGCTGATCCAACCGCAGTCAAACGCCACGCCCAAAGCCGCGGTGATTTTGTTCGCCGGCGGTGACGGCGGCGTGCGTTTGTCACCTGAAGGCGCGCTGGGTGCCCTGCGCGGCAACTTCCTGATGCGCTCGCGCGATGCCTTCGCGGCGCACGGCCTGCTGGTGGCGGTGATCGATGCGCCATCCGACCGGCAAGCGCCCCCGTTCCTCGGCGGTTTCCGCCAAACGGCGCAGCACGTAACCGACGTCAAAGCGGTGATCGCGTGGTTAAGGCAAGAAACCGAACTGCCGGTGTGGTTGATCGGCACCAGCCGCGGCACGCAATCGGCCGCCTACATCGCCACCCAAGCCGCGCCCGCCGATGGCGGCCCCAACGGCGTGGTGCTCACTGCAAGTATTCTGCGCGACCCCAAGGGCCGCCCGCTGCCCGACATGGCGCTCGAGCGCATCGGCGTGCCGGTGCTGGTAGTCCACCATCGGCAGGATGGTTGTCACGCATGTTTATTTGCCGATCTGCCACGGCTCACCGGCAAGCTCGGGCATTTAAAGCGCGGCGCAACGATGGTGTTCGACGGCGGCGTGAGCGTGGGCGACCCTTGCCAGGCCCGCGCCCATCACGGCTTTAACGGCATCGAAGACGAGGTGATCGGAAAAATCGCGGCGTGGGTGTTGGCGCAGTGAGCCGTTTATAACTCACCAGCAACCGTTACCGCTTGATCAGCAATGACAAACCAAAACCACTGCCGCGCTGATCCGTGTGCCTCCTCGCGAAAGCCGCGCCCCTAGTTTTGACGTGCCGATCTTCAACGACGGGTGCTATGTAGCGCCTGCGGATTCACCACGTTGATCGGCTTGCCCTCGAGAAACGCCACGATCTGCCCGAAAGAACTGGTGAACTGGCTTTCGTAGCCGTTTTTTTCGACATAACCGATGTGCGGCGTGCACACCGCGTTGTCCATGCCGATCAACGGGTGCGCGGCATTTAACACCGGCTCAGCCTCGAACACATCCACCGCCGCCATGCCCGGGCGTCCGGCTTTTAGCGCGGCCTCCAATGCGCCGGGCTCAACCAGCCCTGCGCGGCTGGTGTTGACGATCAGCGCCGTTGGCTTCATGCGCGCGAGATCGGCGGCCTTGACAATACCGCGCGTGCCCTCGACCAGGCGCATGTGCAGCGAGATTACATCGCACTCCTCGAAAAACGCCTCCTTGTTGCGCGCCGCGGAATAGCCGTCCGCCCTGGCGCGTTCGATGGTGGTGTCGCGCCCCCACACCAGCACCTTCATGCCGAACGCCTTGCCGTAACCCGCCACCACCGCGCCGATGCGCCCGTAGCCGTAAATCCCCAGCGTTTTGCCGCGCAAGCCCAAGCCCATGGTCGATTGCCAACGCCCGGCTTTTAACGCCGCCACCTCCTGCGGGATCTTGCGCATCGCCGCCAGCACCAGCCCCCACGTCAACTCCGCCGTCGCATACGAGGGCTTGCCCGGATGCATATCCGAGCACAACACAATGCCACGCTCGGTCAGCGCCGGAACATCGATGTGCGGATGCACGCTGCGCTGACTGATGATTTTGAGCTTGGGCAAGCGCGCAATCAGCCCCGCGCGAATCGGCGTGCGCTCGCGGATCAGCACCAGCGCCTCGGTGTCTTTCAGCCGCTCGGCGAGGATGTTTTCATCCTTGGTGTGATCGTTCCAGATGGTTACGTCGTGGTTGGCCACGAGTTTGTAGGCATCGAGCGTACGCACGATGTTTTGGTAGTCGTCTAGGACGGTAATTTTCATGGCGAAAAAATTAGCAAAAAACGAATAGTTACAAAAACCCAATATTTCAGCGCATACGTGTTTTGTGAGCTTGCAAGAGCCGGCAGTAATCTGCGTCTCGCATGTACACAGATTCGGGGCTCCCGCGCACCGTGATGATTACGGGTCCGTTTCTTGCCATTCTGTTCGCATAGCCAATATTGGCGTCGAACACTTTGCTCGAAATCTTCTTTGTGATTGCTTTCATATTTTGTGTGTTCTCGCTTTATCTTCCGATGTCTAAACACTCGTAGGCCAGGTTAAACGCGAAGCGGCGCAACCCGCCGCAACCGCGAAGATAGACGCGTACGGCGGATGGCGCTGCGCTAACCTGCCCTACCAACTTCACGCCTCACACCTCACTCTTCACGCCTCACGCCCTTCACACCCGCTCCAAAACATGCAACCCCCGCACGCGATCCAACAAATAAATCAACCCACGCTCATCGACGGTGACATCGTTACTCTGCACGCGGTCACAACCCGGCGGCACATCGGGCAGGAAGTACGCAATCTCCTTCGGCGCATGCGGGCGCGCCACGTCGATCACGCGCAAGCCGTGCGCGAACCACGCCACCGGAATTTCGGTGCTGTTGATGATGCGCTCGGCGGGTTGGTGGCAGCCGGTCATGGTCGGCTGCGGGGTGTCGGGCATGTCTTCCAGTTGGAAGGATGAAATTGGCACCGGATTTTTTTCATCGCTGATATCCACCACCCACAGGAAAGCCGCCGGATACGGCGTGTCGCAACTTTCAAGCCGCCCCACGTCTTCGTCGGACACCACCATGATATCGCGGCCCTGAATCTTGAACGGCATTTTCAGGCAGGTGTGCGTGGGCCACGGGAACGGCGGGCTCCAATCGACGTGCGAAATCAGTTTGGGTTTGGACATGTCCTCGATATCGAGGATCACAAAGCCGCCATACCAGTAACTCGTATACAGCCGGTTGCCCGCGCGCAGCGGATGGTGGCATTTGTGATGCGAACCTTTCCACGTCGGCTTTTCGCCGCCGGCAATCCACTGCCCCGGCATATGCCAGCGGCCCACCTCCTCGGGCTTGGCCGGGTTTTTGAGATCGAGAATGACCACGATGTTGCCCATGTAGCCATCCATGGTCGGCGAGATGTAGGCATAACGTCCGTCGAAATCGAAGCGGTGCACGCCGCGCGCGTAGTTGGCGTTGGATTTATCGGTGGCGTCCCAGTTGGTGATTAACTTGTGCTTGGCGGGATTGGAGATATCCCAGATCGCGATGCCGCCGGTGTAACCCGCGGGCGGGGTCTCACCCTTTAACGCGTGCCCGCCGAGAATTTCGCGGTTGGTAATCATGATGTCGCCCGCCACGCGCACTTTGTGCGAGTGCGTGCCCGGCGGCATGTTGATCTCGCCGATTTGCCTGGGCTTTTTCGGGTCCGAAACGTCGATCACCAGCGTGCCGGCGGGGTTGCGCATGTTGCCGACATAGGCGATATTATTTTGCACCACCACCTGCCCGCCGCCCGCGCAATCAAACCACGACTGCTGGCCGAATTGATCATGCGCGTGGACGTGAGTATGTCCACCGCCTTGGCGCACGTCGACGTAGGCGACTTCTTTGATGCCTTTGGCTTTGCTCATTGCATTCTCCCTTGAGTCTCAAAAACCTTTGCCACAGAGGGCACAGAGGAAAAACAAACTCGTGACACACTTCGCCCAATCAACTCGGCGACAACGCGCCAGGAACTTTGAATCCCCGCCTTTTCTCTGTGACCTCTGTGTCCTCTGTGGCCAAATGTTATTGTGAATCAATCCAAACGGATGTTAGCTTGCTTAATCACGCCCGCCCACTTATCCCGCTCCGCGGCGATAAACGCCGCGAATTTGCGCGGCGTATTGCCCACCGGCTCGCTGCCCAGCGCGAT
>VGIF01000201.1 GCA_016868015.1 Betaproteobacteria bacterium
AAAGCGCCTTCGGCCTGATGAAATCAGCATTCATTTCGCATAATCGGCATCATCGCCTTCTTCGGCCGCACCTTTTACCTACTTGATCAGCGTATCCTTAGTCCAACACGATGTTTGCGCGTTTGCCGAGGTTGGCAATGCGGGTGCGTTCCGCTTTCATGAACGCGGCGAATGCCGCGGGCGATTCGGGCTGCGCGGTGGCGCCTTGTTTGGCCAGCAATTCGCGCACGTCGGATGCGCTTAACGCTTTGACGATTTCACGGTGCAGCACGTCGAGTATGGGTTGCGGTGTTTTCGCGGGTGCGACCACGCCCCACCACTGCGTGATTTCGAAGCCGGGCACGGTATCGGCGAACACCGGCAGCTCGGGCAGCAGTGGATCGCGTTTAGCGCCGGTGGTGGCGAGCACGCGTATGCGTCCGGCACGCCCATGCGGCACGGCGATCAACGGCGAGGTGATCAAAAATTGCAGTTGTCCCGAGATCATATCCGGGATCGCCAGCGCGGCGCCTTTGTACGGCACGTGCACGGTGCGCACACCGGCCAGCACATCGAACATCGCGCCGGCCAGATGCGCGGGCGAGCCGTTGCCGGCCGAGCCATAGTTTAGCTGGCCGGGTTTTGCCTTGGCGAGCTTGACCAGATCGGCAGCGGTTTCCACGCCGAGGTTTATATTCACCGTCACAACGTTCGCCACCGAGGCCATGCGCGAGAGCGGCGCGAAATCGCGATCGGCGTCGTAACTCAAGTTCGATTTCAGCGCGGAGAAGGCGGCGAACAGCGTGCTGGTCGCGGCGATCAGCGTGTAGCCGTCGGGCGCCGCGGTTTTGCCCAGATCGATGGCGATAAGCCCGGTCGCACCCGCGCGTGCATCGACCACGAATGGCTGGCCAAGTTGTTGCGCGAGCTTCACCGCAAGCACGCGCGCGAGTATGTCTTGCGAACTGCCGGCAGCGCCCGGCACCAGCAAGCGCACCGGCCGAGCGGGATAGGATTGTGCTTGTGCCGCGCTCGGAGCAATTGATAAAAAACATAATAAAATCAAATACTTATATAAATTTCGCATGGCATCAATAAACCGCGGCTGAGCGCCTAAACAACAGCGGCTGCATGCTATCACGCGAGGCTGCATTGCGATTCACTGGACGTTGCGGCGTGCGATACTGCGTTGCCTTTAACACACTGCGCCGCTGTTGATTGACGATTCGCGGTTCGCGATCAACGGCGTATCACTCATGAAATTAATTCCCACCACCGTGGTAGGCAGTTATCCGCAGCCCGATTGGCTAGTGGATCGCGCGTTGCTTTCCAAGGGCGTGCCGCGCGTGAATCTGCACGAGCTGTGGCGCATCCCCGCCGAACATCTGCGCGAGGCGCAGGACGATGCCACGCGTTTGGCAATTGGCGACATGGTGCGTGCGGGCATCGACATCATCACCGATGGCGAGATACGCCGTGAAAGTTATTCGAACTATTTCGTTTCCGCGCTGGAAGGCATCGATCTCGACCATCCGGCGGTGATCACCAACACGGTAGGGCGCAAAACCGAGGTGCCGCGCGTGTTCGCGCCGATACGCCGCCGCAACGCGGTGACGCTGCGCGACCTGAATTTTTTGCGCGCCCATGTCACCGAAGCCGATTGCAAAATCAAAATCACGCTGCCCGGCCCGTTCACCATGGCGCAGCAGGCGGGCGGCGAGTTTTACCAAGACAAAGAAGAAATGGCGATGGCGTTTGCGCAAGCTGCCAACGCCGAGGCGCTGGATTTGCAAGCGGCGGGTGCTACTGTGATCCAAATCGACGAGCCGTGGCTGCGCAACGACCCGCAGGCTGCGCGGCGCTTCGCGGTGAAGGCGATCAATCGCGCGCTTGAAGGCGTGACGGTGACCACCGTGGTGCATCTGTGCTTTGGTTATGCGGCGGTAGTGCCGGGACAAAAACCCACGGGTTACGCGTTTCTCACCGAGCTGGCCGATAGCGTGGCGCAGCAAATTTCCATCGAATGCGCGCAACCGGTGCTGGAACTCGGCATGTTGAAAGATCTGTCGAACAAGACCATCTTGCTCGGCGTGATCGACTTGGGCAGCCCGCGCATCGAAAGCGGCGAACAGATCGCGCAACGCATACGCAACGGCTTGAAGCATGTGAGCGCCGAGCGCCTGATTGCCGCGCCCGACTGCGGCATGAAGTATTTGCCGCGTGAGGTGGCGTTCGGCAAGCTAAAAGCGTTGGCCGAGGGTGCGGCGATGGTGCGCGCGGAGCTGACGGGGGGTGTGGGGTAAAATAAAAAATATAATAAAATCAAATACTTACGATTTATTCCGCAATAGCGTTCGATGGTCGGGCCTAAACCTGGCCATCATCGTCACGCAACAACTGGTTCAACATGCGCTGTGGGTTGGCGAGAAAGTTTTTGGTCACCTGATAGTGCTCGGTGTCGGTGTAGGCAGTGAGCGCGATGCCGTCTTCGCTGCAAGCGTAGATAAACGCATCTGGATACGCCAGCAAAATCGGCGAGTGCGTGGCGATAATGAATTGCGCGCCGGTTTTCGCGAGATCGTGCAGGCGCACCAGCGCGGATAATTGGCGCTGCGGCGACAGCGCCGCCTCCGGCTCGTCCAGCAAATACAGCCCGCCCGCGCTAAAGCGCCCCAGCAAGAGCGCCATGAACGCTTCGCCGTGCGATTGCTCATGCAGCGGAGTGCCGCCGTAATAATCGATCAAGCGCGGGCCGATGCCCTCCGCATCGAGCCGCTCGATTTCGGTGGCGACATTGTAAAAACTTTCCGCGCGCAGGAAGTAACCGTCCTTGGAGCGGCGCAAGCTTTTGTTAAGCGCGAGGTATTCGTGCAGCACCGTGTGCGACGCGCGCGTCTCAAAGCGAAAATTACGCGAGCCGCCTTCGGCGTTAAAACCCGTGGCGACGGCAATCGCCTCCAGCAGCGTTGATTTGCCCGAGCCGTTTTCGCCGACGAAAAACGTCACCGCGGGGTGCAGCTTTAACACATCGAGATTGCGTACTGCGGGCAGCGAGAACGGGTAGTCGTCGAACGAGGGGACTTGGTCTCGTTTGAGCGCGACGTCGTAAATGTAGCCCGCTGATTTCACGATTAGTAAAACGCCGCCTTCACCCCCGGCGGCGGCGAATAGCGGAACGTGCCTTTGCCGAGAATCGCCTCTTTGCCGCCGTGTTTTTCGATGTGCGCCGATTGATCCGCCTTGGCAATGCGATTCGCGCTATCGGGGTCGAGCACTTTGCGCAACGCAGCTTCACATTCGGCAATCACGCCGGCGTATTGCGCATTGCGGCCCAAATCGTTGCGTTCAAACGGATCGGCCTTGAGATCAAACAACATCGGCGGCAGGCCGACGTAGTGCACGTATTTGTAATCGCCGTGCCTAATCATCGACGTGCCGGTGATTGATGCGGCCGCGTGGTACTCGGACAACACCGTGCGCTTGGGCACGAGGCCATTGGCGATGTCGTAGAGCGACGCACCTGGCAATGTGCTATCGGCTGCATCGAGCTTCGCGCCCACGCACTGCACATAGGTGGGGAACGCATCCGCCAGCGTCACTGGCGTGTCGCAGACCTTACCGGCGGGCACGCCGGGGCCGGCCATGATCATCGGGATGCCGGCGGATTCTTCATACATCGTCGACTTGCCCCACATGCCGCGCGTGCCGAGGTTGTCGCCGTGATCCGAGCTGTAAACGACGCGGGTGTTGTCCAGCAAACCGGTGGCTTCGAGCGCCTTTAGAATTTTGCCGACATTGCTGTCCATGAAGGTCGTGAGTCCGAAGTACGCGGCGATCGCGCGCCGCACCATCGGCTCATCGAACGGCTCGTCAAAGCACATCGATTTGCGCATGGCATCGGTGAACGGGTGGCGCGGACGCCGATCGGGCGCATACATGTCGGGGAAGGGCACTTTATCCAGCGGGTACAAATCGTAGAACGCCTGCGGTGCGATCAACGGAAAATGCGGCGCCACAAAGCCCACGTACATCGCCCAGGGTTTGTCTGTATGCTTAGGCGCTTCGTGGGTGAGCCACTTGACGGTTTCGTCGGCAATCGCGCGGTCGTAGTGCGTGTATTCCGATTCGCCTGGCCCGGCCTCTGGGCCGAGGTTGGCGGCACCCTTGCGCCGCGGCAATTCGTCGCGAATCAGGCCCAGCAAATCGCCCACGCCGTTGACGATATGCATCGGTAGTATTTCTTCGTTAAAGCCGTTGCGCTTGGCATCGTCGCCGCTGGCGTAATGCAGTTTGCCGATGGAGACGACGTGATGGCCCTGCGCCATCAAGCGGTGCCCCCAGGCGGGAATCTTGCCGTCGTAGGCAATCGCGTTATCCCAGCAGCGGTGCTCATGCACATAACGCCCGGTGGCGAACGAAGCGCGCGCCGGCACGCAAATCGGGCAGTTGGTGTAGGCGTTGGTGAAACGCGTGCCGCGCGCGGCGAGTTGGTCGAGATACGGCGTTTTGATCATCGCGTGGCCATAACAGCCGAGCACGCGTTTGTTGTGTTCGTCGGAGAGGATGAAGAGGGTGTTGGTAGGTTTCATGGCTTTAATCGGCCTTGGTTTTCTGGCACGCCAGACGTCAATAAACCTCGATGTCATTCCCGCGAAGGCGGGAATCCATACGTCGCGCCATATGGCACTGCGTTATGGGTTCCCGCCTTCGCGGGAACGACAAGGGGGGCTTTGGTGGTTTTCACTTGTATTTTTTGGTAATGAGATCGCTAATCGCCACGCCTGCATCGATGTCGGCCTTACGCTTGGTATCCGCCCCATCGATTTTCAGCGCCACTTCCAGCACCGCCGCGATTTTTTCCGCGGGAATAATTGCTACTCCAGCCTCATCCGCGCACACCAAATCGCCGGGCTTACACGGCACGCCGCGAATTTCCACCGTGCCGTTCACTTCCACCGTTTGCATGCGCCACTTGCCGGTGATCGGCGTGAAGCCGCGGCACCACACCGGCCAGCCCATGCCGCGGTATTGATCGGGGTCGCGCACGGTGGCATCCACCACTGCGCCGATAAAGCCTGAGCGCCGCGCGATGGTCGCCGATTGCCCGCCCATGTTGGAGCAGCCCATCACGCCTTGCATCACCAGCACGTCGCCGGGCTCGGCGAGATTGTGCGCCTCGGTTTCGCCCTGGGTGTTGATTTTTTCCTGCGCGGCCTTGTGGATTTGCACATCCCGCGCGATGTTGCGCACGGTGAGCGCCGGGCCGACGATGCGCTGGCCGGTGTTCACTGGCGGCAATTGAAACGCGGGAATCACCGCGACGATGCCCAGTTCGTCGCATGCGTCCGCCAGTGTGCCGGTCAAATCGATGAGCGCCATGAATTTTCCGACGATGTCTTTCGAGGGGCGGGGTATGTCGAGCAGACGGATCGCTTCGCGCGGCATGCGGCCCAGTGTGGTTTTAGGCATAAGGGTTCCAGTCAAGAGGGGAGCTTGAGCGTCGATTCTAGGGAGCCACGGCTTATTGCGTCAATGCGGCCAATCCGCTATCGTGCGTGCTCTTTTTTCACGGCACCTTCCGGGCGATTTTATGGCAACTCCCAAACGCGGCATGCGCAAGGGCCTCACGGCTTACGGCGACGAAGAATTTTCATTGTTTTTGCGCAAGGCTTTTATCAAGGCCATGGGCTATACCGATGACGCGGTCGACCGGCCCATCGTCGGCATCACCAATACCTTCAGTGGCTTTAACGCCTGCCATCGCAATGTGCCGGAGCTGATCGAAGCGGTAAAGCGCGGCGTCATGCTCGCCGGCGGGCTGCCGGTGGAGTTCCCGACGATTACGCTGCACGAATCGTTTGCGCACCCGACCAGCATGTATTTGCGCAACCTGATGTCGATCGACACCGAGGAAATGATTCGCGCGCAACCGGTGGACGCGGTGGTGCTGATCGGCGGTTGCGACAAAACCGTGCCGGCGCTGTTGATGGGCGCAGCGAGTGCGAACGTGCCCTCGATCATGCTGGTGACGGGGCCGATGATCACCGGTGACCACAAAGGCGAGCGCCTGGGTGCGTGCACCGATTGCCGCCGCATGTGGGGCAAGTTCCGCGCGAATGAGATCAACGAGCAGGAAATCGGCGAGATTAACAATAAACTCGCACCTTCGGCGGGCACCTGCATGGTGATGGGTACCGCTAGCACCATGGCGCTGTGCAGCGAAGCGCTGGGCATGATGCTGCCGGGCGGCGCATGCACGCCGGCGGTAATGGCGGATCGGCTGCGTCACGCGGAGGCGAGCGGCGCGCGTGCGGTGGGCTTGGCCAAAGAAAAACTCACACCCGATAAAATCATGACCGCCGAGGCGTTTGAAAACGCGTTGACCGTGCTGCTCGCGGTGGGCGGCTCGACCAATGCGATTGTGCATCTCACCGCGATGGCGGGGCGGCTCGGCTTCAAAATCGATCTTGATGCCTTCGACAAAATGGGGCGCGACACGCCCGTGCTGGTCGATCTAAAACCGACCGGGCAGGGCTATATGGAAGATCTGGAAAAAGCCGGCGGCCTCGTTACGATTTTGCGCGAGATCCGCAAGCTCCTGAACCTCGACGCGCTCACCGTCACCGGCGACACGCTGGGTGAAAACATCAAAGCCGCGGCGCCGGGCTGGAAGCAAGATATCGTGCGGCCCATGAGCAACCCGATATTCAAAGGCGGCAGCATCGCTGTGCTGCGCGGCAACCTGTGCCCCGATGGTGCCATCATCAAACAAGCCGCGGCAACGGCGAAGCTGATGCAGCACACCGGCCGCGCGGTGGTGTTCGAGTCGCTCGAAGATTTGGCCGAGCGCATCGATGACCCGAAACTCGACGTGAAAGAGGACGACATTCTGGTGATGCAAAACGCCGGCCCCAAGGGCGCGCCGGGCATGCCGGAGGCGGGCTACATTCCGATTCCGAAAAAGCTCGCGCAAAAAGGCGTGAAAGACATGATCCGCATTTCGGATGCGCGCATGAGCGGCACCGCGTTCGGCTCCATTGTGCTGCACGTGACGCCGGAGTCGGCGCTGGGCGGGCCGCTGGCGCTGGTGAAAACCGGCGACAAAATCAAGCTCGATGTGCCGGCGCGCAAGCTCGAACTGCTGGTGTCGGATGAGGAACTAGAGGCTCGGCGCAAGGCGTGGAAAAAACCGCGCGCGCGGCGCGAGGATGGCCGCGGCTACCGTAAGCTATTCATGAACGAAGTGCTGCAGGCCGATCGCGGCTGCGATTTCGAGTTTTTGGTGCCGGAGGCTTCGATGACGGTGCCGCGGCCTTAAGCGTATGCGTAAGAAACCTTCCCCAAAAAATGCCGCACCCCGCCGCATTGTGGTGCGCAGATCCGGCATACACGGGCTCGGCGTATTCGCACTGGTGGATATTCCCAGAGGTGTGCGCTTGATCGAATATACCGGTGAACGCATGTCGCACGACGAGGCCGATCGCCGTTATGGCGAGCTGCACGAGGGCAGTGCGCATACCATGCTGTTCGCGGCCAACGACGAGGTGGTGATCGACGCCACCCGGCGCGGCAGTTCCGCGCGCTGGATCAACCATTCCTGCGATCCCAACTGCGATGCGATTGAAGACGAGGGCCGCGTGTTTATCGAAACGCGCCGCAAAATTCGCGCCGGCGAGGAGCTTGCCTACGACTACGAATTGATCGTCGACGAGCCGCACACCGCCAAGCTCAAGCGTGAGCACGCGTGTTATTGCGGCGCCAAAAAATGCCGTGGAACGATGCTGGGGAAAAAGCGTTAGTCCTGCCGGTTGCGCATCCAGTCGGCGGTTTTGAAAAGCTGTTCGGCGAGCCAGGTGCGCAGCTTTTCGTCCTCGACCAGCGCGTGCAACGCCTGGTTCATGCACGCCATCCATGCGTCGCGCTCGGCAAGGCCTATGGAAAACGGCAGGTGCCGCGCACGCAGCATCGAGTGGCCGTATTGATCGGTGTATAGCGGCGGGCCGCCTAGCCAGCCGGACAAAAACATAAAGAGTTTGTCGCGTGATCCGGTGAGGTTTTCCGGGTGCAGCTTGCGGATCACGTAATACTCGGGCGTCTCGTCCATCAGGTCGTAGAAACGCTCGACCAGCGCACGCACGGCCGGCTCGCCGCCGAGCATTTCATAAGGGGTGACGCTGGGGCCGGGATGCATGGATTTGCGGTGGCGCGCGACTGACGCGCCGCCGCCAAAAAATAAAACGTGCTAGTTGATCGTCACGCCCGAAGCTCTGACCACCTTGCCCCAGGTTTCGATTTCCTGGCGCACGAAGCGGCCGAAATCCGCGGGCGGTTGCCCGCCGGGGCTGGCGCCGAGCGAATCCCACACCGTTTTGATTTTCGGTTGGGCCAACGCCTTGACGATCA
>VGIF01000202.1 GCA_016868015.1 Betaproteobacteria bacterium
CCCAAGCGCGGCGAGGTGCTGATCAAGCTGCGCGCAAATACGGTGACTTCGGCCGACTGGCGCGTGCGCAGTTTGACGATGCCGCGTGGTTTTGGCGTGTTCGCGCGGCTTGCGTTTGGCGTGACAAAGCCGCGCCAGCGGATCCTCGGCTCGGAGTTAGCGGGCGATATTGAGGCGGTGGGCGAGGCGGTGCGCGGCTTTAAGGCCGGTGACGCGGTGTTTGCATTTACCGGCGCGCGCATGGGGTGCCACGCGCCTTATCGATGCGTGGCGGCAGACGGCGCGCTCGCGCTAAAGCCGCCGAATCTCGGTTACGATGCAGTGGCCGCGCTTTCCTTTGGCGGCACCACCGCGCTGGATTTTTTGCGCCGCGCCAAGCTGCAACGCGGCGACAGCGTGCTGCTCAATGGCGCTTCCGGCGCGGTGGGCACGGCGATGCTGCAGCTTGCACACCACGCCGGCGCTCACGTGACCGCGGTGTGCAGCGGCGCCAATGCCGCGTGGGTGCAAGCGCTGGGGGCTGCGCGCGTGATCGACTACACCCAAGTCGATTTTGCGCGTGAGGGACAGCGTTACGACGTGATTATCGACACCGTGGGCACGGCGCCGTATGCGCGCGCCAAACCGGCGTTAAAGCCGGGCGGGCGATTACTGCTGGTGTTGTGCGGGTTGCCCGAATTGCTGCGCGCGCCGTGGGTGTCGCGCTTCACGCGGCACAACATCATCGCCGGCCCTGCCGCCGAGCGCGCCGACGATATGCGGCAACTCGCGGCATTGGCGCAGGCGGGTGTATTCAAGCCGGTGATCGACCGGCGTTACGCGTTTGAGGACATAGTCGAGGCTCATCGTTATGTCGACAGCGGGCGCAAAAAGGGCAATGTAGTGATTACGTTTGCGCAGTAGCAGCACGGGTGAGCCGTCGCCGCTATCCCCGATCAAATACGCCTGCAAGGAACGGGCATGCTTGCTGGTGCGATTGTCTTCTAACCATATGATTTAATTTATATTTTTAAAAAACGATGCGGGTAATACAAGGCTGGCGGGAGCACGGCTGGCGCAACTGAAATTCCCGCAAGTAAGGCGCCCATTTGCGCGTGGATTGAACATTGGCCAGTTCGTCCAAATATTGACAGCGCAGTCCATCCAGTGATATTCGGGCAAAACGATATCGGATATCGCAGGAGGAGCCATGGCTTCGTGCTTGCCTGACGTCTTCTTGGTCTCGCCACGGCCATTCCCTATAGCCGGGCCGAGCAGGTGCGCTTGAGCGTGCTCCCTCGGACCAGCGCGTTGGCGGATGCGGACATTGCGAAAAATCCCGGCCGCCGCATGTTCGATGCGTGCGCCGCGCGCCTGCGATCGCACGACTACCCATACCAAGAACTCATACGCGCGAGCGCTTAGCGCGCGCTGAGCCACGCCGGATAAACCCAACGAGGAGAAGCTCATGAACCGCAGCAGCCGAGTTTTGTTTTTAGCCGCCATCCTGTTGTTCATTGTTCCAGGCACTGCCGCACTTGCCCAGCGCGCGGGGCAGGGGTTTCCCGAGCGCCCGCTGCGCTACATCGTACCTTTCCCGCCGGGCGGCTCCACCGACATTGTGGCGCGCATCGTGGCCGCGGGATTGAGTGAGTCGCTGGGACAGTCGGTCGTGATCGACAATCGGGGCGGCGCGGGCAGCACAGTGGTTGCCGAAATCGCCTCGCACGCGGCACCTGACGGCTATACGATTTTCGCCTGCAATGTCGCATCGCAGGCCGTCGCCCCGGCGCTTTACCGAAAGCTTGGCTATGACCCGGTGGCCAGTTTTGCGCCGATTGGCCTGATCGGCAGCACCGCCGGTGCGATTGTTGTTCATCCCGCGGTTGCGGCCAAGACCCTTGAGCAATTCATTGCCCTGGCGAAAGCGAGTCCGGGCAAGGTCAAGTACGCATCTCCCGGCGTGGGATCGTCGCCGCAACTGATGATGGAAATGTTCAGGGCCGCCGTAGCCATCGACCTGCTGCACGTGCCGTACAAAGGGGCGGGACCGGCCCTGGCGGATCTCATGGGCGGCCACGTCGAGGCGATGGTGTCCACCGTGCCTTCGTTTATCGCCGCCTATCGCGGCGGCAAGATTCGCATGCTGGCGGTGAGTTCGACCACGCGCCACCCCGACTTGCCCGAAGTGCCGACCATTGCCGAATCCGGCGTGCCGGGCTTTGAGGTCATTTCGTGGCAGGGCCTGTGTACACCTGCCGGTGTGGCGGCGGCGCGGCTTGAGCGCATACACGACGCGCTGGTCAAGGTGCTCGCGCAAGCGGAAATTCAAAAGCAACTCGCGGCGCAGGGCATGCAGCCGATGCAACTGTCGGGCGACAAGTTCGCCAAGGCGGTACGCGACGCCGGCATCAAGCAGCAATGAGGGCGACATTGGTGTGAGACGGCACGCGATGCGTCTAGCCCGTACGCAGGTGCCGGCGGAAAACGGCTATGCGGCCGCATTT
This sequence comes from Betaproteobacteria bacterium, assembly GCA_016868015.1. Lineage (GTDB taxonomy): Bacteria > Pseudomonadota > Gammaproteobacteria > Burkholderiales > SG8-41 > UBA5216. The sequence continues at coordinate 2,487 of VGIF01000202.1, forward strand.
GGGGCCGGATTTGCGGGTATTGACGCGCGTGGCGCAAGAGTGATGCAATGGCCGCCACATTAAAAACAGGTGAAACAGGAGGAGCGGTGTTATGAATGCCATGCAGTCGAAGTTAAAGCGTTTGCCGGCACTCGTGCTGGCGTCGTCTGTTGCCGCGGCGCTGCTGCCGGCGTTGGCCGTTGCGCAGGCTTATCCGCAGCGCCCGATCCGGGTGGTGGTGGCTTTTCCGCCCGGCGGCTCCACCGACTTTATCGCGCGCGTGCTAGCGCAGCACATGCCCGCGGGGCTGGGCCAGACGATGGTCATCGACAATCGCGGCGGCGCCGCCGGCGCCATCGGCACCGACGTGGTCGCCAAGGCAGCGCCCGACGGCCACACGCTGCTGGTCACGGCCGATCCGCCGATCTCGATCGCGCCCAGCATTTACCCGAAGCTGCCGTACAGCCCGGTGCCCGATGTGCCTGCGATCACCGAGCTGATCAACTACCCCTACGTCGCGGTGGTGAATGCCGCATTGCCGGTGAGCACGCTCAAGGAATTTATTGCGCATGCCAAAGCGCAGCCGGGTAAGCTGCGCTACGCGCATCCGGGCATGGGCTCTGGCATCCATCTCGCCGGGGAGCTGTTCAAGATGATGGTGGGCGTGGATTTCATCAGCGTGCCTTACAAGGGCGGCGGGCCGGCGATGGTGAGCGTGGTCGGCAATGAGTCGCAGCTCTCGTTCGCCACGCCGCCATCGGCGCTGCCGCATGTCAAAGGTGGCCGGGTGAGGGCGCTTGCGCAGACCACTTCGCGCCGCGCGGCGCCGCTGCCCGATCTGCCGACGTTCGTTGAAGCGGGCGTGCCCGGCTTTCACGTCGATGGCTGGGTGGGGCTGTTCGCGCCGGCCGGCACGCCGCCGCGCATTGTGGAGCGCTTGCACAGTGAGGCGGTGAAAGTGCTGCAGTTGCAGGAAGTGAAGGACCATGTGCTCGCCGGCGGCTCGGAGGTCTCCGCCCTTTCGGTAGAGGCGAGCCGCGCGAAAGTGCGCCGCGAAATCGAGATGTGGGCCAAGGTGGTCAAGGCGACCGGCATCAAGATCGAATGAAGGCGATTTTTTTGTAGCGTCGCGCTATCCGGGTATATTCGGGTATATTCGGCTAAAATCGTAAGTATTTGATTTAATTGATAATTTTTTATGGCCGCGACGGCGCGGCGCGGCTCGCCGGCGTGTCGCATCGCGCGCGCTCGCGCGGCAATGCGGCGTACAATGCGCGCACTATTTAAAGCATGCGGGAGTTTTTTGTGATGGACATGCCCGAAAAATCCGCGCCGCCGCGCCAGCAGAACACGTTGAAAGTCGTCGACTGCGACGTACATCCGTATGTTAAGGAGGGCATCAAAAGCGTCTTCCCTTACATGCCCGAAGCATGGCGCCAGCGCTTCACGCGCAAGCGCGCGATGGTCAACCCGGAGTCGCGCTCGCTGAAATATCTGCATCCGAACGGCGTGGTCAATCGCGAAGACGCGCGCCCGCCGTGCGGTGGCGTGTCGGGCTCCGATCCGCATTACCTGGTGCAAGACCTGCTGGTTAAGAACCGCATCGAGCACGCAGTGCTTAATTGTCTGCAGACCGGGGCGCTGTGCAGCACGCTCGCCGGCACCGATGAATCGATCGTGCTGTGCTCGGCGTTTAACGATTATTTGATCGACCAATGGCTGCCGGTGGACCAGCGCTTGAAGTTCGCGATGTCGGTGCCCTCGCAAGACCCGCTGGCGAGCGCCGCGGAAATCCGCCGCATCGGCAAACATCCGCAAATCGTCGCGGTGTCATTGCCGTTGCTCAACATTTTGATGGGCAATCGCTACTGGTGGCCGATCTACGAAGCGGCGCAGGAGGCGCAGTTGCCGATTTTGGTGCACGTCACCGGCCCGGACAGCATTTTTTATGGGCCGCCGATTTCCGCCGGCGGCATTCCGGATTCCTACGTCGAGCGTTATGTGACGCTGAATCAGGCGGGCGAGTCGAGCGTGAACAGCCTGGTGTTCTCTGGCGTGTTCGAGAAATTCCCGAATCTCAAGGTGATTTTTGTCGAGTACGGTTTCCTGTGGCTGCTGCCCTTGCTGTGGCGCATGGATCGCACCTGGCGCCAGTTGCGCCACGAAGTGCCGTGGGTGAAAAAATCGCCGGTGGAATACGTGCACAAGCACATCCGCTTTAGCACGCAACCGATCGACGAGCCGCAAAACCCCAAAGACCTCGACCAGTTGATCGCGCTCATGGGCTACGACCAACTGTGCTTTAGCACCGACTATCCGCACTGGGACAACGATATGCCGGGGCAGTCGCTGCGCGGCTTGCCGGCGGCGCAGCGGCAGAAGATATTTTGGGACAATGCCCTGACCACTTTCCGCATGCGATAACGGTAGCGATGCTACGTTGGTTTGCAGACGTTAACCCTTAACATACCGGGTCAAGGCATTGCGGCGAAGGCTAACTTTTGCGCAGCAAAAGTTAAGCGCAGCGGGCCGTAGCCACAACGAGCGGGCCATGATCGAGAAAGTTTCCAAACCACCGTGTCGTTCCCGCGCAGGCGGGAACCCATAACACAGCGACACTGGAGGCACCGTATGGATTCCCGCCTGCGCGGGGATGACATCAGTGGTTTTTCAAGTGGCGCTATTTGACCGACACTGTTTGACGGTTTCAGCATGGCAGACAAAAAACAAATCTCCGTAGGCAAGGTTGCCGACTTCCCCATCGGCAAATTCATCATCAAGGATGTCGACGGCCGCGAAATCGGCATCACGCAACTTAAAAACGGCGAGTTCCGCGCGGTGCGCAACGTCTGCCCGCACAAGGGCGCGCCGATTTGCAAGGGGCAGATTTGCGGCACTTCGTTGCCCAGCGGCGTGGGCGAGTTGATCTATGGGCGCGACGGCGAAGTGCTGGCGTGCCCGTGGCACGGTTACGAGTACGATCTACTCACCGGCCACGAACTCATCCAAGTCGGCAAGCCAACCAAGCTGTTGATGTATCCCACGGCCGTGGAAAACGGCAACGTCGTCGTCACGCTGTAGGGTGCCCGCTCTGCTGCTAAGCGCTCATCACTTAGCGCTTAACGCTTAGCGCTGGGCCTTGATCATGTCGTCGTGCCGCCGCGCCGCTTCCGCATTGATCGAGAAATAAGTCTTGCTGGTGATTTGATGTTGCGCCACCGCTGCCGGGTCGAGATCGGCCACAGGTGGTGTTTCCAATTGAAAATGGTGGTAGCGGTCCACGCCGCGCACCAGCGTCACATAATCCTTGGGTAGCCCCGGCAACGCTTTTGCCCGCGTCGGCAGGTAACGAATCGCCAAGCCCACGCGGCGCTGCTCGCTCGTATTGGGTGCCGAGCCATGAAACAGCAGCACGTGGTGCAGCGACATTTGACCGGTGTCCAAGCCCATGTACACGGCCTTGGATTCATCGACGTCGACCGCGACTTCCTGCCCGCGCACGGTGAGTTTGCTGCCCGCGCCTTCGCGATGCGCAAAGAGCTTGTTTTTGTGCGAGCCCGGAATCACTTTCATCACGCCGTTCTCGGGCGTGGCCGGCGTGAACGCCACCCACGCGGTGAGTATGTTTTCGGTGATATCGACGCCCCAGTAGGTGACGTCCTGATGCCAAGACACAAAGCCGCCGTCGTTGGGATCCTTGATAAAAAAGCGGCTTTGCCAGCACAGGATATCCGGGCCGAGGATGTCTTCGACCGCGTCGAGTATCGCCGGATGGCGCACGATGGCGTCGAGCCACGGATACAGCGTGTGCGGCTTAAACGACTGCTCCTTGGGCCACTCGCCGCCGTGGCGGGCTTGCACGGCGTCGATCTTTTGCAGCGTTTCGCCCGCGAGCGCGGCGCCGATCGCGGGCAGCGGATGCAAAAATCCGTCGCGCCAGTAGCGGGCGTGCTGCTCCGCCGTCAGTGTTTTAAACGCGCGCGCGGGCTGCTGTGTCAAGGGGGTTGGGATTGCCGACATTTGCACCTCCAGTATTTCAGCATATTATCCGCCCGGTGCGGCGCATGGCAATGGCGGCACCAACGCAACATTAATGGGGCAACGACTTGAAACCACTTTTGATCGGCATTACCGGCAATGCGGTGTGTCATACCGACCGCGATAACTTCGACGTCGACACGCGCTTTCGCATGGCGAAAGAAGCGGGCTTTGATTATTACGACAAAACGCCGCCCACCGGCGAACTTGAAATCTATCAGCGCGCCAGCGCCAAGCATGCGCTGCCGATACGCGCCGGCGGCTTTTATTACACACGCGGCCGCGACGAACCGTTGCTCGAGTGGCATCTGCGCATCGCACGCGAAATCGGCTCGGTGGTGCAGAACATTCAGATCAAGCCCAAGGATGCCAACGGCAAATTCGTGACCGACGAAGAAGTCGCCGAGAGCTACGTGCGTGCGGCGCAATTGGGCGATAAATACGGCGTCGCGCCTAGTTTTGAGGTGCACATTAACATGTGGTCGGAGCATTTCGGGCGTGTGTCGCGCGTTGGCGAGCTGGTGGAAAAACAAGGTGTGAAATTCAATATCACGCTCGATCACTCGCATGTGATGTTCAAAATCGACAATCCCAAGGAGCAGGAAGTGCTCGGCATGCGCGCCGACATCGAGGCGGGCCGCGTCCAGCTCGATCCGTTCAAGCCCGGTAACGTGGCGAGCGAATGGATTGCGCGCAACTATGTGAAGCACGCGCATGCGCGGCCCGCCGCGCCCGCGAATCCGGTGAATATCTGGGCCAAGCATCCCGACGGCAGCTTAGGGCGCGGTGTGCAGTATCCGTTTTTGAAGCCCGCGCCCGGCGAGTGGCACGCCGAGTGGGACGAAGCGCGGCTCGCGCCGTGGAAAGAAGTCGTGCGCCAGTTGCTCGCGCACCACGCCGCGCGCGGCGACAGCGCGCTGGGGCAGATCTCGATGGAAATTATTCCGGCGCCCGATTACGGCGGCGGCGCGAAATATTCGCTGTTGGAAAACAACATCGCGTGTGCCAACTGGATCCGCGCGCTGTGGGCGTAAGTGGGCAAAGCCGCTTGAGGGTTTAAGTTCAATGAGGGGGCAATGCGACAGCGTGCGCAGCGCCGGTGTGTTATTGTAAGTATTTGATTTTAAAGGAATTTTTATAAACTATCGTTGCCGGCTGCAAATCGTCGTGGCGTGCTTGATGGGGGCGCTGGCGGGCTGCGCGATTACGCCGCAGCACGATTGGGAGGCGCGTTTGCGAGGCAACGCCATCGTGCTGCTGGGCGAACTACACGACAACGCCGAGCATCATCGTGAGCGGCTGGCGGTGTTGCAGCGTGCGTTCGCCGCGGGCTGGCGGCCGGCGATCGCGATGGAGCAAATTGATCGCGAGCGGCAAACCGACATCGATCGCGCGCGCCAAGAAAAACCGCGCGATGTCGAACACCTGATTAGCGCGATCGCGAAACCCGCAAAAGCCGCGCCCGGCGCCAACTGGAATTGGGGTTACTACCGGCCGTTTATCGCGCTGGCGCTGCAATACGATGTGCCGCTGGTGGCCGTGAATTTATCGAATGCCGATACCGGGCGCATCGTGCGCGAGGGTTACGCCGCGGTGTTTGACGCCGATACGCTGCGCCGCTTGCGGCTCGATCGCCCCGTGCTGGCCGCGATACAAGCCGCGCAAGAACGTGAAATCGACGTGGGCCACTGCAACGCGCTGCCCGCAAAAACCCTGCCGGCGATGGCGCGCGCGCAATTCGCGCGCGATGCGGTGATGGCGGACATCATCGCCCAACATGCCGCGCGCGGCGTGGTGCTGATCGCCGGCAACGGCCACGTGCGCCGCGACATTGGTGTGCCGCATTGGTTGAGTAGTGAGTTACGCGCGCGC
>VGIF01000203.1 GCA_016868015.1 Betaproteobacteria bacterium
CGTTGCGCTACCGAAAAACCCGTAATTGTACTTGATTTGATTGAAAAAATCGACTGTCTACGGGTTTTACCGAGTAGCCGCTGCGGCGCGAACGTGAGATACTAAATACGTAATGAACGAATGCCTCGTGCATATGTCAGACGTGTAGTAACTATAACGATGAGGAGAACTCCTTGAAACCCTTTGCCCGCATTGCCAACCCACGTGATTTGCGCAAAAAACTTGGCCTGAATCAAATCGAATTTTGGTCGGAGATCGGCGTCACGCAAAGTGGCGGCTCGCGTTATGAAAGCGGCCGCTCCATGCCCAAGCCCGTACGCGAATTGCTGCGTTTGGTGTACGTAAAAAATGTGCCGCTCGCCACGGTGGACGGGGTTGATTTGCGCATCGCCGAACATTTAAAGCAAAGCAAACCCGCGCTGTATAAAGACCTGCGTACCCGCGTAAGCAAGAACGCGTAACATTGCGCCGCGCTTGGAAACGGCTGCACAAGGTGTGCAGCCGTTTTTGTTTTCGTCTGCCGCTTTTTTTCACGCGTGACAAATTACCGTATGTTGAAGGTTGCACGCGGCGCGCTGTCGAAAGCCGCGCGTTTTGTCGAAATGATGACGCCGTAACAATCGCCCGAGATGCCGCGCGACATCATTCACGTGTTTTACATTCAAAAAATTATTTTTTAAAATCAAATACTTACGAAACATACGCGGAATACATCACAGCACAAATTACAACTGGCACGCGATCTGCATGGTGATGGGCGTCGAACCCACGAACCCACCCTCGGAGCCGCACCATGATCATCTCGCTAGACCAGTATCGCAAGGCCGCCAACAGCGGCAACGCCGCCGCCGATCAGGTGGAGACGTACGAGCAGCGCCGGCTGTTCGGCAACACCCTGCCCAAGCTTAACGTGGCGGAAATTCAATACCATTTGCGCCGCTCGGCGGGCCCGCAACTGCCCGACGATTTCGAAGGTGTGGATATGCGCGAACTGCGCCTGAACGCTTACGCGCTCGCCACGCAGATCTGACGCATGACCGTCGCCGCACGCGCGGGCGGCGCAGGCCGTAGTACGGCCTGCCCTACGCAGCCATCGCCGCCAACAAACGCTCGCGCGTAAACGGCATATCCCGCAGCCGCACGCCCGAGGCGTTAAACAGCGCGTTACCCACCGCCGCCGCCACCGGGCCTTGCTGGCCTTCGCCCGCCCCCACCGCGGGCAACTCGGGCCGATTGATGAGCCCCACCACCACCTGCGGCACTTCGGCAAAACTCAGAATCGGATAATCATCCCACCCCCTGACAGTGACGCGCTCGCGGTCGTACTTGACCTCTTCGCGCAACACGAAGCTCACCGCCTGGATGATGCCGCCTTCCATCTGGTTGATGAGTCCGTCCGGGTTGATGGTTTGGCCCACATCCACCGCCGACCATACGCGCAGCACGCGCAGCGTCTCGGCCAGTTCCACCTCGGCGATGATCGCCATATAGCCGGCCAAGTTTTTGTAGCGCGCAAAGCCGATGCCGCGGCCCAGATTGCCGGCCAGTTGCTGCTTGGGTTTCCAGTTGGCCATGGTGGCCACTTTCTCGACCACCGCGCGCGCGCGCGAATCGACCAGGTGGCGCAGCCGAAACTCGATAGGATCAACGTCCGCCGCCACCGCCAGCTCATCCATGAACGATTCGATCGCAAACACATTGGTCTGGCTGCCCAGTCCGCGTAGCGACGATACCCGCAGCGGCGGATCAGGCACCAGGTGGTTGGTCACGCGCTGATTCGGGAACTCATAAATCGGAATCGCGTTGCGATGGCTGCCGCCGCCGGGCAGCGGCGGATTGGCCGCCGGCGCGCGTTTTAAGGGCTTTTCCAGATGCAGCGCCGCCAGCAGATTGGTGCCGTCATCCGCGCGCCCCGGGCGCGAGCTATGGCCGTGGCTCCACACATCCAAATGCCAGGCGCTGATGCGGCCGTCGTCGGACAGCGTGGCGCGCGTTTTAACCACCATCGCCGAGCTATACGGCTCCCACGCAAATTCGTCCTCGCGCATCCACTGCACGCGCACCGCGCGCCCGGGCGCTGCGCGCGCGAGCAGCGCCGCATCGAGCGCCACGTCGTCCGCCGCGTTCTGGCCGTAACAGCCCGCGCCTTCGACGTGACGCACCACGATGTCCTCCGGCGGCACTTGCAGTGCCGGCGCCAGTTCGCCGCGCAGCGGATAAATGCCCTGGCTGTGGGTCCAAACCGTATATTTGCCATCGTCATATTGCGCGGTGGCGCACGAGGGCGCGATCGAGGCGTGCGCCAAAAACTGCCGCGTGTATTCGCCGCTGAATTCGCGGCCGGCGGACGCGGCCGCGCCTTTTTTCTCGCTGATCACCTCGGTTTTTTCCGGCCAGTCGAGCAAGTAGCGCGGGTTCATTTCCGGCAGCGTCGGTTTTTCGCTCCACTTCGCTTCGCGCGCCAAACGCCGCGCCGCGCGTATCGCCTGCTCCTCGCGCTCGGCCACCACACCCAGAAAACGCCCGTCGCGCACCACCGCCACCACACCGGGCATGGCGCGAACGTCATCGAGCTTCACGCCGATCAATTCCGCGCTGTAACTGGGCGGCCGCGACACGCGGCCATGCAGCATGCCGCTGGGCTCGTGGTCTTGCACGTACACCGGCAAGCCCGCGACCTTGCGCGGGATATCGACGCGCGGCGCCGCGGTGCCGACGATCTTGTGCTGCGCCGGCGGCTTGGGCCGCGCCTCACCGGTGGCTTCACGATCGAGCAAGCTCGCATCGGTGAGCTCCCAATAAGTGACGCTGGCGCCGCCGCGGGCGCAAACCACCCCGTCACTGACGCTCAATTGCTCGAGCGTGGCGCCCAGTTTGGCGCCCGCGCGCGCGAGCAACAGTTCGCGCGCTTCCGCCGCGGCGTAGCGAAACGCCGAGCCCGATTCCTCGATCGAGCGGCTGCCGGAGGTGACGCCCTCGTTGGGGCTCATCGCGGTGACCGCGGTCACCACCTTCACGCGGTTTAAATTGACATCGAGCTCTTCGGCGACGATCTGCCTGAGCGCGGTCAAGATGCCCTGGCCGATTTCGATTTTGCCGGGACGCATGTTGACGGTGCCGTCGGCGTTGATATCGAGCCATTGGCTTAACTTGCGGTTGGTTTCGAGACTGCCAGGGAGTTTGCGGCGTGCGGTATTTTCAGCCATTACAGTTTCCTCATTTCGACGGCGGCGCGCTTGATCGCGCGCACGATGCGCTGATGCGTGCCGCAGCGGCACAGGTTTTTCGACAACGCCTCCTTCAAATCGTCATCGCTCGGGTTTTTGTTAGCGTCCAGCAGCGCCTTGGCCGACATGATGATACCGGTGATGCAGTAGCCGCACTGCGCCGCTTGTTCTTCGACGAACGCGCGCTGCAGCGGATGCGGCTGCTCGAGCGTGCCGATGCCTTCGACGGTCTGGATCGATTTACCCGCCACTGCGGACACCGGCACATCGCACGATTGCACCGCCTTGCCATCGATGATCACCATGCAGGTGCCGCAGTGGCCGGTGCCACAACCAAAGCGCACCCCCTTGCAGCCGGCGTCGTTACGCAGCACGTAGAGCAGCGGCGTCTCGGGATCCGCCGCGACGCTTAAAAAACGCCCATTAACCGTAATATCCATCCCTTTTTCCTCTTCGAACGCTTAAAAAATATTGTTTAAAATAAATAGGTTATAAAAACATGCCTGACGCACCGGCAAATCCGCGAGACTCGTTTTTTTCAAATTGTGGCCGTATACTATTTTCTCCGCAACGGCACGGAGCAACGCCCCCATGAATCATACCGCCGAAGTCGAAGTGATCCGCGGCAAGATCGAACAACTTTATCTCGAACACCGCGACCTCGATGATGTCATCACCCGCCTGATTGAAGCCACGCCGCACGATCAGTTACAACTGCAGCGGCTCAAAAAACGAAAACTTCACGTCAAAGATCAAATCAACGCGCTAGAGCGCCAGCTTACACCCGACGTGCCGGCGTAGTTGGCACAGTAGGCGTAGCAGGCATAGTAGTCATAGTAGTCATAGTAGTCATAGTAGTCTTAGGCGGCTTTGCGCAGCACCAGGTAAAGCGCCGTCAAGCCAAGCACCACCAGCCACAACAATGACCATCCGGCGATGGTCAGGCCCAGAAATTGCCAGCCCGTTTCCGCGCACTGGCCCGAGCCCATCAAGACCTTGCTCCACACCTGCGCGAGCGGAAAGCGACTGAGCATGTACTGCAGATCTGGCCCGCACGAAGGCACCAGGTGCGCGGGCAGATGTTGCAGCCACACGTGACGCGCCGCCACCGCCGCGCCCAGCCCCGCCACGATAAACCCCAGCACGCCGTAAACGATGCGCCCGCGCCGCGCCGGCCCGTGCAGCGCGGCCACCAAAAACACCGCCGCCAACGCATAAAACGCCACCCGTTGCACCATGCACAACGGGCACGGCTCCTCGCCTTTAACGTACTGCAAGTAATAGGCGAAGGCCAGTAACCCCGCGCAAATGGCGAAAGCGCCGGCAAAGGTTTTACGGGTAAATGTCATGGCCGCAAGTTTACCGTACACTACGCGCATCATGATTCGCGTCACCCGCACCGTCGCGCTCAACGAAGCCGAACTCGAGGAAAGTTTCGTGCGCGCTTCCGGCCCCGGCGGACAAAACGTCAACAAGGTCGCCACCGCGGTGCAACTTAAATTCGATGCGGCACTTTCGCCCTCGCTGCCCGAGGCGGTGCGTGCGCGCTTGTTAAATCTCGCCGGCAGCCGCGCCTCCGACCAAGGCGTCATCACCATCACCGCGCAGCGCTTTCGCGTGCAAAGCCGCAATCGCGCCGATGCGCTGGAACGCTTGATCGAATTGATTCGCGCCGCCTGCCACACGCCCAAGCCGCGCAAAGCCACGCGCCCCACGCGCGCTTCGCGCGAGCGCCGCCTGGAACATAAAAAACAGCGCAGCGAAGTCAAGCGCGGCCGCGGCGCCAAGGTCAACTTGGACTAACGGATGCGCGATGACGGCACGTAGCCGGCTGAACTAGACTGCCGCCACACAGTCGTAAGCAGGGAATAAATCGTTCCAAATCATTGTTGGCGCGACATATCCGAGGCAGTAAGGTGGCACCGCGAGGAACTGCAGCGGGTAAAATTTTTCATTTAAATCAAATAATTAGGAGAACCGCATGAAAAGGAAACTGCTGTTGTGTGGCGTCGCCATGGTGCTCGGACTGGGTTACGGCGCCGCCGCGTTTGCGCAAGCCAAACCCGATGTGCAGGTCAAGCAACGGCAGGCCGCGATGACGTTGATCGGCAAATACTGGGGCCCGATCGGCGGCATGGCCACCGGCAAAATCCCTTACAACGCCGCGACGGTTACTCGCAATGCCGGTTATCTCGAAGTGCTCAGCGTGATGCCGTGGGACGGCTTTACCGATGCCACCAAGGATGAAAAGAGCCGCGCGCTACCCGCGGTATTCAGCGACAACGCCAAATTCCGCGAAAGCGCCGATACCTTCCAAAAAGCGGCAGCGAACCTGGCCAAGGTCTCCAGAGGCGGCGATGAAGGCGCGGTGAAAAGCGCGCTGGCCGAAGTCGGCAAAACCTGTGGCGGTTGCCACGACAACTTCCGCTCCAAGTAAGCACATCGGGCTGCATCCCGCCGGAACAAAAACCCCGCTACACTTGGCGGGGTTTTTACTTTGGGGAAGACGACCATGACGATTCGTACCCGCACTTGCCAGCGCCTCGCAGGCGGCATCGTGCCGCTGCTGCTCGCTTTGACGAGCGTGGTCTGGGCGCAAGCGCCGCAGCCTGCCAAAGGCGACGCGAAACGCGGCGAATACCTCTCAAAAGCCGGTGGCTGTCTGGGTTGCCACACCGAGGAGAAACAAGGTGCAGTGGCCTACGCCGGCGGGCGCGCGCTGAAAACCCCCTTCGGCACCTTCTACGGCCCCAACATTACGCCGCATCCCGACGCCGGCATCGGCAAATGGAGCGAAGCCAACTTTTTTCGCGCCATGCGCGAAGGCAAACGCCCCGACGGCGCGAATTATTTTCCGGCGTTTCCATATCCTTCTTTCACCGCAATCAACGACACCGATCTGCGCGACTTGTTCGCCTATCTCAAGAGCCTGCCCGCTAATGCGCAACCAAGCCGCGCGCACGAATTGCGCTTTCCGTTCAACGTTCGCTTTGGCGTGACGTTTTGGAAAATGCTTTACTTCAAGCCTGGCGCGTTCATACCCGACGCAAAACTTTCCGAACAACTGAATCGCGGCAACTATCTCACCAACGCGCTCGGCCACTGCGGCGAATGCCATACCCCGCGCAACTTCATGGGCGGGCCGCGCAAAGACCGTTTTCTCGCCGGCGGCATGGGCCCCGAAGGCAAGGAAATCCCAAACCTCACACCCGCGCGCCTTAAGAAAAAATGGGGCGACAAAGACCTCACCGATTTTCTGGCGAGCGGCCTGACCCCCGACGGCGACGAACCTTCGGCCGCCATGCGCGAAGTCATCACCAACACCACCGGGCACCTCACCCCTGCCGATTTGGCGGCGATGATTGCTTATTTGCGTTCACTGCCGCCGATCGAAGATGAGAAAAAATAAAATGTCAATTAAATCAATATGTTATAAAAATCATAACGTAACGGCAGGCTACCGCTAAAGCCCGCTCATCGCATCCAACGCTTATGTCAACGTCACAACAGATCGGCAATAAGCTGATTGCGATGCTATTTCCCGTCACCGGCGCGGTACTGTTGGCGATCGCGCTAATAACGGCTATATCGACCCATCGATTTTCCCAAAGCGCCTCTCGCGCAGACGGCACCGTGGTCGAACTCGCCGCCGGCGGCGCGCACCCGGTGATTGAATTTACGCCGCCGGGCGAACAACCCATGCGCCTGAAAACCAGCGGGTTTATCTATTTCGCCGTGGGCGATCGCGTCACCGTGCTTTATCAAAAAGACGCCAGCGACCCGGCCCACTACCGGACGCAATTGGATCATCCGGGCGCCCGCTGGTTTGGGCCCGCACTGCTTTGCGGCATCGGCGGCGGATTACTGCTTGCTGGTTTATACACCCGGCGCAAGCTACAAAACGCGCTCAGGCAAGCCTAAGCGATATTTTATAAGTATTTGATTTTATTTAATTTTTTGGCGGAGAGTGTGGCCGCCAATTTATTGTGTCGTGGTGTGCCAAAAATATTTATTCCAGCAATTTCACCAATGATAAGTCATCTCCTCTTGCGTCAGGTCATGTCAAGGCATAACATACGAGTTCAACATTTTGGATATGTTTATTGGTATGCCCAAGATTGCAAAGGAACTTTCTGCGGTTGAGGTCAAGCGACTGAATCGCCCCGGTTGGCACGCTGTAGGCGGGGTCGCGGGCTTACTGCTTCAAATCAGGGAGCCGTCTCGTGAAGGAGCCCCCCTTGCACGCTCTTGGATTCTGCGCTTGCGGGTAGCAGGTGTGCGGGAACCCATTGGACTTGGCTCTTACCCTCAAGTCTCCCTTGCAGAAGCCCGGGAGCAGGCCAAGAAACTCTCATTGGAGGCCAAGGGTGGTGTGAATTTGCTGGCCCGCAAACGCGCCCAGCGTAGCGCCCTCATAGCCGCCGCATCGCAAAACAAGACTTTCCGAGACTGCGCTGAGGCCTACATGGAGGCACACGCCTCTGACTACACCAACGATAAACACAGGAAGCAGTGGGCTTCGACCATTGAGGCTTATGCATACCCAGTTTTTGGAAGGATGTTGGTCGCCGACATAACTATGCGCCATGTGTTGGATGTGCTTCTTCAGGATACTGTTCACCGGAATGGTTCAAGCGGCAAACTTTGGCACATCAAATCCGAAACAGCCAAGAGACTATTGGATCGGATCAGGTCTGTGCTGGACTACGCCACTGTCAATGAGTACAGGACAGGCACCAACCCTGCCACATGGAAGGGCTACCTCGATACACAACTAGCCTTGCCACGAGGTCTAAAGGAGGTCAAGCACCATCCAGCAGTGCCATACGAGCAAATGGACGAGTTCATGAGCGCTCTTCGGCGTAATGACAGCATCAGCGCCAGAGCATTGGAGTTCACCATACTGACCGGTATGCGCTCTGGTTCTGTTCGCTTAGCCGAGTGGTCGGAAATTGACTTCAACAAGAAACTTTGGATCATCCCACCTGAGCACTTCAAGACCCGGCAGGAGTTTAGGGTGCCGATTCAAGAGCAAGCAATCAAGTTACTACTGAGTCTGCCAAGGATAGCGGGGAGCGAAAAGATATTCCCAAGCGCATCCGGCAAAGCGTTATCCGACATGGCTT
>VGIF01000204.1 GCA_016868015.1 Betaproteobacteria bacterium
CATCATCGCTTTCCTCGGGCGCACCTTTTACCTACTTGATCAGCGTATCCTTAGTTATTGTCCGTTCGGTGACAAAAAATACGAAGGAATCTCTTTGCGTTACGGGCAACAAGAGTTTGATTACAAGAGTGGGGCTGGTGCCAATGGTGACAGTTATTTCTTAATCAGTTCGAACGGCGAGCTATCATCATTATGAGCAACGGCAGTATTCAATGAAATCCTGCGGTTGCAGACAAAAAACAGGGAACCATGTGTTCCCTGTATCAGTTCGGAAAATCTCTTTGAATCCAACAAATCGGTATTCAGCAAAATCAGTGACTTGGAAGACTGCTGTGACCACTAATTCTTAGGGTTCAAAACTACTAGTTTAAAGATTGACTTATTGATACTGAAAATGCAATAACTAGTGACAAGTCCACAAAATGAAAAGACCAGCTCGGTGGCTGGTCTTTGTCTTTGCATCCTGAATTATTCAATAAATCAATAACTTCCGCCTTCATGCCTGAAGAGATAGGCATAAGCAAATCCAGACTTGAAAGCCGAGAGCGACAGCAGGTAGACAAGGCTGTCAGCGATGTTCAGCAAGTGAAAAACAGCCCATTGCAGCCGTTCGGAACCCGTCTGCCAGCGGTTCCATTTGATTCCTAAAATCATTAGGCAAGCGCAGCGTAGACTGTTCCCACACCGACCTGGCACTGCGCTGCAATCTGCTTGATACCCATACCCTTCTCACGCAGCAGTTTGATAGCAGTTCGTAACGCGTCATTCATCTTTGATGGACGACCGAGTTTTACACCCTGTGCTTTTGCTCGTTGCTGCCCTGCAATGACTCGTTCCCGAATCAGTTCACGCTCATACTCAGCAAGTGCACCAAAGACGCTGAACATCATCCTGCCGCTGCTTGTGCTGGTATCCAGTCCCTGCTGCTGAAAGAACAGGTCAATCTTCATCGATTGCAGGTCAGTCAGGATTTCCACCAGATTTTGCAGTGAGCGACCAAGCCGAGAAATGTCCCAGCACAGAATCATGTCAAACCGACGCTGTGCTGCTTGCTTGAGCATCTGGTCTAATGCAGGTCTGTCACAGCGACCCTTAGCGCCAGAAATGCCGTTATCAACGAACTCAGCAACGATGGTGTAGCCCATGCGCTCTGCTGTCTGGCGCAGGTCTATCAGTTGGTTTTCTGTGGTCTGGGATGCAGTTGATACGCGGGCATAAATTGCTACTTTTTTCATATGGCATACTCCTTTTCAACGCTCAATTAAGTGATGCTCCATGTGAACACCATGTAAATCGCGTTAGGTAAACATCAAATAAATCAATGTCATATTTTTTCATGTTAACATCATGTGAACATTTAAAATTATTATAAAACAATGACTTATCGAAGTAAATGGCAGTTCTGGATCGACCGCGGCGGCACCTTTACCGACATCGTCGCGCGCCGCCCCGACGGCACGCTCGCGACGCACAAACTGCTGTCCGAGGACCCGGCGCATTATCCAGACGCGGCGCTTGCCGGCATGCGCGATTTGCTGGGTGTCGCGCGCCACGCACCGATTCCCGCGCAACACATCGCGGCGGTGAAAATGGGCACCACCATCGCCACCAACGCGCTGCTCGAACGCAAGGGCGAACCGACAGCGCTGTTCATCACCCGCGGCTTTCGCGATGCGCTGCGCATTGCTTTTCAAAACCGCCCGCGCATCTTCGAGCGCCACATCGTGCTGCCGCAGATGCTTTATGCGGCAGTGCGCGAAATCGACGAACGCATCGGCGCGCATGGCGAAGTGCTGACGCCGCTAGATCTCGCGCAGGCGCGGCGCGAGATCGAAACCGCCCATGCGCAAGGCTTGCGTGCCTGCGCCATCGTGCTGATGCATGGCTACCGTTACCCACAACACGAACAGGCTCTGGCGCGCATTGCGCGCGAGTGCGGCTACACGCAAGTGTCGGTGTCACACGAAGTGAGCCCGTTGATGAAACTGGTGTCGCGCGGCGACACCACCGTGGCGGACGCGTATTTATCGCCGGTGCTGCGCCGCTACGTCGAGCGCATCACGCGCGAGCTCGCCGGTGTGAACGTGATGTTCATGCAATCCTCCGGCGGCTTAACCGACGCGCGGCGCTTTCACGGCAAAGATAGCGTGCTCTCCGGCCCCGCCGGCGGCGTGGTGGGCATGGTGCGCACCGCGCAAGCCGCGGGCTTTGAACGCATCATCGGTTTCGACATGGGCGGCACCTCCACCGATGTGTCGCACTTCGCCGGCGAATACGAGCGCGCGTTCGACACGCTGGTGGCCGGCGTGCGCCTGCGCGCGCCGATGATGGCTATCCACACCGTTGCCGCAGGCGGCGGCTCCATTTTGCATTTCGACGGCGCGCGCATGCGTGTCGGCCCCGATTCGGCGGGCGCGCAGCCCGGCCCCGCGTGTTATGGACGCGGCGGACCGCTCACCGTCACCGACTGCAATGTGATTCTGGGGCGCATTCAGCCGCAATTTTTTCCGCAAGTGTTTGACGTTGCGGGCAACGCGCCACTCGACGTCACAACGGTTCAACAGGCGTTTGAAAAATTATTAAATAAAATCAAATACTTACAAAACATCGAAGCAGTAGCCGAAGGTTTTTTGCGGATCGCGGTCGATAACATGGCCAACGCCATCAAAAAAATTTCGGTGGCGCGCGGCTACGATGTGACGCGCTACACGCTGGCGTGTTTCGGCGGCGCGGCGGGTCAACACGCCTGCCGTGTCGCCGATGCGCTGGCGATGCCGCGCATTTACATCCACCCATACGCGGGCGTGTTATCGGCCTACGGCATGGGGCTAGCCGATATCACCGCGATGCGCGAACAAGCGCTCGAAGCGCCCCTCGATGAGACGCTGATGCCGCGCTTGACTGCGGCACTCGACGAGCTTGCGAGCGCGGCGAGCAACGAAGTCGCCGCGCAAATCGTCGAGCGCAACGCGATCAACCTCTCGCGCCGCGCGCACATCAAGTACGACGGCACCGATACCACGCTGAACGTGGCGTTCGGCTCGGTAGTGGAGATGACTGAACGTTTTGAGAATGCCTATCTCGCGCGTTATAGTTTTTTGATGCCGGGGCGCGGGTTGGTGGTGGAGGCAGTGGCTGTGGAGGCATCGTCGGGTGAGAACGGCACGCCCCCTGCTCAGCCGGCGGCTGCCGTCGCGAACAAACCTGCAACGCCCGACGCGCAAGTCAAGATGTACAGCGAAGGCGCTTGGCACGACACCCCGCTCTACCGCGCGGAACAGCTGCAACCCGGCCACCGCGTCAGCGGCCCCGCCATCATCAGCGATGCCAACGCCACCACCGTGGTCGAGCCCGAGTGGCAAGCCGAAGTCACCGCGCAAGGCCATTTGCTGCTCACGCGGGCGAAGCCACGTGCCGTACGCAGCGCTATCGGCACCCGCGTCGATCCGGTGATGCTGGAGATTTTCAACAATCTCTTCATGGCGATCGCCGAGCAAATGGGCGTCACACTCGCCAACACCGCTTACTCGGTCAACATCAAGGAGCGGTTGGATTTTTCCTGTGCGCTGTTTAACGCCGAAGGCGAGTTGATCGCCAACGCGCCGCACATGCCGGTGCACCTGGGCTCGATGGGCGAGTCGGTGCGCTCGATCATTCGCGATAATTCACAAGGCCAAGGCCGCATGCGCGCCGGCGACGTGTACATGTTGAACGACCCGTATCGCGGCGGCACGCATTTGCCCGACATCACCGTGATCACGCCGGTGTTTGACGCCGCCGGTGAGCACATTATTTTTTACGTCGGCTCGCGCGGCCACCACGCCGATGTCGGCGGCATTACGCCGGGCTCGATGCCGCCCGCCTCGCGCCACATCGATGAAGAAGGCGTACTCATCACCAACTTCCTGCTGGTGCAAAACGGCGAATTGCGCGAAGCCGCAACCCGCGCGTTGCTTTCTGGCGCACGCTACCCCTCGCGCAATATCGAACAAAATCTCGCCGACTTAAGAGCGATGATCGCCGCCAATCAAAAAGGCGTTGCCGAGCTCGCGCGCATCGTCGGCGAATTCGGCCTGGACGTGGTGCACGGCTACATGCGCCACGTGCAGGACAACGCCGAGGAATCGGTGCGGCGCGTGATCGGTGCGCTTAAAGACGGCGAGTTCGCCTACGAGATGGACGACGGCGCGGTGATCCGCGTCAAAATCAGCATCGAACGCGCCACGCGCAGTGGCATCATCGATTTCACCGGCACTAGCGCGCAACGCGATTCGAATTTCAACGCCCCTTCGGCGGTGACGATGGCGGCGGTGCTGTATGTGTTTCGCACGCTGGTGGATGACGACATTCCGTTGAATGCCGGGTGCTTGAAGCCGCTCAAGGTGATCATTCCCGAAGGCTCGATGTTAAATCCGCGCCACCCCGCCGCGGTGGTGGCGGGTAATGTCGAGACTTCGCAGTGCGTGACCGACGCGCTCTACGGCGCGCTCAGCGTGATGGGCGCGTCGCAGGGCACGATGAATAATTTCACCTTCGGCAACGCGCATTACCAATACTACGAAACCATCGCCGGCGGCAGCGGCGCCGGGCCCAACTTCGACGGCGCGAGCGTGGTGCAAACCCACATGACCAACTCGCGCTTGACCGATCCCGAAGTGCTGGAATGGCGTTTTCCGGTGTTGCTCGAAAGTTTCGCCATACGCGCCGGCAGCGGCGGCGCGGGCCGCCATCGCGGCGGCGACGGCGCGACGCGACGCGTTAAATTTTTGGAGCCGATGACCGCCGCCATTTTGTCGGGTCATCGCCGCGTGCCGCCCTACGGCATGGCCGGCGGCGCACCGGGCGCGGTGGGCCGCAATCGCGTCGAACGCAACAATGGTGAAATAGCGGAACTTGGCGGCGCCGACGAAACCGACATGCAGGCCGGGGACGTTTTTGTCATTGAAACACCAGGCGGCGGCGGTTTCGGCGCCGCGTAACATCGCCGCCCGGCTGGCCTATAATTCACGCCCAGCCGGCGGAAACACAAACGCGTAAAACTGCACGGTAAAACATGGCACGTCTGCCCTTTATCGACGAACACAATCCGCTGCTCGCCGCGTTGATCGCCAAGGTCAAGGGCGCGCGCGGCGGCAAGCTGCTTAACTTGTATCGCGTGCTGATGAATAGCCCACCAATCGCGGATGCGTGGCAGGCGTTTAACAACGCGGTGCGCTTTCACACCGGGCTTGACGAACAAACCCGCGAGCTCGCCATCCTGCGCGTGGCGCAGCTGACCGGCGCCACCTATCAATTTCAAATCCATGCCGAAAAATACGCGCCGCAAGTCGGCATCACGCCGCAACAAATCGCGGCGCTCGACGGCAGCGAATATTCGAGCCTGTTTCAGCCCGCGCACCGCGCCCTGCTCGCCTACGCCGACGCGATGACGCAAACCATCGAGGTGCCGGACGCGATATTCGAGCGCTTGCGCGTGCATTACACCAGCGCGCAAATCGTCGATCTGACGGTGCTGATCGGCGCCTACAACATGCATGCACGGGTCGGGCGCGCGCTGCAGCTCGACCCGGAAGACTGATTCGGCATCATGGCCATGCGCCCCGTTATTGTCGTCGAGGACGACCCGTTTTTACGCATGTTGCACGGGTTTCTCGATTCCTCGGCCAAACCGGCTTACCTTGCCGCGCTGGCTGATTTTTTTGCACATGACCTGGCGGATTTCGACGGCTGGGTGAGGCAACTGCGCGCGCTGGCCGGCCCGCTCTATCCCGCCGAAGTCCGCTGCGTTGCCGACCAACGCGAATTCGCCGCGCAGTTGCCGCACGCCGAGGTGGTGGTCAGTGAATCCTTCACCATCGGTGCGGCCGAGCTTGCGCAAGCGCCCAAACTCAAGGTGCTGCAAAAGTACGGCACGGTGCTGCGCGACATCGACACCGCGGCGTGCGCCACGCGCGGCATTCCGGTGTTGACGCTGCGGCGCCGCGCCAATATTTCCTGCGCCGAACATGCGCTGATGCTGATGCTGACGCTCGCCAAAAAACTGCATCTTATGCACGGGCGCATCAGCTTCACTCAACTGCGGGCGGCGGGCTTCGACCCCAAAATATTCGATAGTGGTTTAACGCCCGGCTCCGGCTGGCCGCGCGCACGCGGTTTATCCACGCTCTACGGCGCGACGCTCGGTATCATCGGTTTCGGTGAAATCGGCCGCGAGATCGCACTGCGCGCCAACGCCTTCGGCATGCGCGTGTTGGTCACGCAGCGTACGCCACTGCCCAAAGCGCAGCAGCGTGAATGGCAAGTGTGCTACGCGAGCCGCGATGAATTGCTCGCGGCGAGCGACTGGGTGTGCGTGCAAGTGCCGTTAAACGCAACCACGCGTGATTCATTCGGCGCGGCACAATTCGCGCGCATGCAAGCGGGTGCCAAGTTGATCAACGTCTCGCGCGCGGAAATCGTCAATCGCAATGCGCTGCTAAACGCGCTGCGTGCGCAAACACTGGGCGGCTTTGCGCTCGACCCGCTCTACGAGGAACCGGGCCGCGCCGACGATGCGCTCCTGGCATTCGACAACGTGATCCTCACCCCGCACATCGCCGCCATGCCGCGCCACAACGCGCTCGATGACTTTATGGATTTGGTGCGCGGCGTCGCTTTGGCTTTTAAAAAAAATATCAATTAAATCAATTAGTTACGGAATACCCTGCAAAATGCCGCGCAAGGCGTCGATCACGCCCCCTGGCCTGGCGCCCAGCGCTCAGCTTTTGTTATCGCCGTCCGTGGCCTGGCTGCCCGCTCCCGGCAATGGCTCCGACGGCGGTTCCAAACCCAGCATGCGAAACACCCACACCATGCCAAAGCCCATGATCAGCGGCCACCACTCAAACATCGTCACCGCCGCCAGCGCTGAAATGAAATAGGTCATGGCGAAAATCAGCAGGCCCGCGTGCCGGCTGCGCACATAGGCAAACACCAATGCCGCGGCCATCGCCGCGAACAGCGCTCCAAAAAAATAAATCAGCCATGATGCGGCCACCCGCCCCGTCATTATCGACGCCGTCGCCGCCAAAAACAGCGCAATCGCGATCCACCTCATATACCGCCTCGCCCGCCCATCGCAAAGAAAGCGCGATTGTACACCCGCGCCCGTGATATAACCGCGCCATGTCCGACGGCAATTCCCCGCGCAACACCCGCGGCGCGCGCACGCTCAAAACCTGCTGCGGCGCGCACATCGTGCACGACGGGTTTGCCGATGTGAGTTACGTGCTGCTGCCGCTGCTCGCGCAAACCTTCGGCTTGAATCTGACCCAGGTGGGCATGATCCGCACCGCGCATCGGGTGGCGATGGCGGCGTTTCAGATCCCCGCAGGGTTGATCGCCGAGCGTTTCGGCGAACGCAATCTGTTGGCGCTCGGCACGCTGATTTCAGGCCTCGCGTTTATTGCGCTCGGCTTTGCCAACGGTTATTGGATGATTTTGATCGCCCTTTTTTTCGCCGGCATGGGCTCGGCGGTGCAGCATCCGCTCGCTTCCACCATCATTTCGCACGCCTACCCGGGCGAAGGCCGCCGCACCGCGCTGGGCACGTATAACTTCGCGGGCGATATCGGCAAATTCGTGTTCGGCGGCATTGTCAGTCTCGCGGTGCTGATGGGCCTGTCGTGGCAAGCGCCGGTGGTGGGCTTCGGCATCGCCGGCATCGCCACCGCGGTGGTGATTTTTTGGTTCATCGCCAACACCCGCACGCCTGCCCAAACCAAAGCCAAGCCGAAAATTCAAGGCTGGGGCATCCGCAACAAGCCCGCCTTTGCCGCGCTGTGCCTGGTGGACATGTTGGACAGCACCACGCGCACCGTGTTTCTCACCTTCATCGCGTTTTTGCTGATTGCGCGCGGCGTGCCCGAAGGCTGGGCCGCGCTCGCCGTGCCGCTGGTACTGGTGGGCGGCATGGCCGGCAAATATTTTTGCGGCGTGCTGGCCGAGCGGCTGGGTGTCATCCGCACCATCGTCCTCACCGAAGCCGCCACCGGCATCGGCGTCTTGTTGACCTTGGTGCTGCCCGGCATCGCCACCTTTATCCTGCTGCCCCTGGTGGGCGTGGTGCTGCAAGGCACATCGAGCGTGATCTACGGCACCATCGGCGACTTGGCCGAGCAAGACAAACTCTCGCGCGCCTTCGGCATCGTCTACACCGTCGGCGCGGTGTGCGGGCTCGCCGCGCCGCTGATTTTCGGCGTGCTGGGCGATGCCATCGGTATCGAAAAAGCCATATTCATCGCCGGTGTCACGGTGCTGCTGACGCTGCCGCTGGCGTGGGTGCTGCGCGC
>VGIF01000205.1 GCA_016868015.1 Betaproteobacteria bacterium
AAATCGAGAAAACGCTGTTCAAATCGAGACCAGAAAAAATCATCTGTTATTTATTTACAATCAACCAATTAGCACGTTTCGGGCACTCAACGTCCGGACACTACTGGATTTGAATATAACAATTAACCATAAAACGTATATGGTACGGTTCCTGCTCTACCTGGGTCAGGGGGAGGTAACGTGATCTTGGGAGATGCATTGTGAATTCGTTGGAGAAGTGTTTACTAACTGCCGTACCGGTGCGCGCCGCGTTTTCGATTGCGCGTCATGCCGTGCGTTTCGCGCTGGGGTTGATCATCGGCGGTGTTATTGCGCTGACGATATCCGCCGCGCACGGGGCATCGATTACCGTAGACGGCAATTTTGCCGATTGGGGCATTCAAGCCAACGGCACCGTGGCCGGGTGGACGCCCAACGCTGGCATTCGTTACACGGTCGAGGATCAAAGCAACGCCAACGGCGGCTTTTTGAGCCCGGGCTGGGGTGGCCAAGCGTATGACGCCGAAGCGTTGTACATCACTTGGGGCAAAAAAGCCGACAACCAAACCTATTTGTACTTGGGCATGATCACCGGCCATAATCCGGCACTGACCACGTAAAACGGCCACTACGGCGCCGGCGATTTCGCCATCGATTTCGGCCGCAACGGTTCTTGGGACTTTGGCATTCTCACCCGGGACCGCGGCTCGGCGCTTAAAAAGGGCGACGTGGTGCAAACCACCAACGCCGATTGGGATAAGGGCATTTGGGCCGCGCCCAACGTGCTGGCGAGCGCGCAAAATCCATCGCCTTACGTGACACACGTCAAAAGCGGTACCGATGCCGGCAACGCGACGGTGGAGTGGAGCAAAATCGCCGGCGCCATGGGCATCCTTGGCGGCGATCATTGGTTTTACGAAGTCGAGATTCCGGTGAGCGTGTTCGGCGCATTTTTGCAAGGCGACAACCCGTCGCAAGCCTTCGAGGTGCAATGGACCATGGATTGCGCCAACGACATCATTAGCCTCGGTGTTCCGACGGGCGTTACGACCACCACCGTGCCGGAGCCGGGCGCGCTGGCGTTGTTTTGGTTGGGCGCCGGCATGCTGATGATGCGGCGCCGTAAACGCGCTCACGCCTAGCCAGCGCGAGCACGCCTCGATTTACAAGCCGAGCCGCCGCCAGATTTCGGTGGTGAGCTCGGCTTGATTCATGGTGTAAAAGTGCAGCCCCGGCGCGCCAGCGTGCAGTAACTGCTCGCACAGGTGCGTCACCACGTCCAGCCCAAAGGCGCGAATCGAGTCGGTATCGTCGCCGTAGCCTTCGAGCTTTTTGCGGATCCAGCGCGGGATTTCGGCGCCGCACGCGTCCGAAAACCGCGCGAGTTGCGAAAAGCGGCCGATCGGCATAATGCCTGGCACGATGGGAATAGTGATGCCCATTTTTTCACACTCGTTGACGAAGTGCGCGTAGCAATCCGGGTTATAAAAATATTGCGTAATCGCAGCGTCCGCGCCGGCCTCGACCTTGCGCTTAAACGCCAGCAAATCATCATGCGCGCTCTTGGCCTGCGGGTGGTATTCCGGGTAAGCCGCGACCTCGATAAAAAACTGCCGGCCGAATTCCTGGCGGATGAAGGCCACCAGCTCATTGGCGTAGTGCAGTTCGCCGCCCGCCGCGGTGCCGGAGGGCAAATCGCCGCGCAGCGCCACCAGATGTTGAATGCCGTTGTCCTTGTATTGCTGCAAAATTTCGCGCAGGCCCGCGCGCGTGGAGCCAATGCACGAAATGTGCGGCGCCGCGGCGTGCCCGGCGGCGCGCACATCGAGCACGGCTTTTAGCGTGCGCTCTTGCGTCGAGCCCCCGGCGCCGTAGGTCACCGAAAAAAACTTCGGTTTTAATCGCGCGAGCTCTTGCGTCACCGTACGCAGTTTTTCCACACCCTCGGGCGTGTTGGGCGGGAAAAACTCGAAGCTATACGTGCGGGGGTGCTGTTGCTGAAATTGCATATCGCATCTTTGCGCTTAATAGCGATAGTGGTCGGACTTAAACGGCCCATCCACTGACAAGTGCAAATACTCCGCTTGCTTTTCGTTGAGCACGGTCAGTTCGACACCGAGCTTTTTCAAATGCAGTCGCGCGACTTTTTCATCGAGGTGCTTGGGCAGCACGTAGACTTCGTTTTTGTACTTGCTGCCTTGGGTGAACAACTCCAGTTGCGCCAGCGTCTGGTTGGTGAACGAGTTTGACATCACAAACGACGGGTGGCCGGTGCCGCAACCCAGGTTCACCAAGCGCCCTTCGGCGAGCACGATCAAGCGTTTGCCGTCGGGGAAAATCACGTGGTCGACTTGCGGCTTGATGTTTTCCCACTTGTATTGCTTGAGTGCGGCAATCTCGATTTCGGAATCGAAGTGGCCGATGTTGCACACAATGGCGTTGTGCTTCATGCGCTTCATGTGTTCATGCGTGATCACGCTCAAGTTGCCGGTGGCGGTGACGAAAATGTCCGCTTTGTCGGCGGCGTACTCCATGGTCACCACGCGAAAGCCTTCCATCGCCGCTTGCAGTGCGCAAATCGGGTCGATCTCGGTCACCCACACCTGCGCGGACAGCGCGCGCAACGCATCCGCACTGCCCTTGCCCACGTCGCCAAAGCCGCACACCAGCGCGACTTTGCCGGCGACCATCACATCGGTGGCACGCTTGATCGCGTCGACCAGCGATTCGCGGCAGCCGTAAAGGTTATCAAACTTGGATTTCGTTACCGAGTCGTTGACGTTGATCGCGGGGAACGGCAGCCGCCCTTCCTTTTGCATTTGATACAGGCGATGCACGCCGGTGGTGGTTTCCTCGGTCACGCCGCGGATGTTTTTCTCGATGTTGGAATAGTAGCCGGGCTTTTCCTTCAGGCGTTTGCGCATCGCCGCGAACAGCACGCGTTCTTCTTCATTGGTGCCTTCGGGCGGCTGGGTCTTGTTGCGCTCGTGCTGCGCGCCGAGCGTGACCAGCAGCGTGGCATCGCCGCCGTCATCCAAAATCATGTTGGGCGTGCCGCCGTCGCTCCATTCGAGAATCTTGTGGGTATATTCCCAGTAGTCTTCCAGCGATTCACCCTTGTAGGCGAACACCGGAATGCCGCGCGCGGCAATCGCCGCGGCGGCGTGATCCTGCGTGGAAAAAATATTGCACGAGGCCCAGCGTATGTCCGCGCCGAGCGCAGCCAGCGTTTCGATCAGCACCGCGGTCTGGATCGTCATGTGCAACGAGCCCGCGATGCGCGCGCCTTTGAGCGGCTGCTTGCCTTGGTATTCCTCGCGCACCGCCATCAGACCGGGCATTTCGGTCTCGGCAATGGCGATTTCCTTGCGGCCGAAGTCGGCCTGCTGAATGTCGGCTACTTTGTAATCAGTGAATGCGGCGCTCATCACGCCCTCCTTTCATTAAGAAAAAAGTTCGTGAGCGCCGTTGCGGGGTGGATCACCGAGCCTGGCGGGTCAGCGTGAAAACGCACAACCCGTTGCAACGCTCCTCGGCGAGCGCGCGATTATAGCGCAGCGTGGTTTAGCCGTTTTGGCATGCATTTGACCCGGCGTTAAATTCATCACGCTCAGCCGTATCGTAAGATGCCGTTTTAAAATATTCAATAAAATCAAATGGTTACGTAAATACCTGGTTTGGGGCATGGATGCGAATGGGTGCCACGATGTTACCGACGCTCGAGGTGGCGTGGTGGCGTGGTGGTAATATTTTCTTGGCATACGCCGCAGTGTGCGGTGCTTTGGCCAACATAAGTTTAAACCCGCATTGACGTTACCGGCAGCCGCTGCCTACGATGGTGCCGCCGTCATAAGCTGCGGCGGCGGATGCTTGGCTTTCACCAGAACACTACGAAAGGAGTCGGCATGGATCTCGGCGCAAGCTTTTAAAAACTGGGGGATCTTGTGATGCAGCAGTTGCCGCATCTACTGGGCGCACTGGCGATCTTTATTCTGGGCTGGCTGGTGGCGCTGCTGGTGCGCGCGGCGGTGCGCAAATCGCTTGCGTTCATCGGGTTGAATCGCCGGCTCGATGACGTGGTGCACAAGGATGTCAACGTCGAAAGCGCGATTGCCACAATGCTGTTCTGGCTGGTGATGCTGATCACCGTGGGCGCGGTATTCAGCGCGCTCAACCTGGCCGAGGTCACCGGTACATTCTCCGCGTTTACCCAGACGATGTTTGGTTACGCGCCGCAGGTGTTGGGCGCGGTGGCGCTGACGGTGGTGGCGTGGGTGGTGGCGACCCTGGTGCGCACGGTGTCGCAAAAGCTGCTCGACAAAACGCAGCTCGACGAAAAACTCTCGGCACAGGCCGGCGTGGCGCCGATCAGTGACAGCCTGTCCAATGTGCTGTTCTGGCTGGTGATTTTGATTTTCCTGCCGGCGATCCTCGGCGTACTGCAATTGCACGGCCTGCTCGAGCCGCTGCGCGCGATGACCACGCGTGCGCTGGAGTTCGTGCCCAACGCTTTCGCCGCGTTGGCGATCGGCGCCGTGGGCTGGTTGATCGCGTCGATTTTGCGCCGCATCGTCACCCATCTGCTGCAGGCGGCGGGCACCGACAAGCTGCTCGGCGATGAGACAGCAGGGCGCGTCGAACTGTCGCGCCTGGCGGGCACGATCGTGTTTATCGCGGTGTTGCTGCCGACCTTGATCGCGGCGCTCGATGCGTTGCGCATCGAGGCCGTGTCGCGCCCGGCGACCGACATGCTCAACCTGATTCTCATCGCGGTGCCGAATATCATCGCGGCGGGGTTGATCCTGTTGGTGACCTGGTACGTGGCGCGCTTTGCCACGCAACTCCTGGCAACGCTGCTGCAATCGATCGGCTTTGACCGCTTGCCCGCGGCGCTCGGCGCGCAGCACGCGTTCACCGCGATCACGCCCTCGCAACTGGTGGCGCGCATCGCGCTGCTTTTCGCCATGCTGTTTGCGGTGGTCGAAGCCGCCAACCGGCTGGGCTTTGCGCAGGTGGGCGACATCGTCGGCACCTTCATCCGCTTCGGTGGGGATATCGCCTTGGGCGCGGCGATCTTGGTGATCGGATTTTGGCTCGCGAACTTGGCGCACGACGCGATCGATCACGGCAGCGGCGCGAATACCTCGGGGCTGGCCAAGCTCGCGCGCGTGGCGATCCTCGGCCTGGTGGCCGCCATGGGGCTGCGCGCCATGGGCATCGCCAATGAGGTCGTGCATCTGGCCTTTGGCCTCACCTTGGGCGCGGTAGCGGTGGCAGTCGCGCTATCGTTCGGGCTCGGCGGTCGCGAAGCCGCGGGCAAGTTGATGGAGCACTGGCTGTCGAAGTTCCGCAAGGATTAAGCTCTAATAAAAAATCAATTAAATCAACAAGTTACATAAATAGACGGTGGTGCCGCGCCACCGTCTTTTTTTGCGGTGGCCGCGCGCGTTGCGCACACCGCCGGGCGTTGAATCCCGCATCGCCCACGCGCGCGCGTATAGCATGCACGCTGTCATCACAACCTGCTGTGTGAAAGCCTGCCATGCCGCGCCGCGTGTTTTTTAGTTTTCACCATCAACTCGATCTAGCCCGCGCGGCGCAAGTGCGCGGCATCGGTCTGGTATCGGGCAACAGCACGTTATCCGATAGCGATTGGTCGCGCGTGGTTGCGAAGGGTGAAACGATTATCCAAAAATGGATCGACGGCCAACTCGCCGATCGCGAATGCCTCATCGTGCTGATCGGTGCGCAAACCGCGGGCCGGCGCGGCATCAATTACGAAATCGATAAAGCGTGGGCGGCGAAAAAAGGCGTGATGGGGATTTACGTTCACAACTACAGCGATGCCAACGGCGCAAAATCGACCAAGGGCAAAAACCCATTCGAGGATTTCACCCTTAAAAGCACCGGCGCCAAACTGGCGGCGATCGTCAAAGCCCATGACCCGTTGCCGACGGAAAACCGCGCCATCACCAATTACATCAGCGTCAATCTCGCCAAGCGGGTGCAAGAGGCGATACGCATCCGCGCGGGGCAGCCGTAGCCCGCCAAGCTGCTAGTCCGCGCTCGCGCCGGAGGCCTTTACCGCCGCGCCAAAGCGCGCGATCTCCGCGCTGATGCGCTTGCCGAATTCTTCGGGCGTGCCACCCAGCGGATCGACACCTTGGTCGACCAAGCGTTTGCTGATCTCCGGCGAGCGAATGATTCGCGTGACTTCGTCCGAGATCTTGCGCACGGTCCCCGGCGGTGTTTTCGCCGGGGCGACGATGCCGGTCCAGTTGCCCATGACGAATTCCTTGTGGCCCTGCTCGATAAACGTCGGCACCTCGGGAATAAACGGATGACGTTTTTCGGTCATTGCGCCTAACACACGCAGCTTTCCGCCCTTGGTGTGCGGCAGCAATTCGGGAATCGCATTCACCATCACATGCGCCTGGCCCGACACCAGGTCGGGCACCGCCGGCCCCACGCCCTTGTAAGGCACATGGGTGGCATCGATTTTCGTCGCCGCCTTGAACATTTCCATCGCCAGATGGCTGATCACGCCCACGCCGCCCGAGGCGTAGATCAGCCGGTTGGATTTCGCCCAGGTCACCAGCTCCGCGACGCTCTTGGCGGGAATGCCGGCATTCACCACTAGGATCAGCGAGGCGTTGCCCAGCACCACCACCGGCGTCAAATCGCGCTCCAGGCTGTAGTCGAGCTTGCGATACAGCGTCTGCGAAATGGTGTGCGCTGTGCTGATATTCATGAAGGTGTGGCCATCCGGGTTGGCTTTGGACACCAGCGTCGCGGCGAGATTGCCGCCGGCACCGGGCCGATTGTCCACGATCACCGGCTGGCCCCAACTTTCGTTTAACTTTTGCGCGACAATGCGCGCCAGCAGATCGTTGATCCCGCCCGGCGCGAACCCCACCACGTAACGGATCGGGCGCGTGGGGTAATCCGCGGCAAAGGCGTTAAAAGTCAGCGCAGCCAGCGGTGCGAAAATCAGGTATCGCAATTTCATCAGTCACCTCGGTGGTCGTGCGTATGATCATAATGTAGTGGGGCGCACCCCTCGTGGTCAACACGCGTTTGCGCGGATGCCGAGCCGAGCCGAGCCGAGCCGAGCCGAGCAACGACAACGCCGGGGCTGGCCCGGCGTTATTTTAAGGCGTCAAACAGGGTTTACCGGATGCCGGCATCTGCCTTCAAAGCGGCGCACTCATTTGTTTTATAACTGCGTCACAAGCCAGCATCCGCGCGTAGCGCAGATGCTTTATCCGTTTTTTAGCTTCGACCCGGTACTGCGTGCCTTAACCTGCACGTGGCACAGGTTAGCCTGCACCGAAAAACGGATAGACCTTGCTTGTAACTGCGTTACAAGCCGGCATCCGCGCGCAGCGCAGATGCTTTATCCGTTTTTTCCCAGGTAAATTCCGGCTCCTCGCGCCCGAAGTGTCCATAGGCGGCGGTTTTTTCGTAAATCGGCCGCAGCAGGTTGAGCGATTGAATAATGCCTTTCGGGCGCAGGTCGAAGTGTTTTTCCACCAGCTTGCCGATTTTCTCGTCGGCGATCTTGCCAGTGCCGAAGGTTTCCACCAGCACGCTCACCGGCTTGGCGACGCCGATGGCATAGGCGATTTGGATTTCGCATTTGCTCGCCAGCCCCGCGGCGACGATGTTTTTTGCCACATAACGCCCGGCGTAGGCGGCCGAGCGGTCGACCTTGGAGGGGTCCTTGCCGGAGAACGCGCCGCCGCCGTGGCGTGAGTAGCCACCGTAGGTGTCGACGATAATCTTGCGGCCAGTCAAGCCGCAGTCGCCTTTCGGCCCGCCGATTTCAAAGTTGCCGGTGGGGTTGATATGCAAGGCAATCTTGGATTTGACTAAATGCTTGGGCAGAATCGGGTTGATGATCTGCTCGGCGACAGCGAGGCGGATTTCTTCGTGCGAAACGCCCGGCTTATGCTGGGTGGAGATCACCACCGCATCGATGCTTTCCGCCTTGCCGTTCACGTAGCGCACGGTGACTTGCGATTTTGCATCCGGGCGCAGCCACGGCAGACGGCCATCGCGGCGCAGTTCCGATTGGCGCTCGACCAAGCGGTGCGAGAGGTAAATCGGCAGCGGCATCAGTTGCGGCGTTTCGTCGCAAGCAAAGCCGAACATCATGCCTTGGTCGCCGGCGCCTTGTTCGAGATCGAGGCCCGAACCTTCATTCACGCCTTGCGCGATGTCTTGCGATTGCTGGCCGTATTGCACCAGCACCGTGCAGGTGTCCGCGTCAAAGCCGATCGACGGGTCGTTGTAGCCGATGCGGCGGATGGTCTTGCGCGCGATTTCGGCGTAATCGACCTTGGCGCC
>VGIF01000206.1 GCA_016868015.1 Betaproteobacteria bacterium
GGCCGCGGCGCCTGCACCACGCGCGCCGGCCGCCAAACAAGTAACCGTGCGCAGCGGCGACACCTTGAGCGGCATCGCGCGCCAGGTGGCGCCGGAAGGGGGGTCGCTCGAACAGACTTTAATGGGCTTGTTCCAGGCCAATCCCGATGCGTTTTTCGGCGGTAACATCAACCAGTTGCGTGCCGGCAGAATCTTAAACGTGCCGGAGCGCGAGCAACTCGCGGCGATCGGCCAAGGGCAGGCGGCGCAGCAGGTGCGCGTGCATGCCGCCAACTGGCACGCCTATCGCCGCAAGCTCGCCGATGCCGCGCCGGCGGTGGCGGATGCCGCGCCGGCAGCCGGCAAGGGCCGGATTACCGCGCGCGTGGAAGAACCCGCGGCGGGCGCCGCGCCCAAAGATGTGGTGGTGTTGTCCAAGGGCGATCCCGGCAAGGCCGGTCAGACCCAAGCCGATCGCGTGCGCGCGCTGGAGGAAGATCTCGCCGCGCGTGACAAGGCCCTGGCCGAGGCGAATAGCCGCGTGGCCCTGCTCGAAAAAATGCTGAAGGACGCACAAAAACTCGGCGAAATCAAGAGCCAAACCATGGCGGGTGTGCAGCCGCCCGCCAAAGGCCCTGAGGCGAAAGCGCCGGAACCCAAGCCCGAAGCAAAACCTGCGGCGAAGCCGGAACCCAAGGCGGAAATCGCAAAGGTCGAGCCGGTAAAGCCGGCTGAGCCGGTGGCGCCGGAAGTCAAACCGGAAGCCACCGCCGAACCCGCCAAGCCTGCGGAAAAACCCGAGGCCCAGGTGCAGGCGCCAAAACCGGCTGAAGCACCGCCCAAACCCGTGGCCGTCGCGCCGAAAAAAGTTGCACCGCCGCCGCCGCAGCAGCCGAGTCTGATGGATACGGTGATGGCGAACATTCTGCCGATTGGCGGTGGCGCCGTGGCTTTGTTGGGTGGTGCCTGGTGGGCGTTACGCCGCCGCAAAAAAGCGGCGCAGACGGATGACGAGTCCATCGCGCCGAGCTTCAAGGATGAGACGTTCACCGGCAATGTCGACGATGGTGTGTCTGCGATAGGCGCTAGCGCCGCTGCCACGGCTGCCGCCACGGCGGTTTCCGCGGCGCCCGACGAGCCGACGGTGTCCAGCGTAACGGATGTGGTTGACCCGATCGAGGAAGCGCAGGTTTACATCGATCACGGCCGCGACACCCAAGCCGAGGAAATTTTGAAGGAGGCGATGGCGGCCAATCCCGAGCGCAAGGACGTTCAGTTAAAGCTGCTGGAAATTTACGCGGCGCGCGGCGACAAAAACGAGTTTAACCGCCTGGCTGGCGATTTGCACCGGCAAACCGGCGGTGCGGGCGATTTTTGGAAACGCGCGGCGGTGATGGGCTATGCGGTTGACCCGACCAATCCACTGTATCCCGCGACCGGCGAAGTGGTCGATCTCGCGGCGCCGCGCGATGGCGGCGGCGTCGATCTTGACCTCGGTGGAGCACCGTCCTCGGATCTGGGCGCCACGCAAGATATTCTGCTCGAGCAAGGCAGCAACGCCACGGACATGGAAAAGACCATGGTGCTAACGCGCGAGTCGGTCACGCCGCCCGCGGAGCCCGCGCCCGCCGCAGTGACTGATTTCAACATCGAGTTGGCGCCGCGAAGCGCGCCTGCCGCCGCACCGGCGGCGCCGACCAAACCCGATGACAACATGATGGAGTTCAACATCGACTTGCCGCCGGCTTCCGCGCCCGAGGCAAAACCCGAGCCGGCACCGGCCGTCAAGGCCGACGATGGGCTGGATTTCAAGGTCGATTTTTCCAACATCAATCTGAACCTCGATGACGCGCCGGCCAGCGGCGCGGCGGCCGCCACCGGCGCCAAGGACGCGGCGTGGGAAGACGTGCAGCAGAAGTTTGACCTCGCGCGCGCCTATCAGGAAATGGGCGACAAGGAGGGCGCACTGGAAATCCTGCGCGAAGTCGAGCGCGAGGGCGATGCCCAGCAA
Source organism: Betaproteobacteria bacterium (assembly GCA_016868015.1). Classification (GTDB taxonomy): domain Bacteria; phylum Pseudomonadota; class Gammaproteobacteria; order Burkholderiales; family SG8-41; genus UBA5216. The sequence goes on from VGIF01000206.1 coordinate 1,991, forward strand.
AAAGCCGATGCACAAAAAATGATGCAGTCGCTCAATTAAAAGCGCTTAACGCGTAAACTTCAACCGCGGTGGGCGACCACCACGGTTTTTATTTTTGACGGCTCCTCATGCGTATCGCGCTCGGCATCGAATACAACGGCAGCGGCTTTTGCGGCTGGCAGACGCAGCCCGCAGGCTGCGCGGTGCAAGATCATCTGGAACGCGCGGCCGCGCAAATCGCCGGCGTGCCGGTGGCGACGATTTGTGCCGGGCGCACCGATGCCGGCGTGCATGCGCTGGCGCAAGTGGTGCATTTCGATTGCGATATCGAGCGGCCCGCATCGGCGTGGGTGCGTGGGGTGAACGCGCTCGTGCCGCCGGCGCTGGCGGTGACCTGGGCGCGGGTGGTTGCGGATGAATTTCACGCACGTTTCGCCGCGAGGGCGCGCCACTATCGTTACGTCTTGCTCAATCACGCGGTGCGGCCCGCGGCCGATTACGCTCGCGTGGGCTGGTATCACGCGCCGCTCGATCTGGAGGCGATGCGTGCGGCGGCGGCGTGCTTGTTGGGCGAACACGATTTCAGCGCGTTTCGCTCCTCGGAGTGCCAGGCCAAATCGCCGGTGCGCCAGCTAACGCGGCTCGATATCGAACGCGCGGGGCCGTACCTCGTGTTCGATTTTTGCGCCAACGGTTTTTTACATCACATGGTGCGCAATATCATCGGCAGCCTGATTTATGTCGGCAACGGCCGGCACGAGTCGGCATGGATGGCGGCGTTGTTGCAGGCGCGCGAGCGCAGGCTCGCCGCACCGACGTTCGATGCCGCCGGGCTCTATTTGACCGGGGTCGACTACGACGCGAGGTGGGGTTTGCCGGCGCGTGAGCGGGTGCAATCGCCAGTATTGGCTTTGCAAACGGCATCATGACGGCAATCAAAATCTGCGGCATCACGCGGGAACAAGATGCGCTTGCCGCGGCGCACGCCGGCGTCAACGCGATCGGCTTGGTGTTTTACCCACCGAGCCCGCGTTACGTCACGCCCGCGCGCGCGGCCGAATTGATGCGCGTGCTGCCGCCGTTTGTGACGAGCGTGGGCTTATTCGTTAACGCCACCGCGCAAGAAGTGACACAAACGCTCGCTGTCGCACGCGTTGATTTGCTGCAATTTCACGGCGACGAAACACCGGCGTTTTGCCGTCAAGTTTCGAACATGAACGGCGTGCCTTACATGAAGGCGCTACGCGTTCGGGCGGGGGTGGATTTGCTACAATATGCGCATGATTTTCACGATGCCAAGGCGTTATTGCTCGACGCGTATGTGGTGGGCATGCACGGCGGCACCGGCGCTACCTTCGATTGGGCGTTAATTCCCCAAAACTTGCCGTTGCCGGTGGTGTTGTCCGGTGGCCTTACCCCAAAGAATGTCACCCCCGCGGTGAGAGCGGTAAAACCCTGGGCGGTGGACGTATCGAGTGGCGTAGAATCGCAGAAGGGTATCAAGGACGCGGCGAAAATCGCGGCGTTCGTAACGGGAGTGCGTAATGCAGATGTATGACCTGCCTGATGCGTTGGGACATTTCGGGCCTTATGGCGGCGTGTTTGTCGCGGAAACGTTGATTGACGCGCTTGACGAGTTGCGCGAGGCGTATGCCCGGTATCAGCACGATCCCGAATTCAAAAAAGAATTCGCCTACGAACTCAAGCATTATGTCGGCCGGCCGAGCCCGGTGTATCACGCTAAGCGTTGGTCGGATCACTTCGGCGGCGCGCAAGTGTATTTGAAGCGCGAGGATTTGAATCACACCGGCGCGCACAAAATCAACAACGTCATCGGCCAGGCCATGCTCGCCAAGCGCATGGGCAAGCCGCGCGTGATCGCCGAGACCGGCGCGGGGCAGCATGGCGTGGCGACGGCGACGATTGCCGCGCGTTATGGCATGGAGTGCGTGGTCTACATGGGCTCGGAAGACGTCAAGCGCCAGGCGCAAAACGTCTATCGCATGAAGCTGTTGGGTGCAACGGTGGTGCCGGTGGACAGCGGCTCCAAGACGCTCAAAGACGCACTCAACGAAGCCATGCGCGACTGGGTCACCAATATCGAAAACACTTATTACATCATCGGCACCGTGGCGGGGCCGCATCCGTATCCGATGATGGTGCGTGATTTTCAGTCGGTGATCGGCATCGAAGCGCGCGAGCAGATGCTGGAACTGGTCGGCCGCCAGCCCGACGCGGTGCTGGCGTGCGTGGGCGGCGGCTCGAACGCCATGGGGATTTTTTATCCCTACATCGAGGATAAAGCCGTGCGCTTGGTCGGTGTGGAAGCCGCGGGCTTGGGTCTTGAAACCGGTAAACACGCGGCAACGTTGACCGCTGGCAAATCGGGTGTGTTGCACGGGAACCGCACCTATTTGCTGCAAGATGAAAACGGGCAGATTATCGAAACGCATTCGATCTCGGCGGGCCTCGATTACCCCGGCGTCGGGCCGGAGCACGCGTGGTTGAAAGACAGCGCCCGCGCGGAATACGTGTCGATCACCGATGAAGAAGCGTTAAAAGCGTTTCACGATCTATGCCGCCTGGAGGGTATCATCCCGGCGCTGGAATCAAGCCACGCGTTAGCCTACGCCGCGAAAATGGCGCCGCGCATGCGCCGCGAACAGATCGTGCTGGTGAATTTGTCGGGGCGCGGGGATAAGGATATGCACACGGTGGCGGAAAAGTCGGGGATCAAATTTTGAACTGCGTGAGGCGTGAGGAGTGAGGGGTGAGGTGTAACGTGAAGAAACTATCGATGTTATTTGGCAAACCGGTGCGTCGGAATCTCGCGCGCCTCACGCCTAATGCCTAACGCCTCACTTCCCAATTCATGTCCCGCATCGCCACCACCTTCGCGCAATTAAAAGCGCACGGCAAAAAAGCGCTCATTCCCTTCATCACCGCCGGCGACCCCAAGCCCGCGCTGACGGTGCCGCTGATGCACGCGCTGGTGGCGGGCGGCGCGGATGTGATCGAACTGGGCGTGCCATTCTCCGATCCGATGGCCGACGGGCCGGTAATTCAGCGCGCCAGCGAGCGCGCTTTGGCGCAGGGCGTGACCTTAGCGCAAGTATTTGATTTTGTTAAAGAATTTCGCAAGACCAATCAGGCTACGCCGATGGTGCTGATGGGGTATGCCAACCCGATTGAGGCGATGGGGCCGGAGCATTTCGCCGATGTCGCGAAAGCGGTGGGTGTCGATGGCGTGTTGGTGGTTGATTATCCGCCGGAGGAAGCGGGCACGCTGGCGAAGCTCTTGGATGCGCGCGCGCTCGACACGATATTTTTGCTCTCGCCCACCACGCGCGATGCGCGCTTGAAGACCGTCGGTGAATTGGGGCGCGGTTATTTGTATTACGTGTCGTTAAAAGGCGTGACTGGCGCGGGGCATATCGATACCAATGACGTTGCCCAGCGCGTGAATCACATCAAGACCTTCACCACGCTGCCGGTGGGCGTGGGCTTCGGCATCCGCGACGCCGAGTCGGCCAAGCGCGTGGCGCAAGTGGCGGACGCGGTGGTGATCGGCAGCCGCCTGGTGCAAGAGATTATTGACGCGGGTGATGCCGCACCCGCCAGGCTGCAAGCGCTGCTCGCGGGCATCCGCGCGGCGATGGACAGCACCGGCGCAAAGAGCGCCGTATGAGCTGGCTGCAAAAACTGCTGCCGCCGAAAATCAAGCGCGAGGGCGGCGCGCCCAAGGCCTCGGTGCCCGAAGGCCTATGGAGCAAGTGCGACGGGTGTGAGGAGGTGCTCTATCGCACCGACCTTGAAAAAAATCTGCTTGTGTGTCCCAAATGTAATCACCACAACCGCATTTGCGCGCGCGAGCGGCTCGACTGGCTGCTCGATCTGGAAGGCCGCTACGAAATCGGCGCCGAAGTGTTGCCGGTGGACACGCTGAAATTCAAGGACAGCAAGCGCTACAGCGATCGCCTCAAGGAAGCACGCGAGTCGACCGCGGAAGAAGACGCGCTGGTGGTGATGCAAGGCAGCATCAAAACCATCCCCGCGGTGGTGGCCGTTTTTGAGTTCGGTTTTTTGGGCGGCTCGATGGGCTCGGTGGTGGGCGAGCGTTTTGTACGCGGCGTGCAAGTATGTCTGGATCAGCGGCTGCCGTTTGTGTGTTTCAGCGCCACCGGAGGCGCGCGCATGCAAGAGGGCTTGTTATCATTGATGCAAATGGCTAAAACCTGCGGCGCGGTGACGCGGTTGTCCGAAGACAAACTGCCGTTTATTTCGGTGTTGACCGACCCGACCATGGGCGGCGTGTCGGCGAGTTTCGCGATGATCGGCGATGTGGTGGTGGCCGAACCCGGTGCGCTGATCGGCTTTGCCGGGCCGCGCGTGATCGAACAAACCGTGCGCGAAAAATTACCCGACGGTTTTCAGCGCGCGGAGTTTTTGTTGGCGCACGGCGCGATCGATTTCATCATCGATCGGCGGCAGATGCGCGACAAACTCGCCAACGTGTTGGCGCTGCTGCTCAAGCTGCCGGCGAATGCCTCTTAAAAACATAATAAAATCAAATAGTTAAGATAATCATTCGGTGTTGGGGTGGCTGGGGGCGCGCTCGGCGAGCGACACTTTTAACGCAACCCTCGAAACTCAACATCCAACAATTTTTTGGCAAGAGCGCTGAACCTGCGAACGCGCGCCATGGCTGAGTCAACACCGCTGCCACAAACCCTCGACGCCTGGCTCGCGCATATCGAGCGCATGCATCCGCAGGCGATCGACATGGGGCTTAATCGCGTGCGCGCGGTGAAGGACGCGATGGCGTTGCGGCCCGCGTGTCCGGTTTTTACCGTGGGCGGCACCAACGGCAAGGGCTCGGCTTGCATGATGCTGGAAGCGATGTTGCATCACGCGGGTTATAAAGTCGGTTGTTACACCTCGCCCCATTTGCTGGTCTACAACGAGCGCGTGCGCATCGCGGGCGCAAACGCGCTCGATGGCGATTTGGTGCGCGCGTTCGAAGCCGTGCAAGCCGCGCGCTCACGGGCGGGCGTGACCCTGACGTATTTCGAATTCGGCACGCTGGCGGCGCTGTGGTTGTTCCTCGAACGCAAAGTCGACGTGATGGTGCTCGAAATTGGCTTGGGCGGGCGGCTCGACGCGGTCAACGCGTTCGAGCCCGATTGCGCGATGGTGATGAGCGTGGCGATGGATCACATGAATTACCTGGGCGACACGCGCGAAAAAATCGGTTTTGAAAAAGCGCACATTTATCGCGCGGGCAAACCTGCGATTTACGCCGCAGACGATCCGCCGCGAACGCTGCTGGATCACGCCGCGGCGATCGGCGCTCCACTGTTGCTGCGTGGGCGCGATTACGATTTCAAGCCGGCGGCCACGCAATGGTCGTATCAAGGCCCCGGCGGCGCGCGCCACGGCCTGCCGTATCCGGCGCTGCGCGGCGCCTATCAACTGGCGAACGCGGCGGCGTGTATCACCGCGCTTGATAGCTTGCGCGCGCGTTGCCCGGTCACCATGAACGACGCCCGCACCGGCTTGTTGTGCGCGCAAAATCCGGGACGCTTTCAAGTGCTGCCGGGGCAGCCGACGATCATTCTCGATGTCGCGCACAACCCGCATGCGGCGCAGGCGCTGGCGGGCAGCCTGAAAAGTTTGCCGCGCGGCGGGCGCACGCTGGCGGTGTTTGCGATGCTCTCGGACAAGGATATCGCCGGCGTGATCGAAATCGTGAAGCCGCGCATCGATCACTGGTTTGCTGCGGGTATCGGCGCACCGCGCGGCGCAAGCGGCGACACCATTGCCCAATTTTTGTCCGCGGCCGGCATTGCGTCGGTGACGCGTTGCGACGATGTCGCCGCCGCGCTCAACGCCGCTCGCGGCGGCGCGCGGGTTGATGATAAAATCGTCGTGTTCGGATCGTTTTATACGGTGTCCGAGGCGATGCAGGTGTTAAAGCGGCTAACTTAGTTCAGCAAGCATCAGGGACGGCATGGCGAAGCCCGTTAGCGAAGAAGAACTCCTACTTAAAAAGCGCGCGCGGCGGCGTCTTATTGGCGCCATTGCACTGGTTGCCGCGGTGGCGGCGGTGCTGCCGATGGTGCTTGATTCCGAACCCAAGCCCACCTCCAAAGACATCAGCATTCATATCCCATCGCCGCAAGCCAAGGGCCCGGTGACCAAAGTGGCGCCCATTGCGGCGGAAAAAGCGGCGCCAAAAAAGGCCGAGG
>VGIF01000207.1 GCA_016868015.1 Betaproteobacteria bacterium
ACGTCCTCCCAATCAGAACGTACCACTGGAATTCGCGTTTACAGAGCAATCGGGGACTTATTCAGCGCTTCCCTAGGTAAACGAACTGCGCGGTCTGTGATTCGCGCACGATCAACTGCGCGCCGTTTTTGATCGCCTTGTCGTCGTCGGGGAAACGAAAGGACAAGGTATCGCGAGAGTCATCCGTCCATTCGATGACTTCGATCAGTTCGCCCTTGATGAAATTCATTAACGACATGCGATTCTCCTTTGTGCAATGCAGGACGCGGGGAAGTGTAACTTAGTTTGCGGGAAGCGGGAGGCGGGAGGCGTGAAGGGCGCGGGGTGAGTCTGCCCCCTTCCCTTCCTGTTACGCTCGCCTTGCCAAAAACACCACGCCGGCGAGCGCCAGTAGCGTCAGACCGGCGAAGGGCAACACATAGCCTTCGCTCATCAGGCGTGCCAACGCGAACAGCGGCGGCACCGCGACCGCCCCGCCATAGGCGAAAAACAGCGAAGCGCCGGTCACCGCGGCGACTTTGCCCGGCGGCGCGAGGCGCGCGAGCTCGGCGATGTACACCCCGTTCCAGCCGAGCGTGCACGCGCCGAACACCATCGCCAGCAGCACCACCGCCGCGTACGGCCATTGCGCGCTCACTTGCGTCATCAATGCCGCGCACAACGCCGTCACCACGCTCAAGCCGCTTAACACCTTGCGCGCGTCACCCACCCAGTCGGCCAGTGCGCCCCACGCCAGGCGGCCCACCATGCCGGCCAGCATGCCGGCGGATAACACCGCCCCCGAGCGCACCATGCTCATGCTTGCGTGTTCGACCAAAAACACCACCAGAAAGCTTGCATAACAAAGTTGCACGCCGCCCAGCAAAAACGCGGAAAACGAGACGCGGCGCAGCGCACGGTGCGCCAGTACGATGCGCAGCGCGTCGATAAAGCCCGTTTTGCCCACGGCCCTGCCCGCCAGTGGATGATCAAAACGCGCGCGCACCGTTTGTAACGCCGCTGCGATCAGCACACAGGTCGCCGCCGCGAACAGCGCCGCCACGCGCCAGCCCGCCGCGAGTATCAGCCACGGCAATGCAACACCAGCCAACGCCCCGCCCAGCGGCACGCCCATCTGGCGGATCGACATCACCAGATTAAACACCCTGAGCGGCGTGCGCTCGGCCAGCAGCGCCGAGCCAGACGGCGTTGACGGCCCGTAACCGAGCCCGATCACCACCGCCGCGAGCAACGCCATCAGCGGATGCGCAATCGTCGCCAGCGCAAGCCCCAGCGCCGCGATCAACAATCCGATCTGCGACACGCGCAGCGCCCCGAACCGGGCCACGCGCGCGCCCGCTTGCGGCGCGGCGAACGCGGCGGCGAGGTAGATGATCGACGTCATCACGCCCACGGCGGACGCCGGCACCCCGATGTCCAGGCTCGCCGCCGGCGCCAGTACGCTCGGCGCGAACATCGCGGCAGCGGTGAAGGTTTGCGCGGCAAGCGCAACGGGGAGAGCCAGGGCGAGGGTGGCGGGTCGGTGCATGTCGTTTGCGTCAGTCATCCCATTTAGCGCCCACGCGGCGCGGGTTGCGATTGGGGTGGCGGCTTTCGCTGCCCTGACGATGGCGGTATGTTACGCTGGAATTTTTTATAAGTATTTGTTTTTATTATATATTTTACTGAACACCCAGTGCATCCAATTCGGCATGCACTTGCAACCAGCGATGCTCCGCCGCCTCGATCAACTGCGCGAGCACCGTTTGCCGCTCGGCCATCGCGCGCAAGTCACTCGTGCTTGCTTGTTGATACAGCGCGGGGTCGGCGAGCCGCGTATCGAGCGTTTGTTTTTCGTGGTTTAGCTTGGTCAACTCGCGTTCGAGTTTTTCGGCTTCGCGTTCAAGCGGTTTGCGCCCGCCCACGGGTTTGCTTGTTTTGGGTGCGGCGCGTGTCTCGCTGCGCGCGGGCTTTTCAGCGGGCGCCGCCTTGGCGGCTCGCCGCGCGCTGAGCCACGCCAGGTAATCGTCGACGTCGCCGTCGAACTCGGTCACTTTGCCATCGGCCACCAGCAAGAAGCTATCGCACACGCTGCGCAACAACGCGCGATCATGCGACACCAGCACAAGGCTGCCTTCGTATTCGGCGAGCGCCACGTTTAACGCATGGCGCATTTCCAGATCGAGGTGATTGGTCGGCTCATCGAGCAGCAGCAAATTGGGCCGCGTGCGGATCATCAACGCCAGCGCCAGGCGCGATTTCTCGCCGCCGGAAAACGGCGCGACTTGGGTATCCGCCATGTTGCCGCGAAAATCGAAGCCGCCAAGATAATTTCGCAAATCCTGCTCACGCGTGCGCGGCTCGCGCTTCACCAAATGCCACATCGGCGATTCGTCCTCGCGTAACTGCTCCAACTGATGCTGCGCAAAATAACCGATGGCAAGTCCCCTGCCCTCTAAACGTTTACCGTTGAGCGGCGCGTGTTCACCCGCCAGCAGTTTGATCAGCGTCGATTTACCCGCGCCGTTGGGCCCCAGCAAACCGATGCGCGCACCGGGGCGCAGCGTGAGCTTCACGTTCCCGATCACCGGCATGCCGCCGTAACCGGCATCAACCTCGTCCAGCGTCAACATCGGATCGGGCGCGCGTTCGGGCTGCATGAACTCGAATTCAAACGGCGAATCCACGTGCGCCGCGCTGATGCGCTCCATGCGCGCGAGCGCCTTCAAGCGGCTTTGCGCCTGCCGCGCCTTGGTGGCCTGGGCGCGAAAGCGGTTGATGTATTTTTCCAAATGCGCGATTTGGCGCTGCTGCTTATCGTACATCGCCTGCTGCACCGCCAGTTGCGCCGCGCGCTGCGTCTCGAACGCGCTGTAGTTGCCAGTGTACAGCGTCAATTGCCCGGCGTAGATGTGCAACAAGTGCGTGACGCAGCCATCGAGAAAATCGCGGTCGTGCGACACCACGATCAGCGTGCCGCGAAACGCGGCGAGCCATTGTTCGAGCCACACCACCGCATCGAGATCGAGATGGTTGGTCGGCTCATCGAGCAGCATCAGATCGCAGCGGCTCACCAACGCCTGCGCGAGATTCAAACGCATGCGCCAGCCGCCGGAAAAACTCGCCACCGGGCGCTCGATTTCGTCAGTCGAAAAACCCAGCCCCGCCAGCAACGATGCCGCGCGCGCCCGTGCGCCGTAGCCGTCGATATCGGCAAGCCGCGCATGCAGTTCGCCAACGCGGCCGCCGTCGTGCCGGGCTTGGGCTTCACCCAGCTCGCGCTCGATCGCGCGCAACTCGGTGTCGCCATCGAGCACATAGTCGATCGCCGGCACCTCGAGTGCGGGCGTCTCCTGCGCCACCGACGCAATGCGCCACGCCGGCGGCAATTCGCAATCGCCCAGATCGGCGTGCAGTTCACCGCGCAGCAACGCGAACAAACTCGATTTGCCGCTGCCGTTGGCGCCGACCAGGCCCACGCGCCAACCGGCGTGAATTTGCAGGCTGGCGTCGCTGATGAGCTTGCGCGCGCCGCGCGCCAGTGTGAGGTTGCGAAAGTGAATCAACGCGGTGCCGCCTAATCGCCTGGTTGCAAAGGGGCGCAATCATAGCGGCTGCGGCCATGGCCTGCGCAGCATTAAAAAATTATCAATAAAATCAAATACTTAAATATATACAGCAGTTCTGGACTACGGCTGCGTACAGGTCCTGTTGCCCCCCCCTACGACACGCCCAAGCTCGCGCACCACCACACCCTAAAGGCAATTCACGAGGCAATACATGAGCACATGCTCGTGTTTTAGCGCAGTGCGTCGGCATGGTCGGCGAGCAAGGAACGCCGCAGGTCGTGCAAATTGACCGCGAAGAAAAATGTGCCGCCGGCTACCCGGCTGCGGCGATACTGGACTGTTACTGGATACTATCCCGGAATTCGCTGCGATCCTTCCGGGCTACGGCTATTTGCCGCGTTTACGCCGGGCACTGCGTCTATCGGGTATACCGGTACGAGGCATTGAGGACAGATTTACAGCAAAACAGTGATGCGTGATGGGTTACGGCCTGCGGCCTCTACCTTTACGATTTATGCGCGTTTGCGCGCTCGTTCCTCGCCCAGCACATGCGCCACGGCCTTGGCACCCTTACCCGGTGTCAACGTCACCAGCGCGACACAGCCATGTTCGATGGTGCCGATGTGCGCCGCCGCCACGCCCGGATAACACGCGAGCGTTTCGCCGTGGCGCATTTGGCGGTGCGCGTGCACGTGGCCCAGCGCCAGATAGTCAAAGCCGGAGGCCTCGATCTCGCGCGGCGTGATCAAGGATGAACGCTGCAAATCGGGCTCGTCGGTGTACATGCCGTGCGCAAGGCCGATGTGCCACATGTTCGCCACGCGCGCCGGCGCGCCGGCCATCGGTTTGTTGGACAAATCGTGATCGAGCATGCAGCGGCCCCATACGGTTGTGTGCAACTCGGGAATCACCACCTGCTTGCCTTCGGCTTCATTCAGCAGCGTGACGTGCCGCCCGGCCCTGCGAAAATCCATGCGCTTGACCACCGAGCGCTCGTCCCACACGTCGTGATTGCCGACGATCATCACCGTCGGGCACGATACGCGCGCGAGCTGTTGGTAGACAAACTCGACGGTGTCGCGGCTGACGTCGTTGTGGTCGAACAAATCACCGGCGATCAAAAAAAGATCCGATGCGGTGTCGATCACGGTATCGACGACCTGCGCAAACGCATCGCGCACCTCGACGCCGCGCGGCTCGTCATTCAGATGCACATCCGAAGTGTGCACGATTTTCAGCGGGCGGTTCATTTGCGGTGTATTATAATTGTTTTTGTAACTAGTTGATTTTATTGATCTTTTTTAGCCTATTCACCCAGCAACACACGCGCGGTGAGACTGCTCACCTGCGCGCGCTCGGCCGCGGTGAGTCCCGGAATTTTATCGAGATCCTCGATCGGCCGCTCCGGCCCCATATCGAACGGATGATCGGTGCCGATCACCACGCGATCGGCGCCGACGCGGTTGATCAAATGGCGCGCGGCCTGCGGGTCATGCGTCAAGCAATCGAAATAAAACCGCCGCAGCAAATCGCGCGGCGAACTGGCGTTGTTGACCTTCGGTTCGTGGCGCACGCGATGGCCGTGCACAAAACGCCCAATCTGATACGGCACAAAGCCACCGCCGTGCGCCAGCAGAATCTTCAGGTCTTTACACTCGTCCAACGCACCGCTAAACATCAAGTGCGCCACCATCATGGTGGTATCGAGCGGAAAACCGATGAAGTTGCTCAGGTAGTAATCGTCCATCCAGCCTTCGGCAAGGCACTGATACGGGTGGGTAAAAACAAAACAACCCAATTGCTCGGCGGTTTTCAACACCTTGCGAAACTTCATGGCGGCAAGCGGCAGGCCTTCGATGGACGTGCCCATCTCGATACCTTTGAAGTTATACGCTTTGACCACGCGTTCGAGTTCGCTAATCGCCGCATCGGGGTCTTGCATCGGCAAATGCGCAAGCCCACGCAGCCGCGCCGGATATTTCGCCACCATTTGCGCGATGCCGTCGTTGGCAAGCTTGGCCGCTTCGAGCCCCGCGTCGGGCGCGAGGTTGTAAAAATAAATCGGCGGGCCCACCGAAAGACCGGCGATATCCATGCCCACGCTGTCCATCCACGCTAGTTTCGCGTCGACGTTAAAAAACTCCGGCCGCAGCTCCGCCAAGTTGCCGTGCACGTCGAAAAACGTTTTGTCATCTTTTTCGACGATGCGCGTGTGAAAGCGCTCGGGATTGGCGCGGATGGCCTCGATGACGGTGGGGGGAACGACGTGGTTGTGCAGATCGATGGTAGTCATGGTTTTCGATTAACTGGGTTACGCGCAATCGTTGTAGCGGCGCGAGAATATCACTTAACCGCCGTCAGCACGAAACCGCCATTGCGCAAACCCACACGGCTTGCACAACAGCGTTAACACGGCTATGGTTGGCGTGCACAAACCTTCAACCCGTTTGGGAGAACCCGATGAACAAGCGCATCGCACACCACCGCCGCGCGTTTTTAATCGCCGCCGCCAGCACGGTGACGCTGTCAAGCCTGCCGTTGCGCGCGCTCGCGCAAAGCGCCGGTAAAACCAGAATCGGCATCATCGGCGCCGGCCGCGTCGGCGGCGCGGTGGGCAGCGCGTGGGTCAAGGCCGGGCACGAAGTGATGTTCTCCTTGCTCGATCTTGAAGCCGACAAAAAACTCGCGGCAAGCCTGGGCGGCGGCGCGCGCGCCGGCACGCCGCGCGAAGCGGCCGCGTTCGGCAACGTGCTGCTGATATCGGTGCCGTACGCCGCGCTGCCCAGCGTCGGCAAGGATTTGGCCGATCTCATCAAAGGCAAAATTATCATCGACACCTCCAACCCCATCGTCGCGCGCGACGGCGACATGGCGGTGGCCGCGCGTGAACGCGGCGCGGGTGTGGCCTCGCAGGAATTTTTACCCGGCGCGCGCATCGTGCGCGCGTTTAACGCCGTCGGTTTTGCACGCATGGCCAAGGCGCGCGAAACGCCGGCGGCCGAGCGCATGGGCATGCCGATCGCCGGCAACGATAAAGAAGCGATCGGCATCGCCTCCGCGCTAATCCGCGACGTCGGCTACGAGCCGGTGCTGGTGGGCACGCTGGAAGGCATGGGCAAATATTTGATCCCCGGCACGCCGCTCGCAGGCGAGCGCTCGCCGCAAGATGTGAGCAAGGTGGCGGCGACGCTGAAGTAACGCGTGAGGTAACGCGCGAGGCGAGCGTTACGGATGTGCGGGGCAAGCACGCGCATCAATCATCAATCGAGTTGGCCGACGTGCTCACCCGGCCCGCCGCCACCCGGGGTCTCGCCTTGATCAACAAAAGTGCGCGCGAGGTGCTGGCTGATTCTGTCGAGGTAGTCGATCTGGTCGAACCCCTCAACAACTTAGCGTTCGTCCTGAGCTCGTCGAAGGACTTGTTCAGTGTTTCCTTAGCATTTAAATCCAACGGCGGCGCTTGACGGCGGTACGGCATCGTCCCGCCGCTGCGCTATTCGACGTTATCCGCGGCTACTCCACCTTCAAGCCCGCCAGTTTGACCACCGGCCCGAATTTGCTGAACTCCTCCTGCACGAACTTGAAGAACTCACCGGGTGTGTTGGTCACCACTTCCGCGCCCTGTTTATTCAGCGCCTCGCGGATTTCAGGCAGGTTCATCGTCTTGATCAACCCATCGCGTAGTTTGTCGAGTATCGGCTTGGGCGTAGCTCGCGGCGCGAGCAACCCCTGCCAGCCCCCGTAGTTATACCCCGGCACGGTTTCGGCGACTGTCGGCATGTCGCCGAGCAGCGCCGTGCGGTTCGGCAGCGTGTGCGCAACGGCCCGCAGACGCCCGGCTTTGACCAGGCTTTGTACCGACGGCGCCGGATTGATCGACCAGTGCGATTCACCCGCCGCCACCGCCGTGGTGGACGCCCCGCCCTTGTACGGTACATGCAGCGAATCGAACTTGCCCATGGTCTTTAACAACACCCCCGCCAAGTGGCTTTGCGACCCCGGCCCGGCGGAGGCCATGTGCACCTGCCCCGCCTTCGCCTTGGTGAACTCGATCAGATCTTTCACCGATTTCACCGGCAGCGAGGGATTGACCACCAGCACATTGGGCGTCACCGCAAACAACGACAGAAAGGCAAAATCCTTCATCGGATCGTAGGAAAGCTTCTTCTGGATATGCGGCGCGATGGTCATCGCCGCGGTGGAAGCCGAGATCAGCGTGTAGCCGTCGGGATTGGCGTTCTTGGCGATTTCCATGCCGAGCACGCCGCCGGCGCCGGCACGATTATCGACCACCACCTGCTGTCCCAGCACCTCGCCCAGCTTGTGGGCAACGATCCGGCCCAGCGTATCAGTGGAACTGCCCGGTGCATTCGGCATCAGCATGCGGATAGGCCGGTTAGGAAAACTCTTCACGGCATCCGCCGCCATCGCCTGCTGAGCGGCCGGCAGCACCGCCCACGCCAGCGCCAGCACACAGATTTTGCCGGTCGCACCGGCGCATTTAACTGCATCATCCATTCTTGTCCTCCCCCTAGAGGTTGTTTTCAAAAAAACGGGCATATTGTACGGGCAATTTACGTGCTATCGA
>VGIF01000208.1 GCA_016868015.1 Betaproteobacteria bacterium
AGAACGCCAATCGCGCCTTTGCGATGCTGGCGATGGTGAACATTTACAAATGGGATAGGCCGCTCACGGGATAAGTGCGTGCAGCGGAAGCCTAAAACGGCGAAAAACACCGAATTAAACATCGAAAGCGCCTTCGGCCTGATGAAATCAGCATTCATTTCGCATAATCGGCATCATCGCTTTCCTCGGGCGCACCTTTTACCTACTTGATCAGCGTATCCTTAGTAGAGAGCCTTTAAAGGTGCTCATTTTAGCACGAAAAACAGGTCTCATCGATCGAGGCTCTCAGGCCAGCACGAACGACGAAAAGTGCGTTCATGCTTCGACAAGCTCAGCACGAACGAAAAACAAAAGCGATCTGTTACGCGCCTAAATCACCCCCCCAGCCTTCAACCCCGCCACCTCCTCCGCCGAGTGCCCCAACCACTCACCAAACACCGCATCATTACTCGCCCCCAGCGGCAAATTCGGCTCGATCGGATGCCGCTCGGTACCTTCAAAAACCAGTGGTGAATTCGGCAGCACCACGCGGCCCATGACGGGGTGATCGACCCACTGCAAACTGCCGCGCGCGTGCATGTTTTCGTCGTTCATCACTTCGGCGATGGTGCGCACCGCCGCGCAGGGCACGCCGGCGGCGATCATGCGTTTGGCGACGTCGTGTTTTAGGCGCGTTTTGGTCCAGCTTTGCAGCAGCTCGTCCACCGCCGCCATGTTGGCGACGCGCGTGGCGCGCGTGAGAAAGCGCGGGTCGGTTTTAAGATCGGCGCGCTCCATTACGTCGAGCACCGCGCGGAAGTGGTGATCGTTGGGCGCGTTTAACACCACGAAGCCGTCTTTGGTTTCATACGCGTTGTAGGGCGAAATGCCCAGCCCTGCGTGGCGGTTGCCGGTGCGCGCGGGAGCCGCGGCGCCGCGCGCGTGCAGCATGCCGTAGTTCGACGCAAGCGAGGCGTAGACGGCATCTTGCATCGACACTTCGACCACGCGGCCTTTGCCGGTGCGCTCGCGTTCATACAGCGCGGTCATGATCGCGCCGTACAAATGCACGCCGGCGCCGAAGTCGCACATCGCCGCGCCCGCCTTGACCGGCGGCAAGTCGGGATAGCCGGTGGCATCGACGACTCCGCACATCGCCTGCATCACCAGGTCCATCGCCGGGTAATCGCGATAGGGGCCGGTTTTGCCATAACCGGTGCTGGAGCCGTAGATCAAACGCGGATTGATTTGGGTGAGCGCCGCCGCGCCCAAACCGAGACGATCCATCACGCCCGGTGCGAAATTTTCCACCACGATGTCGGCGCGCGCCGCCATTTCACGAAACAGCGCCTTGCCTTGCTCGGTTTTGAGATTCAGCGTCACCGATTGCTTGTTGGAGTTCAACATCGCAAACGGCAAATCGGCGCCGCCCATGTCGCCGCGGCTGCGCAAGTTTTCGCCTTCGCGCGGCTCGATCTTGATCACGTTGGCGCCCGCCATCGCCAGCAAAAACGTGCAATAGGGCCCGGCGTAGATGTGTGAAAGATCGAGAACGGTGATGCCGGTGAGCGGGTACGGAGCCATAAACGTATAAATCGTAAGTATTTGATTTTATTAAATATTTTTTGAATCAAAAATTATTCATGCCGAGAAAACCATCGCGCGGAAAATCCTTCAGGATTTTTTTGCCCAGCAATTCCTTCAGCGTCTCGGTGGTGCCGCCGCCCAGCGTGCCGTAGCGCGCGCCGCGATAATAACGCGACACCGGGAATTCATCGGTGAAGCCATAACCGCCGTGCACTTGAATCGCATCGCTGGTCACGCGCAACGACATTTCGTTCACGGTGATTTTCGCCATCGCCGCCATATACGGATCGGGATACGGGTTCGCGCTCGCCGCCGCTCGATAAAGAATAGAACGGCTGGCTTCGATGTCGCGGTACATCTCGGCGAGCTTGTGGCGGATCGCTTGAAACTCGCCGATCGGCCGGCCAAACGCGCTGCGGTCGCGCGCGTATTTCACCGCTTCCTCGAACGCGCCTTCCGCCAAGCCCAGCGACACGCTGGGGTTCAAGCAGCGCTGCGTGTTAAACGCGTTGATGAGTTTTTTGAAGCCGCCTTCCTTCAACACCAGGTTTTCCAGCGGCAGCTCGATGTTGTTAAAGCGTATCTCGGCCAAGTGCTCGCCGCCCATGGTGTGATACTTCGCGGTGATTTCAAAGCCCGGCCGGTCGGCTTCGACCAACACACAGCCGATGCCGTCGCGCCCCGGCAGTTTGTTCACGCGCGTGAACACCACATACAAATGCGCATCGCCGACGCGGCTGATCAGCGTTTTCACGCCGTTCAAAACGACCTTATCACCCTTGATATCGCAGTTGGTGCGATAGTTGCCGACATCAGTGCCGGCGTGCGGCTCGGTCATGCAAATGGCGAGGATGGTGTCCGCCGTGCACACGCCGGGCAGCCACTTGCGCTTCAAGTGCTCCGGCGCGAAGCCGGAAACCACGCGCACCTGCGTGCCGACTTCGCCCATCACGTCCATCGCCGTGACGTAACAGCCCTTGGCAATTTCTTCCAGCACCAGCACCGTGTCGAGCACCGGCATGCCCAGCCCACCGTATTCCTCCGGCACCGCCATGCCGAGCACGCCGATTTTGGCGAGATCGCGCATGTTCTCCCACGGGAAGGTGCCGTCCATGTATTTCAGTGCGTTGGGTTTAAATTTATCCTGCACCAGTTCGCGCACGGTATTGACCATGGCGCGCTGATCTTGGGTGAGTTCGAGATGCATACAGACTCCTGAGAAACTAAAAGGTCATTAATTAATCTGCCCAAACCTCGGCGCGCGCCTTTCCGCGAACGCCGCCAGGCCTTCCGCGTAATCCGTCGAGGCGAGAATATCGCGCAGCGCGGCGCCTTCGAGCAGCAGGCCGTCGGCAAGCGATTTTTCCAAGCCGTTATAAACCACGCGCTTGGCGGTTTGCGCGCCGCTGGGCGAGCGTGAGGCTAACACGCCAGCGATGCGATTGACGTGCGCATCGAGTTGATCTGCAGCAACCGCAGCGTTGACCAGCCCGATTTCCGCCGCGCACTTACCGGTAATCGGCTCGCCCGTCAAAATCATTTCCAGCGCACGCGTCGCCCCGATCACGCGCGGCAAGCGCTGCGTGCCGCCCGCGCCAGGGATGGCACCGATACGCGCTTCGGTAAGCCCGATCTGCGCCTCCTCGGCGATGTAACGCAAATCACAAGCCAGCGCGATTTCGCAGCCGCCGCCCATCGCCAAGCCGTTGATGGCGCAGATCGTCGGCATCGGCGCATCGTCCAATGCATTCACCGCGGCATTGATCGCGCGGTTGTGTGCGACGCGCGCGGCTTCGTCCATGTCGCGGCGCTCTTTTAAATCCGCGCCGGCACAAAAGCCGCGGCCGGTACCGCGCACCACGATCACGCGCGCCTGGCCGGCCACCGCGTTGTTAATCGCGGCGAGCAGCGCATTCGTCATCTGCACCCCCAGCGCGTTCAAGCGGTCGGGGCGATTCAAGCGTATGTCGATGATACCGTCGCTGGATTTCGTGACGATGACGCTGGATTCGGTGGACATGGCGGGTTACTTGAGTTTGAGTTGATCGCGAAACGCCGGATGCGCAATCGCGCGCAGCCGCGCCGCGCGTTCGGAAAGCGAGCGCCCGCGAAGATCGGCCACACCGTATTCGGTGACGACAATATCGTTATCCGCGCGCGTGGTGGTCACCGGGCGGCCGTCGAGCGAGGCGACGATGCGCGAGTGCTTGCCGTCGGGCGTCGCCGAGGGCAGCGCAATGATCGAGCGCCCACCGGGAGACGCGACGGCGCCACGCACGAAATCCGCTTGCCCGCCGATGGCGCCGAGATACCGCCCCGCGGCAATTTCCGCATTGACGTTGCCGGTCAAATCGACTTCGACGCCGGAGTTGATGCCGAACAAGTTGTGCACGCGCGAAAGCGTCAGTTGGCTGTGGGTATAGTCGGACGAACGCATTTCGATCATGTCGTTGCCGTCGGCAAATTG
Source organism: Betaproteobacteria bacterium (assembly GCA_016868015.1). Classification (GTDB taxonomy): domain Bacteria; phylum Pseudomonadota; class Gammaproteobacteria; order Burkholderiales; family SG8-41; genus UBA5216. Next base: position 4,034 of record VGIF01000208.1, read on the forward strand.
ACTCAGCCGTCGGCTGCCGAACAAACCGCCGGTGACGATGCGCCCCACGTCGATGCTTTTTTTCGCGTTGGTGATCACGCCCTTTTCCACCAGATCGGCCACGATGTCGGAAATCACCCCGCTGTGCACACCGAGGTCTTTGTGCTGCATCAGCGCGCGGCATACCGCCACCGGCAAGCCGCCGACGCCGAGCTGTATCGTCGCGCCGTCGGGGATCAAGCCCGCGACATGCCGCGCGACTTGCATCTCCAGTTCCGTCGGCTCGGGGTCGGGCATTTGCACTTCGTCGGCGTCGCACTCGGTCAGTACGGTGATTTTATCGGCGGGTACCAGCGCGTCGTGCGCGGTAAGCGGCAGCCGCTCGTCGATTTCCGCAATCACACAACGCGCGGCTTGCAACATCGCCGGCAAAAAATCCACCATGACGCCGGCGGAGAAATAACCTGGCTTGGGATGCGGCCGCACGCGCAGCAACAACACATCGATGCAGATCGTGCGCGCGCGCACGAGGTTGGGTATGGCAGAGACATGCACCGGCATGATGTCGGCGACGTTCGCCGCCGTCAGCGTGCGGTTGGTGCCCGCGCCGTTTAACGCACGAAATTTGAATCGGTCGGCGTATTCGGGTTTTAAGGTTTTGCTCGCTGAGATGCCAAAAAAGAGTTCCAACGGCGGCAACGCGTTGCGTTGTGCAACCAGCCTCTGCGTAAGTCCCAAGGGTTCGCCCGTACCCTGCAGCCAGGCGGCGACATCATCGGCGCGTACATAGGCAGAAAAATCAAAGCCGCTGCTTAACCCGGCGCGGCGAGGTGAATGACTCATACGCCGATGCTACCGCCGAGGACATGAATCTGTAAAATGCGCCGTCCTTACTCACCGGGGTTACTCGTGATCATGCGCAAATCGCCTTGCGGCGCACCATTGATTCTGCTTGCGCTTATCGCCGCGGCAAGCACGGGCCGCCGCTATGCGCAGGCGCCTGATGCTGCCCGCCCTCCGGCCTGGCCGATGCAGCTGATGGCGCCGTTCCCGCCCAGCGGCAGCGATTTCGTCGCCACACAGGCGGGCAATAGCGCCGAGTAGCGCTACACTTGCCGCTTTCGAAAATAGTCGATCGAGGCTCACCATGGCTTTCCAATGCATCAAGCTAAACATCGATGGCGATGGCATCGCACTGCTCGAACTAAACCGCCCCGACCGGCTCAACGCGTTTTCGCAGCAGATGATCGCCGAGTGGACCGAGGCGCTTAACCAAATCGCCGACGATCGCGAGGTGCGCGCGATGGTGTTGACCGGCGTGGGGCGCGCGTTCTGCGCCGGCGGCGACACCGATGACATGGTGATCATGCAAACCGCGCCGAATGTGCAGCGCAAAAATTATTTGTGGAAGCAGATTCAGCGCATACCGCTGGCAATGGAGCGCCTGGAAATTCCGGTGATCGCCGCGGTCAATGGTGCTGCGCGCGGCGCGGGGCTCGACATGGCGCTGATGTGCGACATTCGCATGTGTGTGGCCAGCGCCACGTTTGCCGAGAGCTACATCAACATGGGCGTGATCTCCGGCGACGGCGGCACCTGGTTTTTGCCGCGCGTGGTGGGCATCTCGCGCGCACTCGAAATGTTATGGACCGGCCGCGTGGTGAATGCCACGGAAGCCGAACGCATCGGCATCGTCAGCCACGTGCTGCCCGATGGGAAGATCTTGGATGCCGCAATGAAACTCGCACGTGAAATCGCCAGGCAGCCGCATGAAGCGGTGTGGATGATGAAACGCGCGGTGTATCACGCCATGTCCGGCGGCACGCTTGCCGCGCATCTGGACATGATTTCGTCGCACATGGCGGTGGTGTTCGGCACACCGGAATTTAACGAGCGGGTAAATGCGTTTTTGGCGCGGAAAAAATCGTGAGGGGCGAGGGGCGAAGCGTATCGCGTTAGATAAGCCGTTTGCAGGAAATACTTAAAAGACCTGCTCCCTTCGCCCTGACCCTTCGCCTCGGACCCCTTCGCCTCGACCTGGCTTTCGCCTCCTGACCATTTCGCCTATTTTTCTTTCGCCTTTTCCTTCGCCTTTTCCGTCCCCTTCGTCCCTGCACCTTCGTCCCGTGGTCCTGCGCGCTATGAGTTCAACTCTCTTATAGCGGAAATCGTGTCTGCAAGGCTCTGCGACAAAGAGATGCGCTGTTGCCATCCAAGTGCTTGCTTGGCGCGTTCGTTCGAGAACGCCCACCATTTGCCTTTCACCGAACCCAAAAATTCGCTCGTGAGCGCGCGATGGGTTCCTAGCGTTTTTGCATTGAGCCAGTCGAAGAAAGTGCCGAAGGCGAGTATGGAATTGGGCAGACTACACCATGATTTCGGAATGCGACGGTCGATCCTATGCATGACCATGATCATATTCCTAAGCGGCATGACCTCATCATTGCAAATTATGAAACGACCGGTGACATCTGATTCTGCCGCCAGGATGTGACCTTCAACCACATCACGGACATCTACCGCGGGGAAATTCAAGCGGGGAGCCCCGGTCCGAAACGCACCCCGCATAATATTCTCGACCATCATCGTGGATGTGGTGTGGCGTTTGAAACCCGGGCCAATGATCGCGGCTGGCAGAACGGCGACCATTTCAAGGCCTGCCTCGCGGCTTAAGTCCCAAGCGAGCCTCTCCGCTTCGGTCTTGGCGCGAAAGTAGGGCACCCGCAAATCAGTACGCCATCGAGTCTCGTCAACCTTGTTCTGCGGCGAATCTGTTAGGGGCAGCGTCACGATTGACGAGGTGAATACAAGCTTGCGAACATCATTAGCCGCAGCCGCGCGCACGGCATTTAAGGCACCTTCCGTTGAATCGCGGAGCAATTGCGTCACCGACGCCTGGGTGGGGGTCCAATACTTGTAGGTGGCGGCGACATGGAACAAAATGTCTATGCCCTTGCAAACCTGTGTGAAGCGCTCACCATCTGTCACATCCAGCGCCACGATGTCTGTCAAGCCCGCAGCCGCAAGATGGGCCACTGTCGCATCGTTACCCGGATCACGTACCGAGCAGCGCACCTTGTATCCACGTTCCAAAAGTGATTTCGCAAGGTTGAACCCAAGATGGCCATTGGCCCCATTTACAAAAACTGTCGCGCTCACTGTAGCCTCCAGATGCTTCCAAACACATGCAGTACTCTTGCATGACGGTATGAAAAAGAGAGAGAACAAGAGTTCATAATGCCCCCGGTCGCATGGACCCCAAGTGCGGGCGCGCCCGGTGCTCTCTCACCCCGAATGCTCCCCGCGAACTTTCAACGGCAGGCTCATTGGGGATCCTTGCGCGCCTCGCGGCTTGACAGATACTTGTCGATGCGCGCCTGGAAGCGTGGATGCAGGCGTGAGATCACGCGGATATCGCGCGCGTATTCAATGGACTTGTGGTATTCCATGTCGGTGACCGTGCGCACCACTTCCTTGGTAAAGGCAAGGCCATGCGGCTCGTTGCGCGCGATCTCCAGCGCGAGTTCTGCGGCGGCGGCAACCGATGTGCCATCGGGCACCACCCGATTGACCAGCCCCAAGCAGTGCGCTTCGGCGGCACTGATGGCGCGGCCGGTGAACAGCATTTCATTCATGGCCTTGCGGCCCATCACCCGCAACAGCACCGGAATCACCGTGGCTGAAGCAATGCCCGCGCGCACTTCGGGGTAGCCCAGCGTCGCACGCTCTTCGGCGATGGCGAGATCGCACCAGCCCACCAGATTCGCGCCCAGTCCGAGCGCCGGACCGTTGATCGCGGAGATGGTGACTTTGGGGTAGTTCCAAATCAGCTTGTTAAGCGTGAGGATGTGTTCGTATTCGCCGCGGTCTTCCAGCGCGGTGGCCTTGCGCATTTCGCGCAAATCCGCGCCGCCCGAAAAAGCGCTGCCCGAGCCGGTAAAGATAATGACGACGATCGCATCATCGTTGGCCAAGTCCGTGAGCGCCCCGGTCATCTCATGCACCAGCGCCGGGCTGAACGGGTTGCGTTTACCGGGTTC
>VGIF01000209.1 GCA_016868015.1 Betaproteobacteria bacterium
GGCGGCATGCTGGGCACCGAGATAGTCGCCAAATCGCCGCCCGACGGTTACAACATGGTGATCGCGACCATCGGGCCGATAGCCATTAATCGCAGTTTGTATTCCAAAATGCCTTACGACCCGGTCAAGGATTTGGCGCCGGTGACGATCACCGGCGAAGTGCCTAATGGCCTGGTGGTGCACCCGGCGCTGCCGGCGAAAACCGTCAAGGAGCTGATCGCACTTGCCAAACAACGGCCGCAAGAATTGAATTTCGGTTCGTCGGGCAATGGCGCGGGAGACCATCTCGCGGCGGAAATGTTAAAAGTCATGGCGGGCATCAAAATGACTCATGTGCCGTACAAGGGCGGCGCGCCGGCGATGGTGGATTTGCTTTCCGGCAACATTCAGCTGATTTTTGCCACGCTCGCCACCGGTATGCCGTACATCCGCAGCAACCGCGTGCGCGCGGTCGCGATGGCGGCGCCAACGCGTTTTCCGTTGTTGCCGGAAGTGCCCACCGTGGCCGAAGCCGGCGTGCCGGGTTTTGCGGTGGTCAACTGGGCGGGCATTTTTGTGGCGGCGGGCACGCCGCGCGCGATCATCGAGCGCTTAAACGCCGAGGTGGTCAAAGCCCTTAGCGTGCCCGAAGTCAGAGCCAAGCTGCTGGACATGGGCTTGGTTGCCGGCACCAACACGCCGGAGCAGTTCGCCGCGTTCATCGAAGCGGAGGCACAAAAGTGGGCTAAGGTGATCAAGCAGGCGGGTATCCGCATCGAATAACGCCAGGGTGTTTTGAGCGTTTTATGTAACTATCTGATTTAATTGACTTTTTATTTTGCGTCCTATTGCCGCCACGATCGACTTCGCAGCGCTCGCGCATAACTTAAGCGTGGTGCGGCGGCACGCGCCGAGCGCGCGCGTGATGGCGGTGGTGAAAGCGAACGCCTACGGTCACGGCGTGATGCGCGTTGCGCGCGCGTTGGCCGATGCGGGCGTTGACGGCTTTGCGCTGCTTGAACTCGAGGCCGCGGTGGCGCTGCGCGAGGCTGGATACACGCAACGCATCGTGCTGCTGGAGGGTTTTTTCGAGGCGGGTGAGTTGCCGCTGTTGGCCGCACACCGCATCGACAGCGCGGTGCACGGCATGGCGCAGATCGACATGTTGCGTGCCGCGCCGCCGGGCGCGAAGCTCAAGGTGTTGCTCAAACTTAACACCGGCATGAACCGCTTGGGGTTTACGCCGGCGCAATTGCCGCAAGCGTTGCAGGCGTTGCGCGCATTGCCCGCGGTGGATGAAGTGACGTTGATGACCCACTTCGCCAACGCCGACGATGCGCGCGGCGTCGATTGGCAATTGAACGCGTTCGAGGCGGCGGCGCAAGGCGTTCAAGCGTCACGCAGCGTGGCCAACTCCGCGGCGATTATTCGCTACGCGCAAACCCACGCCGACTGGGTGCGCCCCGGCATCATGCTCTACGGCGCAACGCCGTTTGCCGATGTCAGCGCCGGGGCGCTCGGCTTGCGCCCGGTGATGACGCTTAGCTCGCAAATCATCGGCGTGCAGCAATTAAAACCGGGCGACACGGTGGGTTATGGCGGCAGCTTTGTCGCCCGGCACGCCATGCGTATCGGCGTCGTCGCCTGTGGCTATGCCGACGGTTACCCGCGCCACGCGCCCAGCGGCACGCCGGTGCGCGTGGGCGGCGCGATGACCGGCACCGTGGGCCGGGTGTCGATGGATATGCTGTGTGTCGATATCACCGCGCTGCCGCAAGCGGGCATCGGCACGCCGGCGACGCTGTGGGGCGAAGGCAACCCGGTGGATGATGTGGCAACCGCGGCCGGCACCGTCGGTTATGAATTGTTGTGTGCGCTGGCGGCGCGCGTGCCGGTGGTGGAGAAGAAATAATGGCCAAAGCCAAAACCCTCTACGTCTGCACCGAATGCGGCGGCCAGTCGCTCAAGTGGCAGGGCCAGTGCCCGCATTGTTCGCAGTGGAACACGCTGGTGGAGAGCGTCAACGAGCCAGCGCCCAGCGGCGGTAACCGTTACGGCTTGATCGCCGAGGCGGGCAAACTGCAACGTTTGTCCGAAGTGGAGGCGAAAGAAGAATCGCGTATTCCTTCTGGCGTTGCGGAGTTCGACCGTGTGTTGGGCGGCGGGCTGGTGCCGGGCGGGGTGGTGTTGATCGGCGGCGATCCGGGTATCGGTAAATCGACGCTGTTGCTGCAATCGCTGGCGGTGATCGGTGCGACCCGTAAAGTGCTGTATGTCAGCGGCGAAGAATCCGCCCAGCAAATTGCGCTGCGCGCCAAGCGCCTCGATGTCGATGCGCGGCAGGTGCATGTGCTGGCCGAAATCAATCTGGAAAAAATCCAGGCCGCGATCCACAGCGAAAAACCGGACGTCGCGGTGATCGATTCGATCCAGACGCTGTATTCGGCGGCGCTGACCTCCGCGCCGGGCTCGGTGGCGCAGGTGCGCGAGTGCGCGGCGCAACTTACGCGCGTGGCGAAATCCGGCGCGACTTGCATTGTGCTGGTGGGCCATGTGACCAAGGAGGGCGCGCTCGCCGGCCCGCGCGTGCTGGAGCACATGGTCGACACGGTGCTTTATTTCGAGGGCGACACGCATTCGAGTTTTCGCTTGATCCGCGCGTTTAAAAACCGCTACGGTGCGGTGAACGAACTCGGCGTGTTCGCGATGAGCGAAAAGGGCTTGAAGGGCGTGTCTAACCCCTCGGCGTTGTTTTTGTCGCAGCACAGCGGCGAAATCGCCGGCTCCTGCGTGGTGGTGACGCAAGAAGGCACGCGGCCGATGCTGGTGGAAATCCAGGCGCTGGTGGACGATGCGCATGCGCCCAATCCGCGCAGGCTTAGCGTGGGCCTCGAACAAAATCGACTGGCGTTGCTGTTGGCGGTGCTGCATCGCCACGCCGGCATCGCCTGTTACGACCAGGACGTGTTTATCAACGCGGTGGGTGGCGTGCGCATCACCGAGCCCGCGGCCGACCTCGCGGTGCTGATGGCGGCGGTGTCTTCGCTCAAAAACAAGCCGCTGCCGGCAAAGCTGGTGGTGTTCGGGGAAGTCGGGCTCGCCGGCGAAGTGCGCCCGGTGCAGCGCGGGCAGGAGCGGCTGCGCGAGGCGGCGAAGCTTGGTTTCACGCATGCACTGATCCCCAAGGCCAATCGCCCCAGGCAGGCGATCGCCGGTCTTACCGTGCACGCGGTGGAGCGCATCGAGGAAGCGGTGGTGATGTTTCGCGATGGGTTTCGCTGATACGCGTTTACGTGTAGTAGTCCTTTAGGCATATTGAGCGCGCGAAAAATTTCGCAGTATGCTTAACCGTAGGTCCGCACATCAACCCAGGAGACCCCGATGCCCAAGCGTTCGCTCGTTGTCAGCGGCAAAGCCGTAACTCTCGATGCACGCCCCGACCGGCTGGATTTGCGCGACCGCGAATACGTGCCGCCGCTGGAATCGCTGCCGCCGCGTTATCCCGAGGCGCAAAAGCTGTCGAAATATTTGTCGACCTACGTGAGCAGCGGCCTGATCCTCGATCAAGGCAGCGAAGGCGCGTGCACCGGTTACGGGCTTGCCGCCGTGGTGAACTATTTGCTGTGGGTGCGCGCGCTGGAGGCGAACACGGTGAAGGCGTTTCACGGCGTGAGCCTGCACATGCTCTACGACCTTGCGCGCTTTTACGATGAATGGCCGGGCGAGGATTATGAAGGCTCGAGTTGCCGCGGCGCGATGAAGGGCTGGCACAAGCACGGCGTATGCGAAAAATCGCTTTGGAAACAAAGCGTGAAGCCCGGCCGCGCTGCCGCGGTCAAAGGTAAAAAAGCTCAAAAGTCGAAACAAGCGCAAAGACCGTACAAACCCGACGGCGGCTGGGCGCAGGACGCAGCCACGCGCCCCGTTGGCGTTTATTACCGCGTGAATCACCGCTCGGTGGTCGATATGCAAGCGGCGATCAAAAACATGGGTGCGATTTACGTCGCCGCCGACGTGCATGATCACTGGGACCTCAACACCACGCGCAAGCCGAAAACCGCTATCGGCCACGACACCCTGCCCGTCATCGAATATAAACCCGGCACCAAAATCAGCGGCGGGCACGCGTTTGCGCTGGTGGGTTACAACGAGCGCGGCTTTGTGGTGCAAAACTCGTGGGGCGGGAAGTGGGGCGTGGGCAGTTTTGCGGTACTCACCTACGCCGATTGGGTGGCCAACGGCGCCGATGCCTGGGTGTGCGCGCTGGGCGTGCCGCAGACGCTGGCGTCGCTCAACAACCTGGCGCTCGCGGGCGCGACCGCGCGGCAGCACAAAACTTCGCTGCTCGCCGGCGAGAGCCTGCCCGATGGCGTGGGCGCGGTAACACCTCTGGTTTCGCCATGGAGCACCGCGCGCGCCTATGAGCATACCGTGGTGGCTGGCAACAACGGCCAGGTGCGTATTTGCTTGCCGGACGTCGGCACGCCCGAAGGGGCGGTGGAGCGCGTGGTCAAAGATAACATCGGCGCGTGGCTTAAAAACACCGATAAAAAAGCGCGCAAGGTGATGATTTACGCCCACGGTGGTTTAAACAAGGAAGAGGATTCCATCGCGCGCATCCGCACACTGGGACCGTATTTTCTGGAAAACGGCGTCTACCCGCTGTTTTACACCTAGCGTACCGGGGTGTGGGAAACCATACAAGCCAAGCTGGAAGACCTCGGCGAAAAAGCGCCGGCGGAAAAAATCATCACCGGCATCAGTGACGCCAAGGACAAGCTGATCGAAGCCATTGCGCACGGCGCTCGTTGGATTTGGGATGAGATGAAAGACAACGCCGAGCAGGCAAAAAACGAAGGCCGCGCGCTCAAACTCATTGCCGAGAACCTCAAGGCCCTGCGAAAGGCCTACCCCGGCACCGAGTTTCATCTGGTCGGCCATTCCGCGGGCTCGTTCGTGCACGGCTATTTGCTCGAGTTGATGGCGGGCAAACTCGAACCCGCGTCGCTTACGCTCTATGCGCCGGCGTGCTCGCTTAAGTTTGCGCACGACTATTTCCGTAAACCGGCGGCCGTTGCGCCGGATAAAACCTGGCTGCATTTGCTGTCGGACGCGCGCGAGCTGGACGACAGCGCCGGCCCGTACGGCAAGTCCCTGCTGTATCTGGTGTGCCGCGGGTTCGAGCGCGTGCGTAAAACGCCGATTGCCGGCTTGCAACGCTGCATCGATGCCAACGTCACCAACACCGATGACGATCTGTGGGACGAGCAGTTCTGGAACGACGTGGTGCGCTATCGCAACTGGGTGAACGGCCTGCCCGCGCAAGCCGATGGCCGCCCCGCGTGCGAAGTGATCCACGCCGATCACATCTTCAACGGTAAAAAACACCTGCCCGCGGCGCATGGCTCGTTCGACAACGACAAGGAAGTGATCGAACGCACCATCAATCGCATCCTCGGCAACGCGCCCGGTGCCGCGCTGACGGCGCCGGTGGAGGATTTGGGGATGGATTGACGTTCAGTCGGGCTACATGTCGTGAATCGCGCTATCGCACCCTTTCGACGAAAGGCGATCCGAGGTCAAAGTTGCGCTGCGGCTAGCCGAGCTAGAAAAGGGCCTCCCCGCACGAAAAGTGTGGGCTGGCCCAAAAATTCAACTCGAGATGTGTAATGGCCGCTGCATCGCGGCGATGCCCCCCCACTGCGCAGGGCCGGCCCGGCTCGTATTTTCATAAGCACCTGATTTTAAGGGTATTATATTGATGGGTGGCAGAGGCATAAGCTACCCAAATAGCTGCCCATTCAAACGCTACGGATGTCGAACACGCCCATGCCCGCCGCCCAACCTTATGCCTCCGGACTTGATGCCAACGCGGCGAACTACACGCCGCTGACACCGCTGTCGCTGATCAAGCGCACGGCGGCGGTTTATCCCAAACGCATCGCGGTGATTCATGGCGCGCAACAACTGCCTTGGAGCGAGGTGTACGCGCGTTGCCTGCGCCTGGCCTCGGCTTTGGTCAAACACGGCATCGGGGCGGGCGACACCGTGGCGGCGATGTTGCCCAACGTGCCGGCGATGTACGAAGCGCATTTCGGCGTGCCGATGACGGGGGCGGTGTTAAACACGCTGAACACGCGGCTTGATGCCGCGGCGATTGCGTTCATGCTCGATCACGGGCAGGCCAGGGTGCTGCTCACCGACCGCGAGTTTTCGCCCACCATCGAAAAAGCCCTGACGCTCACGCAAGTGAAGCCGTTGGTGATCGATGTGGACGATGCCGCGTTCGCGGGCGGTAAGGCGCTCGGCGGCATCGACTACGAAACATTCATCGCCACCGGCGACCCGGCGTTCGAGTGGCGCCTGCCGGCGAACGAGTGGAACGCGATTTCGTTGAATTACACCTCGGGCACCACCGGCAACCCCAAGGGCGTGGTCTACCATCACCGTGGCGCGTATCTGAACGCAGTGAGCAACATCGTGTCCTGGGGCATGCCGCCGCACCCGGTTTATTTGTGGACACTGCCGATGTTTCACTGCAACGGCTGGTGTTTCCCATGGAGCGTCGCGGCGGCGGCGGGCACCAATGTGTGCTTGCGGCGCGTGGAGGCGCAGGCGATTTTCGATCTGATCCGCGCGCACAAGGTCACGCATTACTGCGGTGCGCCGATCGTGCACAACTTGTTATTGAACGCGCCGGCGGCGATGAAGCAGGGCATCCACCACACCGTGAGTTGTCTGGTCGCGGGCGCCGCGCCGCCGGTGGCGATGATCGAGGGCATGGAAAAAATGGGTTTTAATTTGACCCACGTTTATGGTCTCACCGAAACCTACGGCCCAGCGGCGGTGTGCGCCAAGCACGAGGACTGGAACGCGCTGCCGGTTGAACAGCGCGCCGAGTTAAACGGCCGCCAGGGCGTGGCCTACCACCTGCAAGAAGGCATGACAGTGATGGACCCCGCCACCATGCGCGAAGTGCCGCGCGATGGCGAAACCATGGGCGAAATCATGTTTCGCGGCAACATCACCATGAAAGGCTATCTAAAAAACGAAACAGCCACGCAAGAGGCCTTCGCCGGCGGCTGGTTTCACAGCGGAGATCTGGCGGTGCTGCAGCCCGACGGTTATGTGAAGATCAAGGATCGCTCCAAAGACATCATCATCTCCGGCGGTGAAAATATTTCCTCGATCGAAGTGGAAGATGCGTTGTATCGCCACCCGGCGGTGTTGGCGGCCGCGGTGGTGGCCAAGCCCGATGCCAAGTGGGGCGAAGTGCCGTGCGCGTTTGTGGAGTTAAAAGAGGGCACGGCGCCGACGGAAAATGAAATAATCGGTCACTGCCGCGGCCGCATGGCGCATTTCAAAGCGCCCAAGCAAGTGGTGTTCGGTGTGCTGCCCAAGACCTCCACCGGTAAAATTCAAAAGTATTTGTTGCGCGAGCAAGTGAAATCGGCATCGGCGATCGACGCCTGAATCGGCGCGGCGTTTGCGTTATGCTTACGCTTGTTTTGTTCCTGTCAGGAGTATTCCGTGAGTGTGGATTATCAACTTGACGGCAACGTCGCCGTCGTCACCTTAAATCGCCCCGATAAATTAAACGCGTTGACCGATCCGATGTATAACCGGTTGACCGAGTTGTTCACCCAGTTCAAAACCGACGACGCAGTGCGCGCGGTGGTGATCAACGGCGCCGGCCGCGCGTTTTGTTCGGGCAGCGATGTGACGACGATGGTGAACGCCGGGCCGGTGGCGGCGCGTTACCGCATGCAAACGCGCCATGCGATGATTACCTCCATCGCGTATCTCGAAAAACCGGTGATCGCGGCAGTGCGCGGAGTGGCGGCGGGCATCGGCTTTTCGATTGCGATGGCGAGCGATTTGATTATCGCTTCGGACACCGCCAAGTTTTCGCAAATATTCAAAAAAATCGGGCTTATCCCCGACGGCAGCGCGGT
>VGIF01000210.1 GCA_016868015.1 Betaproteobacteria bacterium
TTATGAAAGCGAGCGCGATATGCAGCCGATTTCGCTGCTTGCCGCGACGCCGTATTCGTTGAACGTGCACCCGTCGCTGCCGGTGAAAACCGTGAAGGACTTGATCGCGCTCGCCAAGGCGCGTCCCGGCGAACTCAACCACGCATCGGCCGGCGCCGGTACCGGCCCGCATCTGGCGATGGAGCTGTTCGCGCAACGCACCGGCATCAAAATTCAGCAGATCATTTACAAAGGCGGCGGCCCGGCGATGATCGATTTTATTTCCGGGCAAACGCAACTCAATCTCACCAATATGATCACCGCCATGCCGCACGTGCGTAGCGGCCGCATCCGCGCGCTGGCGGTGTCGAGCATCAAACGTTCGCCGGCGGCGCCGGAGTTGCCGACCATCCACGAATCCGGCGTCGAAGGTTTTGATGAAGGCGGCCAGCACGGCATCGTCGGCCCGGCGCATATCCCCAAGGACGTGCTCGGCAAATTGCACGGCGCCATAGTCACCGCCGCCCGTCACCCGGACATCGTCAAGCGTTTTGCCGAGGATGGCTCCAATGTCGTCGCCAATACACCCGACGAATACCGCGCCATCATTCGCCGCGACACCGCGAAGTGGACGCAAATCGTGAAGAGCGTGGGCATCCCCATGCAGTAGTTTTCACCCGCGGCGGCGCTTGCCCCTTGAGCAAGCCGCGCGTTAGCATGCAACATAGCTTGCCGTGCTTCATTCAACGAGGAACCCGCCATGCGAACCATCGACGCCGTTGCGCAAATTCTCAAACGCGAAAACATTCACATCCTGCCGTCGTTCCCGACGACGGCGGTGATCGAAGCCTGTGCCGCGGCCGGCATCAAGCCGTATATTTGCCGCCAGGAGCGCGTCGGCGTGGGCATCGCCGACGGTTGGAGCCGCATCCAAAACGGCGAGCCGGCCGGCGCCTTCGCCATGCAATACGGCCCCGGCGCGGAAAACGCGTACGCGGGCATTGCCACCGCCTTTTCCGACGCCGTGCCCATGCTGTTATTGCCGCTGGGCCATCCGCTCGAACGCGACCGCGTGTTCCCCAATTTTTCGTCGATCGAATCGTATAAAACGATTACCAAATTCGCCGAGCAAGTGAATCAACCGCAGCGCGTCGGCGACACGCTGCGCCGCGCGTTTGCGCAAATGCGTTCGGGCCGGCCGGGGCCCGCGCTGGTGGAAATCCCCATCGACGTCGGTAACGCCGAAGTGAATCCCGCGGTGGTGGAAAACTACCGCCCGGTGAAAATCGCCAAGGCGCAGGCCAACCCACAAGAAGTGCTGCAAGCCGCGAAGGCCTTACTCGCCGCCAAGCGGCCGGTGATCCAAGCGGGTCAAGGCGTGCTCTACGCGCAAGCCACCGCGGAATTACTCGAACTCGCCGAACTCACGCAGATCCCGATTTACTGCACGCTCGCCGGCAAAAGCGCGTTCCCCGAATCGCACGCGTTATCACTGGGCATCGCCGGCGGCGGCACCATGACGGGGATGGCGTATCACTTCATCAAGGACGCCGATGTGTTGTTCGCGGCAGGCTCGTCGCTCACGCGCCACGGCATGACCACCAATATTCCGCGCGGTAAAGTGATCATTCACAACACCGGCGACAGCATCGATCTGAACAAAGCCTACTACGCCGACCATCCGATCCTCGGCGACACCAAACTCGTGCTGCGGCAATTCATCGAAGCTTGCCGCGAGCTGCTGGGCAATAAAGCGCGCGATGGCGGCGCGGTGCGCTCGGACATCGACCACAAGCGCGAAGCCTGGCTCGCCGAATGGTCGCCCAAGTTGAACAGCCAGGCAACGCCGATCAACCCGTACCGGGTGATCAGCGACTTCATGCAAGTGGTCGACCCGGATGAGGCCATCGTCACCCACGACTCCGGCAGCCCGCGCTATCAGATGATGCCGTTTTATCGCGCCGGCATACCGCGCTCGTACATCGGCTGGGGCAAATCGCACCAGTTGGGCACGGGACTGGGCCTTACCATGGGCGCGAAACTCGCCGCGCCGAATAAATTCTGCGTGAACTTCATGGGCGACGCGGCCTTCGGCATGACCGGGCTCGATTTCGAAACCGCCGTGCGTTCCGGTATCCCCATACTCACCATCGTGCTCAACAACAACTCGATGGCGGTGGAAACGGAGCACATGAAAACCTCGCATGGTTTATTCCGCACGCGCGATTTGGGCGGCAACTACGCCGATATGGCCAAGGCGATGTGCGGATGGTCCGAATGCGTCAGCGATCCCGGCGCGATCAAGGGCGCGATTGCGCGCGCGCGCAAGGTAACCGACAGCGGCCGCGCTGCCCTGCTGGAGTTTGTCACCGCGCAGGAGAATACGGTGTCGCATCAGACGGCGTTTCGTGGGGAGTAGCGAGTAGGATGCGCATCGCGCACCATTTCGCTTATTCAAACCGGTGCGCGGTGCGCACCCTACTACTTTCGCACAACATGGAGCCGACATGAAAATCACCGATCTCACCGTCACCCTCTTCGCCTGGGACGATCTACCCGCACGCCAATTCGGTCGCCACACGGGCAGAATGGCCGGCGGGCGCAGCGATCTGGGACTCGTCACCATCGCCACCGACGCCGGCGTCGAAGGTCACGCCTTTCTCGGCTCCTCCAGCCGCGGTGCGAACCTCGACGCGGGATTGTTGATTAAATACTTAAAGCCGTTGCTGATCGGCGAAGATCCGTTAAACCGCGAGCGCCTTTTTCAAGCCATGTGGCCGCGCAATCGCAACGCGACCGCGCGCTGCATCGGCGCCGTCGACGTTGCGCTATGGGATCTCGGCGGCAAAATCGCCGGTTTGCCGATACACCGCATGCTCGGCAGCGTTCGCGACGCGGTGCCCGCTTACGCCAGCTCCGAGGTGCTGCCCTCCAAGGAAGCGTACGCCGAAGAAGCGCTACGCATCAAAGCGGCGGGCTTTCACGCCTACAAAATGCATCCGCCCACGGTGTGGCAAACGGACATCGAGATTTGCCAGCATGTGCGCAAGGCGGTGGGTGACGGTTATCGCTTGATGCTCGACAGCACTTGGTCGTACAACTACGTCGAAGCGCTGCGCGTGGGCCGCGCGCTAGAGGCGCTGGATTTTTATTGGTACGAAGACCCGCTCGACGCCGACGACATCACCAACTATGTGAAGCTGCGCCAAAAACTCGATATCCCCATCCTCGCCACCGAACACTCACCGGGTGGCTTCCAGGCCTTCGCGCCGTGGGTGACGCTGCAAGCCACGGATTTTTTGCGCGGCGACGTGGCGGTGAAAGGCGGCATCACCGCGCTATTGAAAATTGCGCATCTGGCGGAAGCGTTTCACATGAATTTGGAAGTGCATCACGGCGGCAATTCGTTGAACAACGTCGCCAATCTGCATGTCATTCAGGCGATCGCCAACAGCGAATATTTCGAGGTGCTGCTGCCCGATGCCACGCAGAAGTGCGGCTTGGCGGAAGATTTGACCGTCGACCGCAACGGCATGGTGCGCGTGCCGGAAGGGCCGGGGCTGGGTGCGAAGATCGATTTCGAGTTGATCAAGAAAAAGCAGACAGCGGTGTTGAGCTAACAGCCGTAGGGTGGGTGGAGGCGCGCTGTGTGCGCCGTAACCCACCGTTCGGGCGTAGCTACACCACTAAAGGTGGGTTTCGCTGCGCTCCACCCACCCTACAAAATTCGTTACCCCTCCGGCGTATCGGTATTCAACATCCGATCCGATTTCAGCACCACCTTCTGCGCCTTCAGCGCCGCGATCTCCGCTTCGCTATAGCCCAGCGATTGCAGAATCACATCGGTGTGTTCGCCCAAACATGCGGGCTGCGCGGCGATCTCAAAATCCCGCGTGCCGCCCAGGCTGATCGGCAGCTTCGGCACCTTGAAATCCCTGTCGCCGACTTTGAGCTTTAACCAATGCTCGCCTTCGTTCATGTGCTTTTCGTCGCTGATGTCGAGCGGCGTGCCCACCGGCGCGTATGGCACCCGCACCTGGTAAAGCCGCGCGGTGATGTCGTCGTAGGTAAGCTGCTTGACCGCCGCTTCGATGCGCTCGGCGATGCGCGGCTTTTGCGCGGTGCGTTTGCGGTTGTTGTTAAATTCCGGCGAGTGTTTCCAATCGTCGAAGCCCAACGCGTCGCACAACCCGAGCCAGTGGCGATTGCCGGTGACGGCGATGAACACCGGCCGCCCATCGCGCGTGGGGAACAGTTGATACACGCCCCAGCCCATGGTGCGGCCCATGCCGCTCGCGGCGGTACCGCGCGGCTGCGGGTTGGCGCCGGTCATTTGCGCGCTGGTCAAATACTGGCTGATCCAGAACACCACGGTTTCATACAGGCCCGCTTGGATGGCCTCGCCCACGCCGGTTTGGTTGCGGCGATAAAGTGCCGCGAGAATGCCGATTACGCCATAGGTCGCCGCACCGATGTCGGTGATCGACGCGCCCGCGCGCATCGGCTGGTCTTTAAAGCCGGTCAGATACGCGAGCCCGCCCGCCATTTGCGCCAACTCGTCGAGAAACGGCCGGTCAGCATATGGCCCAGGCAAAAAACCCTTCACCGAGCAATAAATGATGCGCGGGTTGACCTTGCTGCCCCAAGCGTAGTCGAGCCCCAAACGCTTTAGCGCGCCCGGTGCAATGTTGTCGAGCACGATATCGGCGCGTGCCACCAGCTTTTCGAAAACGGCCTTGCCCTCGGGCTGGCTTAAATCGAGCGCGAGAAATTGTTTGTTACGGTTGAAGGTGTAAAAGGTGGTGCCGCCGCTCGCCGTGCTGCGCGAGGTATCGCCGGTCGCCGGGTGTTCAATTTTGATCACCTCGGCGCCGAGGTCGCCCAAGATCATGCCGCCGCTGGGGCCGGCGACGATGTGGCTCAGTTCCAGGACTTTGACGCCTTGCAGGGGAAGGGGCTGTTTGGCGATGGCGTTGTTATCTAATTTGGGTTGCATGATCGGGTCAAAAAATTACCGTGTCGTTCCCGCGCAGGCGGGAACCCATAGGGTGTCTCAAGTGGCGCTGTGTTATGGGTTCCCGCCTGCGCGGGAACGACAAAGGAAACTTTTGCGCGCTATTGAAACAACGCTAACGCAACAATCACGCCGCCAACCGCGCCTTCTCCCGCAGCGACTTCAATGTACCACCGCGCATCACCTGCCCCGGCAGATCATGGCCGACGATCTCTTCCGCCAGCCGCGCCGCATCGGCGAGTTTTTCCAGATCGACGCCGGTTTCGATGCCCATCTCATCGCACATGAACACCAAATCTTCGGTGCAAATATTGCCCGCCGCGCCCTTGTGCGCCGCGAACGGGCAACCGCCCAAGCCCGCCACACAAGCGTCGTAGGTTGCCACACCCATTTCGAGGCCCGCGTAGGCCAGCGCCAGCGCCATGCCGCGCGTGTCGTGCAAATGCAGCGAGAGTTCCTGATCGGGATACTTGTCGCGCACCGCGCCGACCACGCGCTTTAAGCTCAACGGCGTCGCCCACGCCATGGTATCGGCGAGCGACAGGTTCTTGATGTTGAGGCCGTGTTCCGCGGCCAGATCGAAAATCTGTTTGCACATATCAAGCACGCGCTCGATCGGGATATCGCCCTCGAAGTTGCAGCCGAACGCCGCCATGATCGAGCCGCGCTCGACGGGCACGCCGTGCTCCTTGTAAATGTCGATCATTTGGTGCTGCGCGTCGTAGTTCTCTTTGAGCGTGCGCTTTTGGTTGCGCAGCAAAAACTTCTCCGAGGCGGTGAGCGAAATATTGCCGGTCACTTCAAAGCGGCCGTTGGCGATAATGCGCTCCAGCCCCTTGGCATTGAGCGACAGCGCTTCGTAGCGCACGCCGGGCTTGCGATTAAAGCGGTTCGCCACTTCTTCGGCATCGGCCCAGCCCGGCACATTCTTCGCCGGCACGAACGAACACACCTGTATGTGATTCAAACCGGTGTCGGACAACGCATCGACCAATTCGATTTTGCGCTCGGTCGGGATCGCCCCCTTTTCGAATTGAAAACCTTCGCGCGGGCCTTGTTCGTAGATGTGTATGGATTTGGGTAAATCGCTCATGATGGTTTCCTGAGTTAACGAGAAGCAACGGCGTCAGGCCTGCGTTATACCACCGCGCACGCGCGCAGTTGATCACGCCACCACACAACTTGGATGACATAACGTAACCACTTGATTTTATTAATATTTTAATTTTCGCTACGGAAAAGTCTCCGAGCCATCGGGCTCGTAATGCGGCACCTGGTTTTTTTGCTGCCGGAACTGCGACAGCTCGTAATACATACGCTGACGCGCGCGGCTTTGATTGCCCAGCGGCCGATGCTCGGCGATGCAATGCCACGGGTTGAATTTGAGCTTGCGCGCGAACGCCATTTGCTCCGGCGTATCGAATTTTTGTTTGAGGATGTGGATGGTCGCCACCGACACCCGCGGCGACAGCCGCTCCGGCCATATCACCGCGGCGTTTTCGATCGGCATCCGAAATGGATCGGTTTGCAACTGCACGCGAACATCTATCTCGACATCGCGCTCGGCCAGCGTGGCGATCATGGCGTTGCGCAAATAGTCGTCGGGCGGGCGCAGCGGCAGGCGCGGGATCGGCGTTTTTTTACCGTATTTTGGCCAGAACGAATATTGCATTGCCTGCCCCTCGCCCATGAGATACGGCACGCAGCTAAAGTATGGTGCTTCGAGCGGGCTCGACTGCGTCTTGATGTAAAGCTCCTGCATGATCAAATCCAGCACATGCGGACGCTTGAAATTGACGAAGTGAAAAATTGACGCGTTCTTCACGCTCCACGCTTGCAGATGCGCGTTGGCGCGCGTGTCGGGCGTGACAAACGTCGCGGTCGACACACCGAACATGTCTTGGGTGAATTTTTCCTCTTCCATCAACTTGGGGCCGGGCACGTCCATCAGCTTGACACTGATGCTCATAAAGCCCACGTCGTCGATATCCGGCGTGACATACGGCCCCGGCCCCGAAAAACGCACCCACGCCGGGTACGAGCGCTTGACCGCGAAGATGCCGCGGCGCAAATTCTCCGGCAGATGGTCATGCACGATAAATTCCGCGCGCACAATGCCGTGCGTTTTGGTGTTGCCGCCGCGTTCGTAACCGCCGGGCTTCCATAGCCCGCTCATTTGCTGGCGGAAGGTGTCGATGATCGACTGCAGATACTCTTCCTCGCCGGGCTGCATGCGCTCCTCGGCGATCTTCAGGCCCTCGTTCCTGCGCTGCAGATTGATGAGCCACTGCACCAAACGCTCGGCCGCGCCGCGCAGCGTGGCGTTAAACAGCGGGCGCATCCACGGATCGACGCGCCGCTGCATTTGCAGCAGGAACAACCCGCTGTCGGCGATCACATCGAGCAGGCGGTTGCCGCTGTTGGCCGGCGGCACGGGGCGGCTTTCGTTGGAATTCAAGTTGAGCTCCATCGTGCGCACACTGCTCGCACCCGGCACTTGCACCAGATACCGCAGCGCGCGCAGGCTCGGCAAAAAGAAATACGCGCCACCGCGCACCGTCACAAACGCCGGCAAGCCGCACAGTTTTTGATCGGGGCCGTTCACTTGTGGCATCGAAAATTGATCGGTCGCGCTGCCGTCTGGGCCGGGTAGCCGATTCCCCAGCAACGGATCGCTTTCACTCGCCAAGCCCGCGAACTTGGCGCTCGCGAGCCACGCGCCTTGCACGAACTCGAACTGGCGGCCGATGCTCGCGCCGAGGCTGATGAAATGTAAGCCCGTCTCGCCTTGCTTGCCGGCGAGCGCCTCTTCGGGCGTGATGGGTTCGCCGTAACTGCGCCCGCGCCGCAGCAGCCGGTGAAAGCGTGTCGACGCGATCAAGTCGGGCTTTAACGACGGCGCGTCAAAGCCCAGCGTGCGAAT
>VGIF01000211.1 GCA_016868015.1 Betaproteobacteria bacterium
TTGCCAAAATATTTGCAGGCGTATTTTTCTAAGGTTCTTGTGACCTCAAGATAGCGCCTAGGACTTGGTGCACTATTTTTGTAAGACTTCTGAAATTCAATGAATGCTTTGGTGAAAGATATGCTTTTGAGGGAACCGCCTGACTTCACCTTGAGGCGCAAATCGTCATACAAATCCTCTGCAAATCTTCTTGCTTCAAATTCATCTTCAGTTTGGGTGCTCTTGATTACATATCCCGTGGCACCTTGGACTCGGATACGACATTGCCATTTGGGCTCTTTGTGGTCTGGGCGTTGGTAAATGACTACAGCGCCTCCGTGAAACGACCGCTGATTGATCTCGAATTTTGTCGCCATTTTTTTGCTTGGATACAGTTCACAGGCAAAATTCACCTAAGTGAATAATAAGTGAACCGTTTTGACCTTGTAAAATATTGGATAAGTCTTTGATTTATAAAGTAAGACCTGTATTTACAAGGCGGTTGCTCTACCACTGAGCTATACCGGCGCCGACGCGAATTATACCCGCTGGTCGACAGTGTAGCGGGGGCGCGACACTATAATCGGCGTTCGATTTCGCGATGGGGAACTTGATGAGTCAGGCAACACCAATTGGTCTAATCGGCGTGGGATTGATGGGCATGGCCTGCGCCAAACGCATGCGCGCGGCGGGGCTCGCGCTGCTGGGCTACGACGTCGATGCCCAAAAAATCGACGCATTGGTTAAGTTGGGCGGCAATGCGGCCCAGTCGCTGGCGCAGGTCGCCGCGACTTGCGACCAAGTCGTGCTGGCGGTGTTTAACACCGAGCAAGTCGAGCAAACCGTCGACGCGCTGGTCAAGGCGCGGCCCGCGGGCAAGCCCGCGCTGATCGTGTGTTGCGTCAGCACCTGCGACCCGGATCGCATCGAGGCGCTGGTTGCGCGCACGCCGGCGGACAAGCTGCGTTATGTCGAATCGCCAGTGTCCGGCACCAGCGACCAAACCGAAAAAGGCGACGCGCTGGGCATGATCGGCGGCGCCCCGGCGGCAGCCGAAGCCGCCAAAGCAATACTCGACGCCATTTGCCCGCGCCGTCATCACCTGGGCCCCGCCGGCAGCGGCGGCCGCGCCAAACTCGCGATCAATTTGATTTTGGGCGTGAATCGCGCCGCGTTGGCGGAAGGTTTGGTGTTCGCGCAAAAACTGGGCCTTGACCCCGGCGCGTTTTTGAAAGTCGCGCGCGAATCCGCCGCGCAATCGCAGGTGATGGACATCAAGGGCCCAAAAATGGTCAGCGGCGATTACACCCCGCACGGCTTTATCCACCAGACGCGCAAGGACTTTTTGCTGATGCTGGAACAAGCCAGGTCGCGCGGCCAGGGTTTGCCGTTGGCGCAAACTTACTTAAGCATCGTCGACGGTTGCGTCGCCGCCGGAGAAGCGGAGCGCGACAATTCGATTGTGATTGAAGAAATTCGGCGCCGAAAACCCAAATGAGCCTAAATAACGTAGGATGGGCGGAAGCCGAAGGCTGTAACCCATCAATGCGCTGCCGAAAGGATGAAGTCGGAAGGATGAAGGATGAAGGATGAAAACAACCTGACCGATGGTGTGTTGTTGCTTGTTTTCATCCGTCCACCTTCATCCTTTTAAGTGTGATGGGTTGCGCTACGCTACACCCATCCTACGATCATTGTTCATAAAGACCACGAGGCCCCACCATGCCCCACACCATCAAACAAGTTGAAGTCTTCGACGTACACATGCCGCTCGCCGGCGAATTCACCAGCGCGGGCGTCACCAAAAACGTCACCAAGTGCGTGGTGATCCGTTTGACCGCGTCGAGCGGTGCGGTGGGTATCAGCAGCATCGAGCCCTCGGCGGTCGCCAAATCGCCGGGCACGGCCGCCGAACTCGCGGTGACGCTGCGCGAAAAAATCGCGCCGGCGCTGATCGGGCAAGACGCCTTGAATTTGCATCGCCTGATCGAGCTTTTCGACCGCATCACCGAGACGCAACCCGGCGCGGCCGCGGGCGCGGAAATGGCGTGCGTCGATCTCGCCGCCAATATCCACGGCGTGTCGATGCCAACCTTGCTGGGCGGCGCGGTGATGAACGAAGTGCAATTTAACGCCTGGATCGGCGCGCTACCGCCGGAAAAGGCCGCCGCCGAAGCCAAGCGCTGGCTCGCCGCGGGTTTTAAATCGGCCAAAATCAAAGTCGGCGGCGGTGGCATACAAGCCGATCACGACCGCGTCGCCGCGGTGCGCGCGGCGGTGGGTAGCGCGATGAAACTGCGCATGGATGCGAATTGTTTGTATGACGCGGACACGTCGCTACAACTGTGCAAGCTGGTCAAGCCCTATGACATGCAGCTCTACGAGCAGCCTGCACCCAAGGAAGACATCGAGGGCCTGGCGAAAGTGCGCAAGTTGGGCGGCATCCCGGTGATGGCCGACGAATCGGTGAGCGATCATCCCAGCTTGATGGCCGTGATCAAAGCTAACGCCGCCGACTACGTGAAATTCGGCGTCAAACAAGCGGGCGGCCTGTTGCGTTCGCAACGCATGCTCGCCAGCGCTGAAGCCGCGGGCATTCCGGTGGTGATCGGCCACGGCTTTGGGCTCGACCCCAGCACCATGGCCGAATGCATGCTATCCGCCACCTCGCGCAACGTGGTGCCGGGGCTGGAGTGCGTGGGGCCGTTAAAAGTGGTCGATACGATTACCACCACGCGCATGGATATTTCGTCGGGGAAATTGACGTTGCCCGATGCGCCGGGGTTGGGGCTTAAGCTGGATGAGGCGAAGCTGGCGCAGTATCGGCCACAAGCGCACTAAAAACGTAGGATGGGTGCAGGCCGAAGGCCGTAACCCATCATTCCTGACGATGTCTTTGTGATGGGTTGCGCGTAGCCTGTCCTGAGCTTGGTCGAAGGGCTCCACCCATCCTACGGTTGCTACTCCAAACTACCCGCGCTTCATGGAGTCGAAGAAGTAGGACATCGCGGAGGGCGGAGCAGGGGCCCCAACGCAGTTGGGGATGTGACCCCGGAGATGGCCTGGACTTTTTTGTCCACTACCATAACAGGCATGGCGGACGCGATTTACGCGATTAGCCTCGCTTCATCGAATCAAAAAAGTCCGAGTTGGTCTTGGATGCGCGAACTTTATCCAACAAAAACTCCGTCGCCTCCAACTCATCCATTGGATACAGCAGCTTGCGCAAGATCCAAATCTTCTGCAGCACGTCCTTAGGCAACAACAATTCCTCGCGTCGCGTGCCGGAGCGATTGACGTTGATCGCGGGGAAAATGCGTTTTTCGTACATGCGCCGGTCGAGATGGATTTCCATGTTGCCGGTGCCTTTGAACTCCTCGTAGATCACGTCGTCCATGCGGCTGCCGGTGTCGATTAGCGCGGTCGCCAAAATCGTTAACGAGCCGCCCTCCTCGACGTTACGCGCGGCGCCAAAAAAGCGCTTCGGCCGCTGCAGCGCATTAGCATCGACACCGCCGGTTAACACCTTGCCGGACGCCGGCACCACGGTGTTGTAGGCGCGCGCCAGGCGCGTGATCGAGTCGAGCAGAATCACCACGTCTTTTTTGTGTTCCACCAGGCGCTTGGCTTTTTCGATCACCATTTCGGCAACTTGCACATGGCGGCTCGCCGGTTCGTCAAAGGTGGAGGACAGCACCTCGCCTTTGACCGAACGCCGCATTTCGGTCACCTCTTCCGGGCGCTCGTCGATCAGCAGCACAATCAGCACCACTTCGGGGTGATTGGCGGTAATCGCGTGCGCGATGTGTTGCATCAGCACCGTCTTACCTGCCTTGGGCGGCGACACGATCAAACCGCGCTGGCCTTTGCCGATGGGCGCGATGATGTCGATAATGCGGCCGGTGATGTTTTCCTCGGCTTTGATTTCACGTTCGAGTTTGAGATGCTCGGTGGGGTGATACGGCGTCAGGTTCTCGAACAGAATCTTGTGCTTGCCCGCATCGGGCGCTTCGCCGTTGACCTTGTCCACCTTGACCAGCGCGAAGTAACGCTCGCCGTCTTTCGGCGTGCGAATCTCGCCTTCGATGGTGTCGCCGGTGTGCAGGTTAAAGCGGCGGATTTGCGAGGGCGAGACGTAAATGTCATCGGTGCCCGCCAGGTACGACGTATCGGGCGAGCGCAAAAATCCAAACCCATCTGGCAGCACTTCCAACGTGCCGCCGCCGTAAATCGCATCGCCCTTTTTCGCCTGGTTTTTTAAGAGCGCGAAAATCAGCTCTTGTTTGCGCAGCCGGTTGGCGCCGTCGACTTCGTTCTTGACGGCCATCTCGACCAATTCACCAATAGGGAGATTTTTAAGATCGGATAAATGCATGGTATGAGGGTACGGCTTGGGGGTTAAAACAACGGCTTGCGCAACCGGGCGTTACGAGACAAAACTGGGAAGGAAGAGGCGGGCGGGAAGAGTCCCTCGCCCGCGCAAGAATCGCGAACCTGCCGTTGAATTGAGGGAAATTACATTAACCAGAAGCTACAACGGGCAAGGCGATTCAGGCGCCGACAGATAGGTTAGTCCGATCAGTTGGGACTGTCAAATACAGCCATCAAATATGGCTGTCGATAAACGCTTTTAACTGCGATTTGGACATGGCGCCAACCTTGGTGGCCGACACTTCGCCGTTCTTGAAAATCATCAGCGTGGGGATGCCGCGCACGCCGAATTTCGACGGCGTGCCTTGATTGTCGTCGATGTTGATCTTGGCGACTTTCAGCTTGCCGGCGTAATCCTTGGCGACTTCGTCCAGAATCGGCGCGATCATTTTGCACGGGCCGCACCACTCCGCCCAGTAATCCAACAACACCGGCGTCGAGGATTTCAAAACCTCGCTGTCGAAGGTGTCATCTTTAACATGATGGATATGTTCGCTCATTGCTGATAGACCTCGTTAAGGGTAAGGAAAAGAACAGGGATGAAGGGGAGAATAATGCCGCGCATGGGGCGGCCACAGGCGCAATTCATCGATCGGCCATATGTGGTGAAACTCATGCTAACTAAAAACGCCCACTTTGGAAAGCAACACACTTATCGGCACCCGCAAAGCAGTGCTAAGGAAACACTGAATAATTTGATTCCATTCATGGTTCGACAGGCTCACCACGAACGGAATCAACAACTTAGCGTTCGTCCTGAGCTCGTCGAAGGACTTGTTCAGCGTTTCCCTAAGCGCCTGTTTTTGCTAAAATAGTGGCACTTTTCCAGATTTCAAGTTGCCGCCCAGGCAAGGATCCGATGACTTACGTAGTGACCGAAACTTGCGTCAAGTGCAAGTATACCGATTGCGTCGATGTATGCCCCGTGGATTGCTTCCGCGAAGGCCCCAACATGCTGGTAATCGACCCCGACGAGTGCATTGACTGCACTTTGTGCGTCGCGGAATGCCCGGTGGAAGCGATCTTCGCCGAAGACGACGTACCCGATAACCAAAAAGAGTTCATCGCGATGAACGCGGAGCTGGCCAAGGTGTGGAAGCCAATTATCGAGAAAAAGGATGCGCCTCCTGATGCCGACGATTGGGCTAAGACGAAAGAAAAGAAACATCTGATTGAGAAGTAGCTTCGTACACCGCGGCGTCGGCATCTGCCCCGCTACGGGGTCACCTCCCCAACTGCGTTGGGGCCCCTGCTCCGCCCTTCGCGGGTCTACGCTCCCACTTGGAGCCCGTCATTCTGGCGAAGGCCAGAATCCAGGTTGTAACACCGCGCGTAGCGCCAAACCTGATGCCCTTTGAACCGGTTGACAACTTGAATCACGCTTGCGCTACATCAACTCGTTCAATGCTGATCCGCGATAAGTTATTTCCCGAAGCAAAACGCAGGCGTTGGAAATAGGCCTGCAGACGTAGCCCGTTCGGCGTAGATAGCGCGCCGCGCGCGAAGCATCGGCACTGTTATGATAGCATCATGACACGCTCACACCACGCAACTTCGGGGGAGAACCACATGCGTAAATTTCTTGCCATCGCCATCATCGCGATGCCCACCATCGCACTGGCGCAGCAAAAAGCCCCGATCGCCCAATACTGGATGAGCGTCGAAACCGCCGCCGGCATGAACATGCCGGGCATGGGCGGCTTGGGCGGCATCATGGCGGGCGCGATGGGCGGCCAGCAGCGAGCGGGCGCAGGATCTTGCTGCAACTGGGTTCGCAACGCCCGGCCGATGCGCCCAACGCGGCACACAAAATACCCGCCGGCATGAACATGGGCGCGTCGCTGCCGCTGGTAACGCCGCGCGCCGCGCCCAGCGGCCCGGTCGAAGAACGCCGCGATCCCATCGAACGCGAACGCCCCAAGGGCCGCATGCTGATTTTCTGGGGCTGCGGCGAGGCAGCGCGCGCGGGGCAGCCGGTCATCCTCGATTTCGCCAGCATGGCGCAAGGGCAAATGCCTTCGGGCTACGTCGCGCGGCGCGTGGCGGTGGGTTCGCCGCCAGGCGGGCGCACCAGCGGATATTGGCCCAACCCGCAAGACAGCAAAGCCGTGCCCGACTCCGCCTCGTTGCACGGCGAACACACCATCCGCGGCAACTACACGCCCGACATTCGTTTTGCGCTGGGGGACGGGCAAGATTTCATGGAGCGCGTCGCGCTGCAAACAGCCGCGCGCGGCGCCGGCATGTCGGTGCAATGGAACGCGCCCGCCACCGCCACCGGTTACTTCGCCACCGCCATGGGCGGCGACGGCAACGACATCGTGTTCTGGAGCTCGAGCGAGGTGCAAGAATCCGGCGGCTTGTTGATGGACTACGTGCCGCCCGGCGAAGTCGCGCGCTTGATCCGCGAACGCGTAGTACTGGCGCCGCAAACCACCGAATGCACGGTACCCGGCGAAGTGATCAAACGCATGGGCGGCGCGGGCATGTTCAACTTCATCGCCTACGGCCCGGAAGCGAACTTCGGCTTCCCGCCGCGTCCGCAAGATCCGCAGTGGGCGGTGAAAGTGCGCTACAAGTCAACGGCGGCAACCTTCCTCGGCGAAACCGGCGCGCGCGGCACGCGGCGTGCGGAACCCGCGCGCGGGCCCGCCGGCACGACGGGTAGCGAAGGCACCACGGCCGATGCGCCCGCGCAAGCGCCCACCCCCGGCGACGCGGTACGCGAAGGCATCAAAGCGCTGCGCGGTATTTTCGGGCGCTGAGTTGTACAAATCTCGATTTGGTCTGACAGACAACGCAAGAACACGCGCCAGGCGACCGGGTAGAATCGGCCAGTTACAGTCAGTCAGTCTGTCGAAATGCTTACCGAAAACCGGTCGCTTGATCAACCAGGATACGGTTATTGACTATGCGCCGGCAGGGGCATAAATTGCAAATTGGTGGAAGATGCACTTTAAGTTTTGTTCTGGCAGGTCACGATCATGTTCGACGTTCAGCGTTTTGTTGAACAGTGCCAAAGTGCACTGCGAGAAACAGATGCTCCAAGCGCAATTCGCGAAATTGTAGAGCGCGCCGTATCAAAACCACCCGAGGTGCTGACGGGTCTCGGTGAGCCCCAAAGAGCCACCGTTCAAAAAATACATGTCGCTGACGACCTGACGATCATTAATGTGATCTGGGGGCCGCACATGACCATCATGCCGCACAATCACAGGATGACGGCGATAATCAGTAGTGTCCGGACGTTGAGTGCCCGAAACGTGCTAATTGGTTGATTGTAAATAAATAACAGATGATTTTTTCTGGTCTCGATTTGAACAGCGTTTTCTCGATTTGCGATCCTGCGAGCAACTCACTCGCAGGAGATATCGATGAACCTGGGCAAACTCGTGTTCGCGCAACTCACGCAGCACATTCCGTTGACGACGTTTCGTCGTTGCGTGGCGCGCTA
>VGIF01000212.1 GCA_016868015.1 Betaproteobacteria bacterium
GCCATCAAGAAGGGCGATGAAGTCATCGGCTCCGAAACCCGCGCCAAGGTGGTCAAAAACAAAGTGGCGCCCCCGTTTCGGCAGGCCGAGTTCGACATCCTGTACGGCGAAGGCATCTCGCGCGAGGGCGAAATCATCGAGCTGGGCGTCGCCCATAAAATCGTTGACAAAGCCGGCGCCTGGTACACCTACGGCAAGGACCGCATCGGCCAGGGCAAGGACAACACCCGCGAGTACCTGAAAGAGCATTCGGACGTCGCCGATGAAATCGAAGGCAAGGTGCGCGCGGTGCTGGGGGTGGGGCGCGGCAAGGTTGCCGTGAAAGCCGAGGATAAGGACGAAGAAGAGGCATAGTTGTTCCGCTTAGCGAAAACATACCGGTCGTCCTGAGAGCCTGTCGAGGCCTGTCCTGAGCTTCGTCGAAGGGGACGAGCGCTCATTTTTGCGCGTTTGGATGCTCCAGAACTCTGAGCTGCTATGCGAATGAGAAGTGGGCAAACGGCATTGAAACGCGACCCCTTTGACGAGGACAAAAAAGCTAATGTAAAGCAGGCTGTGCAGCCCACGCTGCGCAGCCGCGCTTTACGTTTGTTGGCTCGCCGTGATTGGTCGCAACAAGCGCTGCGCGAGCGCCTGCAAACGCACGTGGCAGAAGGCGGGGCCGAAGACCTCGAGGCGCTGCTTAACGAATTCACCGATCGCGGCTGGATTTCCGACGCACGCTACGCCGAGGCGGTGGTGCGCCAGCGCAAGGATCGCTACGGCAAGGCCGCCATTGCGCGGCGCTTAAAACAAGCGGGGGTGTCGGACGCGGCGATCACGCAAGCCGTGGGCGCGCTCGACGCCGACCATGAATTTCAGACCGCACGCGCCTTGTGGCGCCGTAAATTCCGGCAATCCCCGCGAGACGACAAGGAAAAAGCCCGCCAGATACGCTTTTTGCAGGCGCGCGGGTATAGTCTCGCTCTGGCGCTGCGAGTGCTCAAAAATGGCGGCGCCGACAACGACAGCGACAACGAGGACGAGGAAGAGGAGATGAGGCAATGAGGCAGTGGTGTTTAGCGGGCGTGGCTGCGCTCGCGTTGGCGGCCCCGGTGGCGGCGCAAGATTATCCGACCAAACCGATACGTCTGCTGGTGCCGTTCGCGCCCGGCGGCTCGACCGATGTCGCCGCGCGCATACTCGGCGCGCCGGTGGGGCAGGCCTTGGGGCAAAACATCGTGATCGACAACCGCCCCGGCTCCGGCGGCCTGATCGCCACGCGCGAGGCGGCGCGCGCCAATGCCGATGGCTACACGCTGCTGTACGCGAGCGGGGCGCAGATGGGCATCATCCCGGCGCTACAGAGCAAGGCGGGCTACGACCCGATACGCGATTTCGCCCAGGTGATACATCTCACCGACACGCCGCTCACGCTGGTGGTGCATCCGGCGCTGGCGCCCGCCAACGCCAAGGAATTTATCGCCTACACGCTGGCCAACAAGGGCAAGGTCAATGCTGCCTCCACCGGCAACGGCACCTATACGCATCTGACCATTGAATTGTTCAAGTCGCAGACCGGCGCCGATTTGACGCACGTGCCGTACAAGGGCGCAGCACCAGCGATGAACGATTTACTCGGCCGCCAGGTGCAATCGCTGTTTACCAGTGCCGCGTCGGCGCAGCCGCATATCGCCGCGGGGCGTCTCAAAGGGCTGGGCGTGACCGCGACCAAGCGCGTGCGCTCGCTGGCCGAGGTGCCGACGTTTGACGAGCAGGGGATCGCGGGGCTCAACGTTTCGGTGTGGGTGGGGATAGCGGCGCCCGCGGCCACGCCGGCGCCGGTGGTGACGCGGCTTGCGCGCGAATTCGAGCGCGCGCTCAATCAGCCGGACGTGCGCGAGCGTCTCGCGGGCCTGGGCTCGGAGGTGAACGGGCAACGCGGCGCGCCTTTCACGCGCATGGTGCGCGAGGACGTTGCGCGCTGGGCGAAGGTGGTGAAAGCCGCCGGCATCACGGCCGAGTAGCGCATGACGAACGTTGCCATCGTCGGCGCCGGTCCGATAGGGCGCGCCACCGCGGCGTATCTGGCGCATCACAATATTGCGGTTTCGCTGTGGTCGCCTTCCGGCAAAAGCACGCGGGCATTGGCGATCGGCGGCGGGCGCGGCAGGCTCGCCTACGAAGGCGCGTTGCAAGGCGAAGCCGAAGTCGGCGTGCTCGCCCATGAAAACGCGCTCGGCGCATTCGATGTGGTGTTGCTTGCCATACCCGGCCACGCCTACCCGGCGGTGCTGCCGCGCGTCGCGCCGCATTTGCACGGCAGGCAATTGGTCATTGTGAGCGGCGCCTTATCGCTCGCGCCGTTGTGGCTTTACGAGCGCGCCGGCGTGGCGGGGATCGGCCGCTGGTCGCATCATGGGGCACCACGCTCGCCACCGCGCGCCATAGTGGCAACAACGGCGGGCCGGCGAAAGTGTTGATCAACACGCTGCGTGCGAGCTTCGAGGTGGCGGCGATCCCCGCCGCGCGACTGGATGAGGCGCTCGCTGCTTGCCGAGCGTTGTTTGGCGAGCGTTTCACGGCGTGCGAGAACATCCTTGCTACCGCGTTGCTCAACGTCAACCCGGTGGCGCATGTGGCCGAAGTGCTGCCCAATCTGACGCGCATCGACAAACGCGAGAACTGGCCGCTGTTCGACCATCTCACGCCATCGGCCGCGCGCATCGGCGAAGCGGTCGATCGCGAACGCCAGGCGATTGCGCGCGCGTTTGGTTTTAACGTGCGTTCAATACACGAGCACACACATTTGTCCTACCACGTGCCGCTCGCCAGTTATGCCGAGATGGCGGTGGCGATCCACGCCAAATACGGCGGCCCGCTGGGGCCCACCACGCTGGCGCATCGCTACGTGCTGGAAGACGTGCCGTTTGGCTTGGTGTTTTACGAGGCCCTGGCGCGCATCGTCGGCGTGCCGGCGCCCAACCTGAGCGCCGCGATCACGCTGCTTGCGACCGCCTGCGGGCGCGACTTGCGGCAAGACAATCCGCTGCTGGCGCAACTTGCACTCGAGGGCGTATCCGCCGCCGCGCTCATCGCGCGTTGCGCGTCGAAATAAAAAGTTGTTTAAAATCAAATAGTTACGAATTCATGCTGGCACGCGGCTCAGAGCTTGATGTTGGCGGCTTTGATGACTTTCGCCCATTTCGCGGTTTCTTCGAGCAACTCTTGAGCGTATTGCCGCGGCGTGTTGCCGACTGGCATGCCGCCGTCCTTGGTGATGCGTGCGACGATGTCCGGATCTTTTAGCACCGCAACGAATTCGCGGTGTAACAAGTTGATGACCGCCGGCGGCGTGCCCGCGGGTGCCACCGGCCCATACCACGACAGCGATTCGAAATTGGCAAAACCCGATTCGTGAAATGTCGGCATCTCCGGCAGCGGCGCGACGCGCCGCGCGCTCGCCGCGGCGAGCGCGCGCAAGCGCCCCGCTTGTATATGCGGCAAAAAAACCGAGGGGTTGGCGAACATCAGGTCGGCTTCGTTGCTGATCACCGCGATCACCGCCGGCCCCGCGCCCTTATACGGAATCGGAATTACATCGATCTTGGTGTCGAGCCGAAACAACTCCATCGACAGCGTGCCCGCCGAGCCGGGGCCCGAGAGCGCCCAGCGCAGCTTGCCTGGATTGGCGCGGGCGTGGCTAATGACATCCTGAACCTTGTGAATTGCGATGCCGCTGCGAGCCACCAGCATATTGGGCACGGCGGCGAATTTGGTGATCGGCGCGAAATCCTTCAACGGATCGAACGGCTGCTTCATCAGCGTGGAGTTGACCGTCATTACGCCCACCGCACCGATCAGCAGCGTATAGCCGTCGGGCGCCGCGCGCGCGACGATTTCGCCGGCAATGGTGCCGCCGCCGCCACGGTTGTCGTAAATGATTTGTTGCCCCAGCCGCTCGGTGACCTTCGCCGCAATCGGCCGCGCCACCATGTCGGTGCCGCCGCCCGCGGCGAACGGGATCACCCAGCGCATGGGTTTCACTGGAAACTTGGTGTCTTGTGCCTGCGCCGGTGATGCGCACACCAGCGCGGCGAACAGCAGCCATTTTGTCCCTTGCGGCATGGTTGTGCACCTCCAGCCAGAACTATCGCAGCAGCGGAATGGGAATGCAATGTTTGCGTTAAAATTCAACCCCTTCCGCATCAAAAGCCGCCGGCAACCGCCATGAAAAGCAACCAAATCCGCGCCAAATTTCTGGAGTACTTTAAAGGCAAGGGCCACGCCGTGGTGGCCTCCAGCGCCTTGGTGCCGGGCAACGATCCGACGCTGTTGTTCACCAACTCCGGCATGGTGCAGTTTAAAGACGTGTTCCTGGGGCAAGATAAACGCAACTACGTGCGCGCCACCACGTCGCAGCGTTGTGTGCGCGCCGGCGGCAAACACAACGATCTGGAAAACGTCGGCTACACCGCGCGACACCATACGTTCTTTGAAATGCTGGGCAATTTCAGCTTTGGCGATTATTTCAAAAAGGACGCGATTCACTACGCGTGGGAGTTGTTGACCGGCGTGTATGGGCTGCCCAAGGACAAACTGTGGGTGACGGTGTATCAAACCGACGACGAAGCCTACGACATCTGGAGTAAGCAAATCGGCGTGCCCGCCGAGCGTATCGTGCGCATCGGCGATAAACCCGGCGGCGGCTCGGATAACTTCTGGCAAATGGCCGACACCGGACCATGCGGGCCGTGCAGCGAAATTTTTTACGACCACGGGCCGGCAATTCCCGGCGGCCCGCCCGGCTCACCCGAGGCCGATGGCGACCGCTACATCGAAATCTGGAACCTGGTATTCATGCAGTTTAACCGCGATGAGGCGGGGAAACTCCATCCGCTGCCCAAGCCCTCGGTTGACACCGGCATGGGCCTAGAGCGTATCGCGGCGGTGTTGCAGCATGTGCATTCCAATTATGAGATCGATCTCTTTCAAGATTTGATCAAGGCGGCGGCGCGCGAAACGCGCACCAAAGACTTGGCCAGCAATTCGTTAAAGGTGATCGCCGATCACATCCGCGCCTGTTCGTTTTTGATCGTCGATGGCGTGATCCCCGGCAACGAAGGCCGCGGTTACGTGCTGCGGCGGATTATTCGCCGCGCAATACGCCATGGTTATAAATTGGGGCAGCAGGAGCCGTTTTTTCATCGCATCGTTGACGATCTGGCGCGAGCGATGGGCGATGCGTACCCCGAACTCGCCAAAGCCAAGGATCGCGTCACACAAATTTTGAGGCAGGAAGAAGAGCGCTTCGCCGAAACGCTCGAAAACGGCATGAAAGTGCTGGAAGGCGCATTGACGCGCGAAGATAAAATGTTGGACGGCGAAACGGTGTTCCAGCTCTACGACACTTTTGGCTTCCCGGTCGATCTCACCGCCGACATCGCGCGCGAACGCAATGTGCGCGTCGATTACGCCGGCTTCGAAGCGGCGATGGAGCGCCAGCGCGAGCGCGCGCGCGCCGCGTCCAAATTTCAAATGGCCGCGGGCGTGGAATACAAAGGTGCGGCGACCGAGTTTCATGGCTACGACACCTTGACTCTCGAAAGCGCGGTGGTGGCGCTCTACAACAATGATGGCGTGCAAGTGAATGAGCTCGCCGCCGGCAGCGAAGGCATTGTGGTGCTCGACCGCACGCCGTTTTACGCCGAGTCGGGCGGGCAGGTGGGCGATCGCGGCGAACTGGCCGGCGTGCACGGCACGTTTAGCGTCAACGACACGCAAAAAATTCAGCCCGAGGTGTTCGGTCATAAGGGCGCGTTAAAAGCGGGCAAGCTCGTGATGGGCGAAAAAGTCATGGCCGCGGTCGATCCGCAAGCGCGTTCGCGTTCGGCGTGGAATCACTCGGCCACGCACTTGATGCACGCGGCGCTGCGCAAAGTGCTCGGCACCCATGTGCAGCAAAAAGGTTCGCTGGTCGATCCGACGCGCACGCGTTTTGACTTTTCACACAACGAACCGATGAATGAGGCGCAAATCCGCGAAGTCGAAATACTGGTAAATCGTGAAATCCGCCACAACGCTGAAGTCTGCGCGCGCATCATGAAACACGACGCCGCGATCAAGGCTGGCGCGATGGCGCTGTTCGGCGAAAAGTACGGCGACGAAGTACGCGTGATCGGCATGGGCGAGTTTTCCACCGAGTTGTGCGGCGGCACACACGTGCGGCGTACCGGCGACATCGGGTTTTTCAAAGTGGTGGCGGAAACCAGTATCGCGGCGGGTGTGCGGCGTATCGAAGCAGTGACGGCTGATGGCGCGCTCGCCTACGTGCAGCAGCGCGAAGACGCCCTGGCCAACGCGGCGTCAGCGTTAAAAGCCGGCGCGCACGAAGTGCCGCAGAAAATCACCCAGTTGCTCGACAACGTGCGCAACCTCGAAAAAGAACTCGCGCGCTTGAAGTCCAAGCTGGCGTCGTCGCAGGGGGATGAACTTGTTGATGGCGCGGTGGACGTTAAAGGCGTGAAAGTGGTCGCCGCCACACTCGATGGCGCCGACAGTAAAGCGTTGCGCGAATCGGTCGATAAATTGAAAGATAAATTGAAATCCGCAGCCGTGGTGTTGGCTGCGGTTGACGGCAGCAAGGTGGCATTGATCGCCGGCGTCACCGCCGATCTCACCGGCAAGTTAAAAGCAGGCGATTTGGTCAACCACGTCGCGCAGCAAGTTGGCGGCAAGGGCGGCGGCCGGCCCGACATGGCGCAAGCGGGTGGCACCGATGCCACGAATTTGCCGCAAGCATTGGCGTCGGTCCGTGGCTGGGTCGAGGCAAAGCTGTAGGATGGGTGGAGCGCAGCCCAACCCATCACGCGCGCAATCACGTAAGGCGTTTAGAGGTTCGGATTTGAGAGTAACGCCACCACCGTCGCGATGTTGATTCTCACGCTCGACGCCAGACGCCGAACTCTCAAGCGTCGGGCGATGGGTTACGCTACGCTCCACCCATCCTAAGAACTACGAACTACGAACTTAACCATGGCCCAGCAACCACTGCCCGCTTTATCGCTGCTGCAAACCCGCGTGCTCGGCGTGCTGGTGGAAAAACAGCACACCGTGCCCGACACTTATCCGCTGTCGTTAAACGCGCTGGTCGCCGGCTGCAATCAAAAGACCAGCCGCGATCCGGTGATGAACGTGTCCGAGGCGGAGGTGCAAACCGCGGTCGATAATTTGAAATATCTGTCGCTGGTGATGGAAGGTGCGGGCAGCCGCGTTACGCGTTACGAGCACAACGTTGGGCGCGTGCTGCAATTGCCGCCGCAGTCGGTGGCGATACTCGCCATGCTGATGCTGCGCGGTCCGCAAACAGCGGGCGAGTTGCGCATTAGCTGCGAGCGGCTGCATAAGTTCAGCGACATCTCCTCGGTGGAGGTGTTTTTGCATGAGCTCAACGATCGCGTGGCAGGGGCATTGGTTGTAGAGTTGCCGCGTCGGCCCGGCGAGCGGGAAAATCGCTGGACACAGTTGTTGTCCGGCGCGCCGGCGGCGCAAGCCGCGTCGCAAGCGCCCGCCGCGGCGGGCGGCGAGACCCCTGCCCTGCACGAAAGGGTGAGCGTGTTGGAACAGGAAGTCGAGGCACTTAAAGCTTTGCTCGCGCAATTAATCACTCAAAAATAGATGAATAAAATCAGTAGTGTCCGGACGTTAATCGAATAAATTCAATTGGTTAGCGGACATGTCCGGAATTTCGTCGGCGACGATTTTGTTAAGTAGTTGATCCAATGGCATTTTCTCGAACATCGTGAGGCTCAAGATTTGTAGCATCTCATACAGGCTCGCCGACAGGTTAAGCCGCTTTTT
>VGIF01000213.1 GCA_016868015.1 Betaproteobacteria bacterium
AGAACGCCAATCGCGCCTTTGCGATGCTGGCGATGGTGAACATTTACAAATGGGATAGGCCGCTCACGGGATAAGTGCGTGCAGCGGAAGCCTAAAACGGCGAAAAACACCGAATTAAACATCGAAATCGCCTTCGGCCTGATGAAATCAGCATTCATTTCGCATAATCGGCATCATCGCTTTCCTCGGGCGCACCTTTTACCTACTTGATCAGCGTATCCTTAGTGCTTAGCGCTGCGCTTGGATAGGGTGCGGCGTTAAAACTGCACGCTGCCGCTCATGCTGATGTTGCCGGAAGGCCCGCAGGTCCACACCTGTGCCGATGCGCCGTCCGCCGAGGGTATACCACCGACCGACAATTTTTCATTGTGAAACGCCGGGCTCACCGCGCGGTAATCGAGCTTGCGTACCGGTTTGGCGGCATGGCGCCGGCAAAGGTCCAACAGCAGCGTGGTTTGCAGCGGCCCGTGAACGATGAGGCCGGGGTAGCCTTCTTCCTTACGGCAGTAGTCAAGATCGTAGTGGATGCGGTGCGCGTTAAAAATCAGTGCGGAGTAGCGAAACAGCATCGCTTCATCCGGCATCACTTGGTGTTGCCACTTGGGGTTGGCGGGCGCGGGTTTGCCCGGCGGCGTAGGAGTACCGGGCGTAGGCGCATCGCGGTAGACGATGTCGTGCTCTTCGACCACGGCGGTTTCGTGGCCGACAGTGACGGTGTGGCGCACGGTGACGAACACCAGGTTGCCGCTTTTGCCGGACTTGGGTTCCACCGAGAGGATTTCTGACTCACGCCGCATGCGCTCACCGATTTTGATCGGGCGGCGAAAATCGAGCCGCCCGCCGGCCCACATGCGCCGGGGCAAGGTTACCGGCGGTAAAAAGCCGCCGCGCTTGGGGTGGCCGTCGTGCGCGAGTTCGGAAGCCGGCGCGGTCTCCAAAAAATACAGCCAGTGCCAGCCTTCGGGTATCGCATCGCCGTCATTCAGCGGCGCGTCGTGGCGATCGAGGGTAGCGCTCATCGCGGCCGCCGGCCACGCGGTGGCGAGATCGTTCATGTGTTCTTTGCGGCCGATCCACTGCCGCAGATGCTCTAAATTATCGCCCATAAAATATATAATAAAATCAAATACTTACGTTGGTTTCTCAAGGTATCGAAAGACTACAAAAATCTTTCGCCACAGATTTCACAGATTTCCACAGATTATTTTCGCGGTAAATCTGTGTTCATCTGTGAAATCCGTGGCAAAGGTTTTTTTCATTTTTTCTTTTTGAGCTTGGCGTAGTACGCCTTTTCCACCGTCTCGCGCTCGATGCGATAAGCATCATCCAGCCCGATCAGCGTTTCGATGTCGTGGCGCGCGGTGACCCATTCGTCGTTGGTCATGCCAGTATAGTCGCCGGTTTTTTTGATTTCGATAAGCGCCTTGCGCATGTGATGAAACTGCACACCGATGGCGAGGATGGCGTCGATGCAGCCGGCGTAGCCCATGTCTTTTAATTGCGGGTTCGAATACAGCGGGCGATTGTCGCGATTGCCACGGCTTTGCACGTAGACCAGCGGCAGCTTGCAATCTTTGGGTGCGCTCACAGTTTCTTTGTGATTGCGCGGGAAGATGAGCCCCATGTCGGCGCCGACTTCGCGCGCGGTCAGCATGCGTTTGACCGCTTCTTTATAACCCTGCTCGCGGCACGCATCCGAGCGCGCGATGATGACGAAATCTTTGTCCACCTCGTCGCGCTGCGCGCAAGCGAGTTTGATTTTGTCGCGAAACTCGTTGAACGGAATATTGTGCGCGACATAGGTGTGATAGTGCGCGCGCTTGGGGAACAACTGATCCTCGATGTGCACGCCGGCAACGCCAGCGCGTATGCATTCGCGGATGGTGCGCATGGTGTGCAGCGGCTCGCCCCAGCCCGCGCCGGCGTCCATCACCACGGGGATATTGAGCCCGCTGGCGACGCGGCTGGCGACGCCGATTTGCTCGTTCATCGTCAGCTGCGGCTCGCTGATCGCGGTGCTGCCGCCGGTGACAAAGCCGCCGACGTAGACGCTTTTAAAGCCCAGGCTTTGAATCAGCCGTCCGGTGATCGCATCGTAAGCGGTGGGCAGCTCCAAAAATTTTCCGGCGTCAACGAGCTTACGTAGCGCCGTGGTCATGCGTTGCATGGAATCCTTCCTTTTAATTTTTGTGGAGAGGCAGAGCGGATTTTACAGGAGGAGGCTGCGTGCTGCGTCGGCAATCAGCGCTTACATGTAACGAAAGCCGCGCGCCTGCAGCATCAACATCAGCAGCACGTCGGCCACCGTCAACGCCACGCCGGCGCTGAGCGGGATGCCCAACAGCAAATTCAACGCAATTGCCGTGCCGATGATTTCCGCGGGATCGTTGGCGCACACCGCAATCTCCGCCAATATCTACAAACCAAACGCCGAGCCGCCGGCGATCGCGGTGGCCCAGTTGCCGGGGTCCATGTAACCCACCGCCACCAAATACCCCGGCCCGGCGAACGCGAACATCTTGCGCGCCACACTCGCGCCGCGCGACACGCCGATGAGGCGGTAGGCCTCGGGCAGGGTGCTGGATTTGCGCGGGTAGCGCCAGGCACAGGTATTGGCGGCGGGCGCTTCTTGGGGCGGTATGGGCGGCGATTGTGCCGCGACGCCAGATCTAATGCCAGATGGCGCTATAACCAGCGCCGGACCTTCGCGCAGTAGGCGGCATAAGCGTCGCCGAACAACGCTCGCAGCGCGTCTTCTTCCGGCGCGATCTGAAAGCGCTTGATGTACCACACGAACGCCGGCAAAAACACGATGTTGATGACGTTGCCAAGCCACAGCGCAAACGCCGCCAGCAGCAACAAGTCAGCGAGATAAATCGGGTTGCGGCTCAAGGCGAATATGCCAGTGGTGATGAGCGCGCTGGCGTTGGCGGGCTTCATCGGATTGATGGTGGTGCGCGCGCGCATAAACGAAACACCCGCGGCGATAAACAACATCACGCCCGCGATCAACATCACCGCTGCGGTCGGCGCGAGCCACGGTGCGCTCACGTTGGCGAAGGCGAACACGCGCTGCGTCAACCACATCGCTGCGGCGAGGATCGCTGCTACCACCGGCGGTGGAATCAGCGCGCGCATTGGGTTAGCCTCACGCCCTTGCGCCACGCGAGTGTTTTTCGTGCCGTTAGCGTTGTTTTAAAAATATTCAATTAAATCAGATACTTACATAATATATCGGAGTGTGCTCGTGACCGACCCCAGCAAAAAATACCGTTTTCTAATGATACAAGCGTTCGATTTGCCGGCGGGCTCGAAGTACGCGCATCGCGTGAGCGAGGGGCCGAAAGAAGCGCGGCTGATGAATCATGAAACGCTCGTCGACATTCTCGCCGACGTCGATTGGGATTTGCATCGCGGCCCGCCGACCACTTACGGGGACTGGCCGGTGGAAAGTCGCGAGGAATTCGGCATCGTCGCGGCGGGGCGCCTGCCCATCGTGCGCGAGGCGTGCGAGAGCGGCAAATATAACGGCATTGTGCTGCTGGGCGGGGGCGAGCCGGGATTTCAAGAGTCGCGCGAGATCGCGCGGCCGTATGGTATCCCCGTGGTGTCGTGCGCGTTCGCGCAAATGCATTATGCGTCGCTGCTGGGCAATAAATTCAGCGTGATCGATCTCACCGAAATTCACAACATGTATTACTACGACTTGATCGTGCGCCACCGCATGGATCACCGCTGCGCGTCGATCCGCAACCTTGAAAGCCCGTTCCCGCGTCCGCCGCATACCGAGGGTTTGATCCCGCGCAGGGAAAAAGAAAAAATTGCTCGCGGCGAGCGCTGCGAAACGCTGGAAGCTGCGGTTCAAGCCGCGGTGGAAGCCATCGAGGAGGACGGCGCCGAAGTCATCACCTTCGGCTGCTCCGGCTTATTTTTCCTGCGGCCGTTTTTGCGGCAGCGATTGCACGCGCTGGGGTGGGAGGTGCCGGTGCTGGAGGGCTACCAATGCGCGATCACGCTCGCCAAATCGATGGTCGATTTGAAGGTGTGTGCAAGCGGACTTACTTTTCCGCCCGATCGGCCGAAAAAGTGGCGCAAGAAGAAGGTGTTTTGATTCGGGGCGCGGACGGCGTAGAGCGAGGATCGGGGATCTTCTTCCCTGCAATAGCAAAAGACCGCAACCGAAAGACTCGGCCAGCCACGCATGGATGCTCTCGTTCTATTGATTGTGGCCGGCGCCTTGGCGGGCGGCTTTGTGCTGGGGCTTACCGGCTTTGGCAACGGCCCGACGGCGTACGGCTTTTGGCTGCACGTGCTGCCGCCGCAGTTGAGTGCGCCGCTCGCCGCTTTCGGCTCGGTGCTGGGCCATATCGTCATGTTTGGCGGTTTTCGGCGCGCGATGTCGCGCGAGCGCATAGTGCCCATCGTCGCCGGCGGCCTCACCGGTGTGCCGATCGGCGTTTGGTTATTGACGTTCATTCCGGCCAATGCGTTTCGGCTGTTTGGCGGCCTAATGCTGACCGGCTATGCGCTTGTAACGCTTGCGGGAGGCCTGCGTTTTCGCGTGCCGGACAAAACACCTGGGCGCGACGCGTTGATCGGCTGGATCGGCGGCGTTTGCGGCGGGCTCGCGTCGCTTTCCGGGCCGATTGTGACGATCTGGTGCGGCCTTAAAGGCTGGACGCCGGATGAGCAGCGCGCCGCGTACCAGCCCTACAACTTTGCCATACTCTCGGCCGCCATCGTCGGTTTCGGCATCGCGGGGCTTTTTACCATGGCATTGGCTGGCGCATTAATGCTGTCGCTGCCCGCGACCTGGCTCGGCGTGGTGATCGGCCGGCGCTGCTACGGCCGCGTCGACGCGGTGCTGTTTCGTCGACTGGTGCTGGTGCTGCTAACGCTATCGGGCTTGGCGCTGGTTGCGCAAAGTCTTGTATGAAAGACGGGCCAAAGTCACAGCTTCTGAATAATATTCTTCGAATAATCCCGTACCATTTGATACCCGCGCTCCAGCGGAAAATTGCACATCACCTGCCGCACACCGCGGCGTTCGAGCTCGCGCACTTGTTCCAGCACTTACGCGGGCTGACCGACGATGCAAAAGCGCTTGATCGCTTCGGGCGTGACAAAACGCCGTTCGTCGGGGGCGACAAACGCGTTATGGCTTTCGTGCATCATTTTTTGGCGCTCGGCGGCGGGGCGCGCCATGTGGAAGGCGAGATAGTCTTTCCAGATCGGTTTTAGGAATTCCGGCGGGTCTTCGCCGTATTCGAGGTGGCGCTCGACGGTGGAATGCATCGCAGTCATGATCGCGGGGCCGTATTCGTTGACGATGCGCTCGGAGTCCACCGCCTCGCCGGGGTCGAGCACCGCGAAGTTAACCCGCACCGAGAGATGAAAGTTATTCAATGAGCGGCCGCTTTTCGCTGCGCCTTTTGCGACATTGGCCAATATCGTGTCGAGCGACCCGCCGCGCGGCACATGCGTGGTGAGACCGTCGGCGATTTCGCCGGCGAGCGCCTGCGCCTTGGGGCCGTAGCCGGCGAGGTACAGCGGAATCGGCTCGCGCAGGTTGCGATAACCCTTGTCGCCGAGCATGAAGCGGATGGTGTGTGTTTCGCCGTTGTGCTCGTGCGTGGCGTCTTTACCATCCAACAAGCTACGCACGGTGCGTGCATAGGCTGCGAAGTTTTTGAGCATCATCGGCTTGCGGCCAAGCAGGCGCATGCCGGTGTTGCCGGTGCCCAGCGCCACAAAAATCCTTCCCGGCGCCACCAGGTTCAAGGTCGCCATGCCGCCCGCCAGCGTCGGCGCCAGGCGCAGCCCCGGTACCGCCACGCCCATGCCGAGCTTCATGGTTTGGGTGCGCTGCGCGGCGACGGCCAAAAATACAAACGCATCGGAGCGGATCAGCGGGCTGTCGGTCACCCACAGGTGCGTGAAGCCGAGTTTTTCGGCTTCGGTGACGTATTGCATTTCATCGAGCTTGGCCCAGGTGAGTCCGAATTCCATGTGATGTCCGTTGCTTAAAGCAGGCGTGCCACCAGTGTTAGCGCCGAAACTGGCTGCAAAAATCAGCCGGCCCTTGCCAGGTTTGTTCGACCACGCGCCCGCCTTTGAAAATCAGCGTGCGTTCACAATAAACCGGCACGTCGCGGCTCGCGCCCACCCCCACACCGACGCCCACGCCTACGCCCACGCCGCTGCCGCCGCCGATGCTGATCGAGGGCATCACCGAGCCGCGCGACACCGTGCCTTCGGAGCGCCAGGTGTAGACCTGGCGCCCGTCGTTAAACGCGGTGCTGCGCAGCGGTGTGCCCCAGCGCGTGACGACTTCCTCGTAAGTGGCGTTAAGCCAGGCATCGCGCACGGCGCTGACATCGCCGTTAAACGACGCGCACGCGCCCAGCCACAACAGCGCGCAGCACACGGGGGCGAGCAGGCGTGATCGGCGCATCATGGTTGGGGCAATTGCGCGAGCTCGAACACGTGCCAGTCGCCGCGTACGTCGCAGGTGGGCTCGAAGCGGCGGCAGCCGCTGCGCGCATCGCGCCAGCTCGAGCGCGTTTCGGTGGGCACGCTGCGCCCCAGCGCCGGTGCGAACCGGTCGGTTTCGTAGATGCGCGTTTCGCTGATGAAATAGTCTGCATCGCCGGCGTAGATCGCGCGTTCGATTTTGATGGTATCGAATTCGCCGGCGGGCACGCGGATGCGCTCGCTGCCGCGCACCCGGCCATCCACGCGCACACTGCGGTTTTTGCTTTCGCCCGCCACGCGCGCCGGTACACTCGCCGACCACCGGCGGCCGGGCTCGAACGGCGGCTGCACCGCCGGAAAGGCCGCGCTGAAATCGTACTCGACCGGGATGCCGTGATTATCCAGCGCTCGGCGCAGCCATTGACCCTGCGGCGTGTATATTTCCGTGCGCGCAAGGCCCAGCGCCGGCGTGTCCACCGTGACCGTCAGCACCTGGCCTTGCGCGGTGGTGGCCGGCGCGGGCGCCTGGCGCACATGACCGACGATTTCGCGGTTGTAGCCGTTGATCACGCGGTAAACAAAGGCATCGGGCGCCTGGGCGAGGGCGGGCGTGGCGCCCAGCAGGCCAGCCAGTGCCGCAACCGTGCCCAGGTAACGCTTAAAAGCGGTATTCGACGGCAATTTCATGGCAGTTAACTCCGAGGGTGGTTGTTGATAACGCCCTCTGAATACGAACGGTGCACGCTTTTGGATACAGGGTCCGCAAGCTTACTCGCATGTGAACGATCCCGCATCCGTGATGGCAACGCGACTGTGCGCCGATATAATCGCCGCCTTCGGCCGGGCAAAGGGTAGCGGCATGCGTATCTGCCGACGGAGGGCGTTGGAGATATCGGCGATACGGGCGAGCTATTGCCCGCGCGCGTCGGCATTTGCGTGTTTCGGCGTCAAGTGCTGTCAAGAGCGCGCGCCCTTGCATTTGCGCGCAGCGTTGCTAAAGGCGATGGAGTAGCCGCGCATGAAGGTGGTGGTATAGGAACGCTACGGGCCGCCCGAGGTGTTGCGCTGGCGCGAGATCGACAAGCCCTTCCCCAAGCGCGGCGAGGTGCTGATCAAGCTGCGCGCAACCACGGTGACTTCGGCCGACTGGCGCGTGCGCAGTTTGACGATGCCGCGTGGTTTTGGCGTGTTCGCGCGGCTTGCGTTTGGCGTGACAAAGCCGCGCCAGCGGATCCTCGGCTCGGAGTTAGCGGGC
>VGIF01000214.1 GCA_016868015.1 Betaproteobacteria bacterium
AAAATCGTCGCCGACGAAATTCCGGACATGTCCGCTAACCAATTGAATTTATTCGATTAACGTCCGGACACTACTGAGTGTAGCATTCACGTTGCGTTGCGCCGAAAACCGCTGCAATTGATGGGGAGGTGATGCGTGGCTATATCCCTGTATTGTTTGCCTGGTCTGACTCGACTGACACAAGCGCTCGCGGTAGCGAGCGTGCCGCTGATCGTTCCAGCCGCGGCTGGCGCGCAAGAAGCGTTTCCCAACCGCGTGATACGCATCGTATTGCCGGTGGCGCCCGGCGGCGGCACGGATCAATTGTCGCGGCTGATCGGCCAGGGCTTTACCGAACGGTGGGGCCGCCAAGTGGTGGTGGAAAATCGCCCCGGCGCCGGCACCATCATCGCGAGTGAAATCGTGGCCAAAGCCAAGCCCGGCGGGCATACGCTGTTGGTCACCACCAGCACGCACACCATGAACGCGTTGGTGACCAAGAAAATGCCT
This sequence comes from Betaproteobacteria bacterium, assembly GCA_016868015.1. Classification (GTDB taxonomy): domain Bacteria; phylum Pseudomonadota; class Gammaproteobacteria; order Burkholderiales; family SG8-41; genus UBA5216. The sequence goes on from VGIF01000214.1 coordinate 490, forward strand.
TATGACACGGTGCGCGATTTCGCGCCGATTTCACAGTGCCTGTCGCTGCCCAGCTTGCTGGTGGCGCATCCATCGTTCGCGCGATCGGTGAAGGAGGTCATCGCCATCGCCAAGGCGCGGCCGGGCGAAATATTGCACGGTTCCGCCGGTAAAGGCTCGAATCCGCATCTGGCGATGGCGTTGTTCGCGCACATGGCGCAGATTCAAATGACCCACGTGCCCTACAAGAGTGGCCCGCCGGCGTTGATCGATCTGCTCGCGGGGCATATCGCGCTCACCGTGTCGGGCATATCGTCCAGCGTGCCGCATGTGCGCGCGGGCAAGCTGCGCGCGCTGGGCGTCACCGGTTCGCGGCGCTCGCACGCGGCGCCGGAAGTGCCCACCATCGCCGAAGCCGGCGTGCCGGGCTACGAGGCGATGCAATGGTATGGGCTGCTCACGCCGGCGGGAACGCCGAGCGAGGTGATCGCAATGCTTTACAGAGAAACGGCCGCCACCTTGCGCGTGCCCGCGACCGCGGCACGCTTGAGCGCCGACGGTTCGGACGTGGTGGTGAGCACGCCGGAAGCGTTCGGCGAATTCATCAAGTCCGAAATCGGCAAATGGGCGAAGGTCGCGAAGACCGCTGGATTGACGGCGGAGTAACTCGCCCGAACTTCGTGACTCGCGGTATCATGAGTGCCCTGCATTGACGGCTTGCGGCGGCACGTACACCCATGCGCGATACCATAGAAATCCTCTTCGGCGACGGTGCGGCCTACAGCGCCCGCCGCGAGTGGGTCAAGGTGGGTGGTTCGCACGCGCAAGGCGGGTGTGATACTTACGGTGATATTCGTACCATAAAGCGCAATGGCGCGCACAACGGCGGCCGCGACGGCGATACGGTGAAGATGTGGCACCTGCACGATTTCAAGCTGCCGCAGGCGGCAATGGGCAAATCGTATCGCTCGGCGAAAAACTGGGTGGAGTACGATCTCGCCGCCGCGCAGCGGCGCACTTTGTATTTTTCGTGGCACGCCGAGGCGATGGGCGCGGGCGCCAATGTTTGTCGCGTCGATGAACCTTCACCTTGGCGGCCGGTGCTGCCGGGCAGCGTTGCGCAGTTACTGTTAAAGATCGCCGGAATGCGCCGCTAAGGTACACGTGCCGCCCGTGCTTAATCGATCTTTGCTCCCGAGCGCCGCACGACATCCGCCCATTTCACGTTTTCGCTTTTGATCAGCGACGCGAAGGCTTCGGGCGTGCCGGGGGCGGGCTCGGCGCCGATTGCCGCGAGTTTTTCGCGCAGCGAGGGCGCGCCGAGCAGCCGGTTGATTTCGTTGTTGAGTTTGCCGATGATCTCGCGCGGCGTGCCGGCGGGGGCGATCAAACCGTTCCACGTCGTTGCCTCATAACCGGGCACGCCCGCTTCGGCAATGGTCGGCACCTCGGGCAACACCGGCGAGCGCCTGGCGCCGCTGACCGCCAATGCACGTACGCGGCCCGCCTTGGCGTGCGGCGTAATCGAGTTCAGACTCTCCATCATCAAATGTACTTGGCCGGCGATGAGATCGACAATCGCCGCGGCGCCGCCCTTGTACGGCACGTGCACGATGTTCAACCCCGCCATCGAGCGAAACAACTCAAAACCCACGTGGCCCGGCGAGCCATTGCCCGAGGAGGCGTTGGAGAGCCTGTCCGGATTTTGCCTGGCGAATTCGATCACCTCTTGCACGCTTTTGAACGGCTGCTTGGGCGAGCCGGCGAGCAGCATCTGGTTAAACGCAATGCGCGCGACCGCGGCGATGTCCTTGTTCACATCGTAGGGCGGCTTGCGAAACATATTGGGCCCGATCACCAGCGCGCCGATCGGCGCGTAGCCCAGCGTGTAGCCGTCGGGCGTGGCCTTAACCACCATGTCGGTACCCAGCGTTAACGCGCCGCCGGGCCGGTTATCCACCACGATTTGCTGGCCCAGCGCGGGTGATAGCTCACTGGCGAGTATGCGCGCGACATTGTCCGAAGCGCTGCCGGGCGCTTGCGGCACGATCAGGCGAATCGCGCGTGAAGGGTAGGCTTGCGCCGCGCCGGGCGTGGGTGTTTGCGCGAGCGCGGACGGCGTTGTAAGCAGGGCGAGTGCGGCGAGGGTTGCGTGGCGTGTGTTCATGCGCGGGAGTATAACGGGTATGCGTGCACGCTGGCGCTGAGCGGCGACAGGCCAGTCAGGGCACCGGCCCATTGCAATGGTGCAATGGTGCAATGGCATTGCGGCCTCGAGGTGACGATCGTGGCGGCGCCGATGAGCGTCAGGCGTAGGGTGTGCCATCCTTGTGCGCGAAGACCCAGCCGCCGTCACTGAACCGCGCAATCAGATCATCGTCCGGATAGGCAACGGCATCGCCCGCGCTACGGTCGCCAACCTCAAGGTAGATCGCTTGCGTGCCGCTCTTGTTCAGCAATCGGTGAGCGTTGCCGCCGCCGGCTTTAAAGCCCGCACACATGCCGGCGGTTAACTCGCTCTCGCCTTCATCGGTGTGAAGGGTCAGCGTCCCGGATACCACGTACACAAACTCATCCTGCCGGCTGTGGGCGTGGCGCAGCGCCGATACGGCGCCAGGGGGAACGACGGTGAGGTTAACGCCGAAGTTCGAGAGGCCAAAAAAATCGCCCAAGGCGCGCTTCACCCGCCCTGTCACCATCGATCGAAACGGCTCCGGGTAATTCGAAGGCTTCGTGCGGGGTGGCACATCGAGCGCTGCCAGTGCAATGGGTTTGGTGGTCATGATCGCGAATATCGGTTGGTGGTGAGGCTTGCAAGCGTTACATAAACGCCGGCGTACCGGCCATGGGTTGATACAGCGGGCGCCGAGGGTTGCACTTTAAGGATAGGGTTTGCCGCCAGTTTGTCATTTCCCGCTTCGCTGCGGCCGGTAGGGTGCGCGCTGCGCACGCGGTAAGATTGCGACCGGATGATCTGCCACCGCACACCGGCGTGGCTTAGACGGGCGCGGCGGGGCATGATGCGGCGCCGACTTCGCTGGTTAATGTTGGCATTGCGACAGTTTATTGTGGAAAACGTTGTCACCTGTTATCCGGATGAAGGCAGGCTCGCCTTAAACGCCACCACGCTCGATCACGCGCGCTAAAACGTCACGAAGCGCGACCGAGCGCGTTAGGGCTACGCGCCCGGCCCGCAGTCGAGGCACTGCGCCACCGGCGGCGGGCCCATGCACAATTTGCGCCGCAGTGCTCGCAGCGCGGTCCGCACGCCTTCTTCGATCACCGGATGGCAAAAAGGATAGTCGAGCATGTGCGCGACGGTATCGCCGCGCTGCGCGCACCATGCCAGTAAATGGCTGATGTGCTCGGCCGCCGGCCCCACCATTTCCGCGCCCAGAAAACGCCCGGAACTACGTTCGCCATAGACCCGCAGCGCCCCTAGATTGCGCGCCATGACGCGACTGCGGCCCTGATCTACAAACGACGCCTCGCCCACGGCAAAATCCGCGCCGGACGCCGTCAAATGCGCGTAACTGGCGCCCGCCATCATCAGTTGCGGATCGGTGAATACCACCGCCAGCGGAGTACGCCGCACCCGCACGCGTAGTTCCGGGTAACGCGCGGCATTTTCGCCCGCGATACGGCCTTCGTCCGCTGCTTCATGTAGTAGCGGGCGATCGTTATCGGCATCGCCCGCAATAAACACATGCGTATCGCCGATTTGGCCCGAGTTACGGCTGAACAGCGGCACGCCTGTGGGGTCTAGCGGCAACCCAGCCGCGGCGAGATTCAATTGATGTACATCGGGAGTACGGCCGGTGGCTGCCAATAGATAGTCAAATTTTTCTGCCGCGGCACTGCGCGCCTGCACCGTCACTCCGCCGCCACTATGGCTGACTTCGATGTCGCCGGCGTCGAGCGCCAGTGGCATGTCGCACGCGAATAGGTCGCGCGACAGCTTTTGCAGCACCGGATCGGTCAATGGGCCGACATGCGTGCCACGTCCATAAAGACGCACACGCACGTCCAGCCGGTGCAACGCTTGCGCCAGCTCGAGGCCGATGATGCCCGTGCCCACCACCGCCACGGACGCGGGCAGCGTTTGCCACGCGAACACGTCGTCGCTCACCAGCAGCCGGTCGCCCAGCGTTTCGCGCCAACCGCCGGGAACAGCGGCGCGCGAGCCGGTCGCAATCACCACGCGCTGCGCGCGCACTTGGCTGTGCCCGCCGACGTCCAGCGTATGCGCATCGACAAAGCGCGCTTGGCCACGCAACCAGTGCTGCTGCGGCCAACGCGCCACTTCATCGGTGACGAAGCCGACAAAGCGGTCGCGTTCCTCACGCACGCGCTTCATTACCGCGGTGCCGTCGACGTGTAGCGTGCCGCCGCGCACGCCGAATTGCGGCGCGCGCGAAATCGCGTGTGCGGCATCGGCCGCGGCAATCAGCAGTTTGCTCGGCATGCAGCCGACGCGAGCGCAAGTAGTGCCATAAGCGCCGCCTTCAATCACCACCACGTTACGCGTGTGCTTTAGTGCCGCGCGGTACGCCGACATGCCTGCAGTGCCCGCACCGATAATGGCGACATCGACTTCGATTTGGGTCATCCCGCGGCTTCTACGATGTAATGTTGGCGACATTAGGGGCTGTTAACAATCAAGCCAACCAGATATAAGTGCAGGCGATGTTAACCATAGTCATGGAATTTATTGAGAGCTTTTCATCAGAGTTTCCTTTAATACCCGTAAGTTCATGACAGGCTCTAAGCCTTGCGCACCTTGATCGTGTAATTTCCCATTCCGTTCGCGCGGTTGTAATGCCGCACTTGCGCGTAATACAGGCCGGGGATCAAGTCGGCGGCGATGAGGGCGTTGGTGTCCAGCCCGCTGTCGTCGTCCTCGGCGATCAATGCGGTGGGGCTATCGGGGCCGAAGAGTTTCATTACCACGTCGGTGGGGCCGCGGGTGTCGATGATGTAGCGGCCTTGGCTAGTGACGGTGAATTTGTACAAGTTCTCTTCTCCGGCCTTGCCGATGCGCGAGGCGGTGCGGCGCCTGGCGTTGATGTTAAGCGTTTTCGCGTCTACCACGGTCGGCGCGGTTTTCGGATAGGCTTCCGCGCTGGCGATAAACGCCTTGTCCATGGCCGAGAGCACTTCGTTGGCCTTGGTGCCCACGCCGTTGGTGGTCCACGCGGCGGGGGAAAAATACAGCATGATCGAGTGGGGGTCGAACTGGGTGCCCTTCACTTGATCGAAGGTGTATTTGCGCAGCACGTTGTGGCGGATGGTGGCTTCGTCCCAGTTGTTGGGTGGGCCGGAGAGGTCTTTGATTACTCTGGCCTCGTTCCATTGCATGCCGCCGGCCGGGTTTTGATGCTCGTGCGCCATGCCGATCGCATGGCCGAATTCGTGCGCCGCGGTGCCGCCGTCGAGAAAGCCCAGGTTCATCGTCGGCTGGTTTTTGGGGATGCTGCGATTGTCGGTGCCCACATACGACCATGCGCCGCCTCTGGAATCAAACGCGATGCGGATTTCCGCGTCCGCAGCGTTGTTGAATTCGAAATGCAGATTGGCATGCTGGGTCCACCACAGCGCCTGTTCTTTGGCCTTGGCCTGCTGCGCGGGCGTGCCGCAGGGCAAAAAAACAGGCGCGGAACCAGCTCGCGCCGTCAAACGTAAGTTATTGATTTTATTATATATTTTTATTTGCAGAAATTGATGTAAAGCGACGCGAATGCGGACGGTTCATCGAGCATCGGGAAGTGGCCGGAGTTTTCCATGATGGTGCGTTTGATTTTGGAATTGGCGGCGATGAGGCGGTCGCTCAATGCAATGGTCGGGCCTTTGCGGCCGTAGACCAGCAGTGTCGGCTTTTTAATTTTTTTCGCCGCTGCCGGCGCGTTAAATTCGCGGATGCCCCACATCACGTCCATCATCGCCCACGCGCCGGCCTTGCAGCGGTCGATGTTCCAGCGCTGCTCGAGCGCGCCATCGACCACGGCGACGCGCTCTTTAATCTGCTCGGCGGTTTGCATCGGCAGCCCGAAGTTGCCTTCGGTGTGATGCCACGCGGCGGCCCATTCGTCGCCGTTGCGGCAAGGTGTTTCCACCGGCACGGCGGTCAGCGTGCGCGTCGGGAAGAGTGCGGCGAAAGCGAGCGTCACGCTGCCGCCCACCGAGGCGCCGCTCACGTGCGCGGCTTTGATTTTGAGTGCCGTCATCAGCGCGGCCAGCGCCTTGGCGTGGTCTTCCATGCTGAAGTGGCGCGTGATGCGGTCGGAGTCGCCATGACCGGGCATGTCCCACGCAATCACGCGAAAGTGTTTGGCGAGTAGCGGCGCCATCGTCTCATATTGATAAGCCGAGCCGCCGTTGGTGTGCATCAGCATCAGCGCCGGGCGATTGCTCCCACTGCCCGCTTCGCGATAGTGAATACGGCCGTAGCCTTTGGTTTTCACGCTGCCGTCTTTGATGCCGGAGTCGGATGACATGGGGGTTCTCCTTGAGAGGGTGGATTGTTGGCGGGTGGGAATTTGCAGATGATATTTTACGATGCGGTGCTGCAAAATTCTTCTCTACCGCCGTCGATGTTCTTGCGACTGCTGGCTTGGCGGCGCTGTCGCCTTCCATTAGGCCCTCCCGCTTGCGGCAAAGATGCCGCGATACCCGCTTCGAAGCTTCTCTCCGGGAAGCAGGTGCGGCGATTCTTCGCTCGCCCCGCCCTAACCATTACCCGGATCTTTGCAGGAAATACAAGCGCTTGCGAGTAGGGTGCGCATCGCGCACGCGTCAGTGATCGCCACGCGTGCGCGGTGCGCACCCTACGCTGATTAAATTTCCGTAAGCTTTTGAAGCGGCGTAAGAAAATGTGGGCAATCATCAACCCCCGGCGCGGCCGGGCGATTAAATCTGCTTCAGGCCGGAGCCGGAAAAGTATTTACCGCCCATGAACAGCAGTGGCGGATGGCTGTGTTCGGCAAACTCGGTGACTTCGCCGATCAAAATGACGTGATCGCCTTTCTTCACTTCGGTGTGGGTGTTGCACACGAAGTGCGCCGAGGCGCCGCCGATGATCGGACAGCCGCCGAAAAATGCCTTCCAGTTGCGGCCGGAAAAACCATCCGCCGGCGGCATGGCGTGCTTGCGCGCGATGTCCAGTTGTGTTTCGGCGAGTACGCTCACCGAAAACGTGGCGGCCTTGGAGAAGGTCTCATAACGCCCCGAGCGTGAGCGCAGCGTCCACAAAATCAGCG
>VGIF01000215.1 GCA_016868015.1 Betaproteobacteria bacterium
GTCGCCGAGCCGGCGCGGTTATTTCCAGGCGATGCCGCCGCGCGAGCGCTTAAAAGAGTTGCTTAAGTTTTACGGCCAAGCGCGTTTGGCGCCTAAATAGCGTATACACGTAAGTATCTGATTTTATTCAATATTTATTACGTTGCTTGACGACGCTTTTTCACCACATCTAAGCTCACGCAACACTCACCGAGGCGCCCATGCCCGCCACCGACCGCTACGGCAACCCCATCGACCCCATCGTGCGTTACGCGCGCGGCTCTATTTTGAAAAGCACCGACGAAGAAGTCGCGCGCATGTTGCGTGCGCGGCGCATCGCCGGCGACCGTGTGCGCGACAAGGGCAAGGACAGCATCTACGATTTGTCGGGCATGAACCGCGGCAGCGGCCTTACCGCGGACGAGGTGCCCGATCTCACCAGCCACGTGCCGTTTTTTAACCGCTTCGAGGGCAAGACCGAGCCGTATGCGTTAAAGCACATGGGCGGCGACGCATCGAAGCACGCGGCGCTGATTATTAACCGCGTGTCGGCGGCGAACTTTATCGCGTTGACCACGGTGTTAAAGGCGGGCGACCGCGTGATGTGCCTGGCGCCGCTGGGCGGTATCACGCACCCTTCGGCGGTGCGGCCGATCGCCATGGCGGGTGCGAACTTCACCGAATATTTTTCCTTTACCGATTTGGAAAAGGCTTGGCACAGCGAAGGCGCGCCGCGCCTGTTGTTGATCACGCCGATCACCGCCTCGAAAAAGCATCTCGATTTCACCGACTTCAAGCGCGCGCTGGCGCTGCCGCGCGCGCCGCATACACTGGTATTCGTCGACGATGCGCACATGGCCTCGCGCATCGGCTTTTTCGACGAACCCCCGACGTTCCAAGTGGGCGACATCGATTTCGCCGTGTGTTCGGCGGATAAACACGTGGCCGGCCCGCGCGCCGGCGTGTTCGTTGGGCGCAAGGACTTGGTGACGGAGATCGGCTCGCGCGTCTACGAACTCGGTCTCGAAGCACAAGCCGGGCAATACGTCGGCGTCGCCAACGCGCTGCGCGATTTCGATCCGCAGGTGATCAAGCGCGCGGGCGAGTTGGCGAAACAAGTTTGCGAAGTGCTGCAAGGCCAATACGGCGCCAAGCGCGCGTATCTGGGCGGGCCGGGTGTGTCGATCTCGGGTGACGATATTCTCGACATCGCGCGCGAACAAAGCGGCAAATCCGGTAAGCCCGCGCTGGTGGCGGTGGAGGCCGCCGGCATTGTGGCGATGGAAATGCTGGCCAAAGACGGCGTGCTCACCATCGGCGCGGTGTCCATGCCCGGCAGTTCGCCGGCGGTGCGCTTGATGATGTATCCCGACGGCCACAAGCTTGGCGTGGAGCGCATCGCGGCGTCGCTCGAAAACGGCATTTCGCGGCTGGCGAAAGTGATCGATGACAAGGCTGCGGCGCGCGAGCAGTTGCTGGGTGGGTGATCGCATGCGTGGGCGCATCACAGGGCGCAGCGGGCCTAGCATGCGTAACGAATCGGCTGATGAAGTTGTTTGCGGCTTGAGGTTTCGACAACGTTCGGCATTACTACGAACGCTTGATAAAACCACCGTTCACCCTGAGCCTGTCGAAGGGCGATGGTGTTTATTGTTACTGGCGTTGAGTTTGTTGATTTCAATGGGCGCGTTCGCGCAAACCTATCCCGCAAAAACCGTGCGCCTTGTCGTGCCGTTCGCCCCTGGCGGCGGCACCGATCTGGTCGGGCGCACCATCGCCACCGGACTGACGGCAAGCTTGGGCCAAACCTTTGTCGTGGAAAACCGCGGCGGCGCGGGCGGCGTGATCGGCGCCGACCTGGTCGCCAAGTCGCCCGCGGATGGTTACACGCTGGTGTTGGGCAGTCCCGGCTCGCTCACCATCAACCCGAATCTGAATCCGAAGATGCCGTACGACACGCTGCGCGATTTCGCGCCGATTTCGTTGGCGACGATGAGCCCGTTCCTGCTCGCGGTGCATCCCTCGTTGCCGGTGAAAAACGTGAAAGAATTGATCGCGTTCGCACGCGCGCATCCCGGGAGGCTCAATTACGGCAGCGGTGGCACCGGCTCGGTGTCGCATTTGTCGACCGAGTATTTCAAGGCGCTCACCCAAACCGATCTGGTGCACGTGCCGTATAAAGGCAGCAGTCTGTCGCTCACCGATACCATCGCCGGGCATTTGCAGGTGATGCTCGATAATTTGCCGGTGATCCAGCCGCACACCCGTAGCGGAAAACTGCGCTTGTTGGGCGTGGGGTCGACCACGCGTTCGGCGTTGATACCGCAAGCTGCGACCATCGCCGAAGCCGGCGTGCCGGGTTTTGAAGCGACCACCGCGTTTGGCGTGCTGGCGCCGGCGCGCACGCCGCTGGAGATCGTCAATCGCTTAAGCCAGGAAATCCAGCGTATCTTGCAAAGCGCCGAGATCAAGGAGCGGCTCGCGCACCAAGGCCTGGAAGCAGTGGGCAGCACGCCGCAGCAGTATGATGCGCATATCCGCGCGGAGCTTGCCAAGTACGCGCGCATCGTGAAATCGGCGGGCATCAAACTCGAATAGTTGAATCGGCCCCATGAAACGCGCGCTGTTGTTGCTGACTTTACTCGCACTGGTCGGCGCGGCGCGCGCGGCGCCGGTGTACGACTATGAGGGCAACAACCCGCCGCGTTACGCCGCGCCGCGCGAGGGCGAGCGCCACGCGGTGGCGCTGGTGCTGGGCAGCGGCGGGCGCCGCGGCTTTGCGCACGCGGGTGTGCTGCGCGTGCTCGAAGGGGCGGGCATCAAGCCCGATTTGATCGTCGGTGTCAGCATCGGCTCGGTGATCGGTTCGCTTTACGCCGGCGGCATGAGCGCGGCCGAGGTCGAGCGCCTGGCGCTGGAACTCGATTTGAGCGCGCTCACCGATTTGTCGTGGATACGCTGGGGCCGCGTCAAGGGCCAGCGGCTGCAGGATTTTGTCAACACGCGAGCGCGTCAGCGCCCACTCGAGGCGTTGGGCACGCGTTTTGTGGTGGTCGCCACGCGCGAGCAAGATAACGCGCTCACCATTTTTAACCGCGGCGACACGGGTGTGGCGGTGCGCGCCTCCAGCGCGGTGCCGGGGCGGTTTTACCCGGTGTGCATCAACGGCGTGAACTACATCGACGGCGACGTGGCGAGCCCGGTGCCGGTGCGCGTGGCACGCACGCTCGGCGCGCAAGTAGTGATCGCGGTGGATATTTCGACCCGACTCGACAAAATACCTCCCGAAGCGCCCGCCGATTGGGTGAAGCGCGATCGCGAGCGGCGCGTGCAAATCGACGCCGAGGTCAAGGGCGCCGATGTGTTGATCCACCCGGAGATGCCGTATTACGCGGGCACCTCAAGCGCGTATCGCCAGCGCACCATTGCCGCGGCGGCCGAGGCCACGCGCGCCGCGTTGCCGCGCATTACTGCCGCGGTGGCGAAAGTACGAACTTCCGCGCCGCCAGCCACGGCAACAACATCACCAACATTGCCAGCGCCGCCAGCGGCACGATGATCAGCAAGCGTTGCGGCCACGGACCGAGTAGATCGACAATGCTCGGATGCAGCGCCGTCGATCGGCCGAGAAAACCGTAGTTGGCACGCAGCAACACGTCGATCGGCAACACCACGGCGACATAAATCGCCGCCGCCGCGCAGGCGATGCCATACTCGCGCCAATACGAGCGAAAGCCATTCACCGCCAGATCGTAAACCGCCGCCATCATCACAAAACCGTGCAAAAACCAGAACGCCCAGAAGATCGGCGAGTGCGTCGGCTCAACCAGGCTGGGCGTGATCAGCGCCTGTGTGCACAACGCGAACGCCCAGAAGAAGAGCACGGCGCGCAACGCGTGATGGCGCGTCAAGAACACCGCGGAGGCGACGAGCGAAGTGAGGTGGCACATCTGCAACGGCAGCGTGGTCACCGGATCGAAACGCTCCGGCATTTGCCAATAGCCGTGCGCGGTGAACCACACCGCGAGGTTGGCGTAAGCTAGCGTGCGTTCGAACAGCGTAGGCGATGCGGCGCGTTGCCGGCGGCCAATCAAAACGATCAGCGCAATCAGCGCCGCCACGCTAAGTAGCGTGACGCCGTGGGTAAGGGTGAAGGGGCGAAACGCATCTACCGGCATCATCGGGTGCGCGCCAGTGAATTAACGTAACTATTTGATTTTAAACAATTTTTCTTGAACGCGTGCAGCGAGCGCAGCGGCGTCTTGAGTAGGCAGGCCGATGTGCCTGGTCATGCGCCGCGCGGATTCCTCGCCGCGGTAATAACCGCGCACGCTTTGCTTGAGGGTGAAACCGAGTGATTCGTAAAACGCGCGCGCGGCGTGGTTGTTGAGTCGTAATTCGAGATGAATGTCGCTGATGCCCGCGGTCAACGCGGATTGTTCGAGCCACGCCATCAGCGCGCGGCCGATGCCTTTGCGTTGGCGTCTCGCATCGACCGCGAGCAAACTCAAATGCATGGCGGTGTCGCCGAATTCGCCGATGGCGAAGCCCACGAATTGGCCGTGCACTTCGGCCACCACCACTGAACACGCGCGATGGCGCAGCGCAGCCGCCACGCGCGCCGGGTTCCAGCTCCAGCCGCGCAAACCCGCTTCGATCAAGCAGCGCGACATCTCCGCGATGGGGCGGATGTCGGTGAGGGTGGCGGGGCGCAGCACGAGCGTTTTCATGCGCTCATCTTACCAATAAAACTGGCCTATCAACATCGTCATTCTGGCCTTCGCCAGACTGACGAAATGGGTTTAGCCGCTTTTGCGGCTCGCGAAAGTGCGACTAACGCTTGCCCTTGGGAATAAACTTTAACGCCACCCCGTTGTTGCACCAGCGCTCACGCGTGGGCAGCGGCCCATCCTCGAACACGTGGCCGTGGTGACCGCCGCATTTAATGCAGTGGTACTCGGTGCGCGGCAAAAATAATTTGTAATCGGTTTTTTTCGCGAACACGCCGGGGATGGTGGTGAAAAAACTCGGCCAGCCGGTGCCCGATTCGTATTTCATCGCCGACGTAAACAGCGGCAAGTCGCAGCCCAGGCACACGAACACACCCGCGCGTTTTTCGGCGTTAAGCGCACTGGTGCCGGCACGCTCGGTGCCTTCCTCGCGCAGGATGTTAAACGCGATCGGCGACAAACGCTTGCGCCATTCCTCGGTGCTGAGTTTTAGCGGCGGTGTGGGCAACACCGCCGGCGTGCCATCGGCGAGCAGCGACTTCCAATTCTTTTGCAGCTCGAGAATGCCTTTCATATCGGCGGGCTGCGCTTGTGCCTGAGGCATCGACAGCGTGCGATAACCCGCGTAACCGGCGATTACGCCCAAACCCGTCAACAAAAAGCCGCGTCGTTGCATGATTCCTCCAATCTAGGCTCAGACCGCGGGAGTCGGGAAGGATTCCCCGGCGCGCCGGTCAGATACGTGCCTTGGTCGGCGATTGGATGCCGGCCTTACAACGTGGCATCGGAGCCGAAGATTACCGTGCACTCACTGGACAGCACGCCACCATTACCCTGCGCCAAGGCTACGTTACAGCCGTTGACTTGCCTTTGCCCGCATTCCCCACGCACCTGGCGGATCGCCTCGATCATCACCAACAGCCCGTACATCCCCGGATGACAATACGACAAGCCGCCGCCGCTGGTGTTGACTGGAAGTTTGCCGCCGGGCTCGATCGCGCCGCTCGCGACAAACGGGCCGCCTTCGCCCTTTTTGCAAAAGCCCAGGTCTTCAAGGAACAGCAACGGCGTGATGGTGAACGCGTCGTAGAGCGAAAGCATTTGCATGTCCGACGGTTTCATCCTGGCCATCGCGTACGCCTGTTTGCCTGAATCGGCCGCGGCAGTCACCGTGAAATCCGGCATGCTGGAAATGTTGGCGTGCGACAGCGATTCGCCTTCGCCCAACACATACACTGGTTTTTTCTTGAGCGCCTTGGCGCGGTCGGCGCGTGTCATCACAATTGCGCCGCCGCCGTCCAGCACCAGGCAGCAATCGCGCACGGTGAACGGGTAGCTCACCATGCGCGCGTTCAACACTTGCTCGATGGTGAGCGGCTCTTTTTCCCACGCCTTGGGGTTCATCAGCGCCCATTTGCGCGCGGCCACGGCTACTGCCGCGAGTTGTTCGCGCGTGGTGCCGTATTGATGCATGTGGCGCGCGGCCGCCATCGCATACGCGGAAGACGGCAGAAATGGGCGATAAGGCGATTCCCAATAGTTGAATTCGCGCGGGCTGGCAGCCGCGCGCGACACCGAGCGCTGGGTGCTGCCGTAGGCGATCAAGGCCACGTCGCACAGTCCCAGTTGCAACGCCGCGTGGGCGTGCGTGACGTGCGTCATGAACGACGAGCCGCCGATGATAGTGCCGTCGAAATAGCGTGGCTTGATGCGCATGTATTCGGCAAAGGCCATCGGCCCCATGCGCACTTGCGTGGCGGCGATGAACAGGCCGTCAACATCTTTTAAGGTGAGCCCACAGTCATCGAGTGCGCGCATGGACGCTTGCGCCATGATGTCCATCGGGTGCGTGTTGGGCGCCACTTGACCCAGATCGGATTCGGCCGCGCCGACTACCGCGACGCTGCCGCGTTTCAAACCGTCGAGCGCTAAATTGGTAACAGCAGCCATGGTCTTAGCCTCCCACCGGCGTGAACACGGGATAGGGCGGCATTTTGGCGTCGCCCGCATGCACTCTGAATTTCACACGCATGCCGATTTTGACTTGCATCGGATCGATGTCCTCGACGCGGCTCATCATGCGAAAGCTTTCATCGAGATCGATCATCGCCACGTTAAGCGGCGGCTCGCCTTTGTAGTGAACGACCGTGGTCGTATACACCGTGCCCAAGCCCTTGGACACGCGCCATTCGATATTGCTGCTGCCGCTGCCCGGCGCCACCGAGCGCGGGTAATAAAACGCTTTGTTGTCGTCGAGGCAGATCTGATAGGCGAGCTCGCCTTTCGCGAGGTGTTCCAGGAACACCCCCATCGGGGATTTTTCCATTAGGCTCAACATGGGATTCCTTTGTGGTTGCGTTGCGCAGGGGAGGAAACTGCGGAATTATTTTAGCGCCGCGCGGTGCCGAGCGCGAATTTAATCGGCCCGCACACCGCTCGCCTTGACCACCTTAGCCCAGCGCGTGATCTCTTCTTGCAGGTAAGCGTTGAATTGCTCCGGCGTATTGGAAACCGCCGTCATGCCCAGATGCGCGTAACCCGCCTTGATATCCGGCAGCGCGAGGATGCGTACCGACTCGCTGTTCAACCGCGCCACCACCTCGCGCAGGGTGCCCGCGGGCGCGAACAAGCCCCACCACGGCAGCATCTCAAAGCCCGGCACGGTCTCGGCGATGGTGGGCGTATCGGGCAACGTCGGATCGCGCTTAGGCGCGCTGATCGCGATCAAGCGCATTTTGCCGCTTCGGATATTCGGCAGTGCCGCGGTGCCGTTGGCGAAAATCAAATCGAGCCGCCCCGCCAACAAATCGAGCGCCGATTGCGGGCTGCCTTTGTAGGCGACGTGGATCATCGACACGCCGGTCATGTGTTTAAAGGCTCTTCAGGAACTCGAGTGGGCGATTTTGGGGCATTTCAGAGCGCTGGCAGCATGCAAGTGAGGATTTTGAGCCTCAGGTATTCCTGGTCGCGCAGTCCGTATGCG
>VGIF01000216.1 GCA_016868015.1 Betaproteobacteria bacterium
GAAAGCGCCTTCGGCCTGATGAAATCAGCATTCATTTCGCCTAATCGGCATCATCGCTTTCCTCGGGCGCACCTTTTACCTACTTGATCAGCGTATCCATAAGTATTTGCTTTTATTTACTTTTTTCATAAGACACACCTCGCTCCCCGAAATCCATCAATCCACTCGAATATTCGCGCTTTTGATCACTTTGGCGTAGCGCACAGTTTCGGTCTGAATAAAATTGGCGAACTCTTGCGGTGTGGACAAAAACGGCACGATGCCCGCACCGGTCAAACGCCCCCTCAAATCGGGCGCGGCCCAGGCTTTGTGTATTTCCGCATTCAAGCGCGCGATCAAGGGCTCTGCGGTTCCCGCCGGCGCCAACATGCCATACCACAGCCGCACGATAAAGTTTTCGTGGCCCAGTTCCTTCAGGTTGGGCACGTCCGGTAACTGCGCGGCGCGCTCCGGCGCCATCACCGCCAACGCGCGCACCTTACCCGCGTTCACCTGCGCGTGCGAAGCCGCCACCGTCATGATCAACACGTCGATTTGCCCGCTCATCAAACTGATCAGCGCAAGGCCCGAACCTTTGTACGGCACATGCGTCATCTTGCCGCCGGTGAGATTCATCATCAATTCCGGCGTAATGTGGGTGGTGGTGCCGACACCACCGGAGCCATAGTTGAGCCGTCCGGGATACTTGGAAACGAGTTGCAGAAACTCCTTGAAGTTTTTCGCCGGCACCGAAGGGTGCACCAATACCACGTTGCGCATTTCCGCCACCAGCGAAATCGGCGCGAGGTCTTTTTGTTCGTAGTTCAGTTTCGAATACAGCGACGGCGCAATCGCCAGCCCCGACGCGGCCAGGACGATGGTGTGGCCATCGGGGGGCGCTTTAGCGGCAAGTTCGATGCCCAGATTGCCGCCGGCGCCAGGCCGGTTGTCGGCAACCATGCTCTGCCCCATTTGCTCGCCAAGCTTTTGCGCCATTGCCCGCCCCAGCATATCCGTGGGACCGCCCGGCGGAAACGGCAGCACTAGACGCATCGGTTTGGTTGGAAAATTCTGCGCGTGCGCGCCCGCGACCAAACCCACCGTCAATGCGGTGCCCGCCAACCACTTTAACAACATGCCGCCTCCTCGTTATAGTCAAGCCGCGCATTATGCCAGCAACCGGCGTCGACGGAACTCCCATGCGCTGGGATGAGTCTTTGAACATCATGCATCAAAACAAGCGTTATCCATTGTTATTCCAGTTTATGGGCTGGGTACTGCTCATCGCGGCATCCAACACCGCCGCAGTGGGCGCCGATCTCACCCGTGCTTATCTCAATGCCTATCAAAGCGACTGCGCGTTCGGCGCCGCGCACGTGAAAGCGTTGCGCGCGCATGGCGTGCTGATGGTGCCGGGTTATCTCGGCGCGCTGTATCCGCAAGCGTACGCGGAGCACATGCACTGGCTTAAATCGATCGGTGTCGATCACCAGAAGATCGCCGTCACCTCGGGCGATAGCGTCGAAGTCAACGCCGGCATCATCGCCGGCGCGATCCGTGCCGCGGCAAAGCCGGTCATCCTCATCAGCCACAGCAAGGGCTCGGTGGGCACGTTGCATGCCCTGCTGGCCGAGCCGTCGCTGCGCGCCAAGGTCAGGGGCTGGATTTCGCTGCAAGGCGCGTTTTTGGGTTCGCCGGTGGCCGATCGGTTGCTCGATGGCTCTCTGCTCAATCCGTTTTTCGCCAATCTGATGCTGGGGTTTTTCGGCGGCACGCGCGAATCGGCGCGAGCCTTAACCACTACCGCATCCGCCGCGTATTACAAAAAACACGCCGCCGCGATCAGCCAGTTGTTGCGCGAGGTGCCTGTCCTTGCCTTTGCCAGCGCGCTGGACGCCAAACCCGGCGCACAACCCGCGACCTCGCTGGAAATCCCCTACGAACTGATGGCGCGCGAGGGCATTCGCAACGACGGCATGATCCCGCTCGAGGCGGCCGTGTTGCCGGGCGTGGATTTCGTGAAAGTCTCCGGCGTCGATCACATCGCACCCATCATGCCGGCGCGGCTCAACTTCGATCGCGTGCGCATGACACAGGCGCTGTTGCTGGCACTGCGCTCGCCGCTACGCGAACTGCCGCGCGATGCCGACTGCAAGGCCCGGCCTTGATCGACCGTGCGCGCGGCTACCTACCGCGTTGGCAAACTCAAGGATTCTGCCCACCATCGACGAAATGGGTTGTTATTTACGACAAGGCTTTGGTTCGGCCATGTAGCTCACATGCGCCGCGACGATGCGCCAGCCTTCGGGCATGCGTATCCACGATTGGCTTTGACGGCCGCGGCGTGCGCCGCGCGCGAACTCGCAGTTGGTGGTGGCCGCATCGCGGCCGTAGGTGGTCACCACGTTCTTGCCGACCACCCGCAGCGCACTGGCCGGATCGCGCGCGCCGCGAAACGCCGCGATCGCGGCGTAGCCGTATAAATTTTCGCCGATGCCGTAGCGCAGCGTCAGCGTGTTATTCCAGAATAATTCGTTCAGCACCGCAACGTCGTTGTTGAGGATGGCTTGCTGGTAGCGGTTGAACTCGCGCGTGACTTCGGCCACGGTTTGCGGATTATTGATGTCCATGGTGTCTTCCTGGATTATCGGGTTTCCGGTGTAATGCCTGCTTGCTTGATGATGCGCCGCCATTTTTCAACTTCTGCGCGCACCAGCTCGGCGTATTGCGCGGGCGTACCGGTGACAACCATCGTGCCCTCGCCCGCCATGCGTTCGCGCACGTCGGGCAGTCTCATCACGCGCTGGATGTCCTGGTTAAGCCGCTCGACAATCGCCGCCGGCGTGCCCACGGGCGCGGCGATGCCATACCAGCCGCTCACGTCAAACGGCCCGGTGACGCCCGACTCTTGCACCGTGGGCAAATCCGGTGCGCCCGGCACGCGCTCTGGCGATGTCACCGCGATGATGCGCACGCGCTTGGCGTTGACCATCGCTTGCGCCGACATGCGCGTGGTAAACAACATCGCCAGATGCCCGCCCGCGACGTCGGATAACGCCAGCGCCGCGCCTTTATACGGCACGTGGGTCATTTTTACGTTGGTTTGCACCGCCAGCAATTCGCCCGCCAGATGCAATACGCTGCCGATGCCCGACGAGCCATAGGTCAATGCGCCGGGCTGGCTGCGCGCCAGCGCCACCAGCTCCTTGATATTGCGCGCGGGTAAACTTGGGTTCACCACCAGCGTGTACGGCTGTGTCGCCACCAGTGTGATGTGCGCAAAATCCTTCACTAAATCGATAGCGGGTTTGGTGCCCAGCGCCACCGCCGTGGCGTGGGTGATGATCAGCATCGCCAGTGTGTGGCCGTCCGCCGGCGCGCGCGCGACATGCGATAAACCGATCAAGCCGCTGGCGCCGGGGCGGTTTTCCACCACCATCGATGTGCCCCAGGCTTGGGTGAGTTGTTGCGCAATCAGACGCGCGATGATGTCGGTGGCCGCGCCGGGGGCGAAGGGGTTGACCAGGGTCACGACACGCGTCGGATAGTGGGTTTGGGCAATGGCAGGCGTCGCGAGAACCGGGCACAACACCACCGCACACGCAAAGCCGCAGGGTGCGCACCGCGCACCGATCCACCATCGCGGCATAGTGCGCGGTGCGCACCCTACGCCCAATCGCTTTAGATGTTCCTCTGCGCGACCTCCGCGCCTCTGCGACTCCGCGGTGAAGAGGTCAAAGATCATGACTGCAACAACGCCGACATGTGCTTACCATGCTCGCTCGCGTCGTGGCGCGCGCCGCGATTCACACGCACCAGTTCGATCAATTCCGGTATATCGCGCAGCCGCGCGCCGCTGTCGCGCATCATTTTCACCGGGTTGGAGTGGCGCTCCTCCTCGGTCCAGGTTTGCGGCGGTTTGGTGGCTTGCGCGCCCAAGTGCGCACCAACGCGGCGTGCGCGGGCGATCACGCGCGCGCCGAACAATCGTTGACGCTCGCTGTAGCGCGCGAGCGCGGCATCGATATCGGCGCATTCGTTAAGCGCATCGGCCAGCGCCTCGGCATCGAGCGCCGCCTTGGTGACGCCCATGCCGACGTGCGGGCGCGCGACGAACGCGGCATCGCCCAACACCGCGGCGCGGCCCACGTGCAGCAGCGGCGATTCGAGATCGAATATCGCTTGGAAAAACGGCTGTTCGGTAAGCTCGATCACTTGTGCGCACTGCGGCGCCAATGCGGTGTGCGACAGCGCGCGCATTTGCGCGATCAACTCCGGGCGGATCAACGCCGGTGGTATCGCGATGCCGTGGAAATGACCGCTCGAGTCGGAGCAATGATCGGCAAAGCTGTTGGGCCCGGCACCGCCGCGCAGCGGGTGATACCACACCCAGTTATACGCGCGATGCCCCGGGCGCACGTCGTTGTTCGGGCCCGGCACGGCATACATGGTCATCGCTTCGCCATCGGGGTAACACACGATATTGTGCATAAAACACTGGCGGTGTATCGCCTCGGGCAACACCGCCTCCGGCACCAGGCCGCGCCACGCGATGTAGCCCGCGTACTGCGGCTGCACTTGCGGCAACATTTGCGCGCGCACCGTGGAGCGTATGCCGTCCGCGCCGATGATGAGATCGCCCTGCGCGGTGGTGCCATCCGAAAATGTCGCGCTGACACCCGATTGATCGTCCGTAAACGATACCAAACCCTTGTCGAAGTAATAATCGTCCACCGGGAACGCATCTTTCAACGCGCGATACAGCCGCCCCCACGAACTCAAAATGCGCGGCCGCGGCATGGTGTGCGCCACGTTGCCCGAACGATCCAAACACGTGCGCGATTCCGGGTGCACGCCGATCGACGCATCAACGCGCACGCCGATGCGATCCATGATGTCGAGCAATTCTTCATGCGTGCCGATGCCCGCGCCGCGGCTCGCCAAGTCATCACCCACGCGCTCGAAAATTTTGACTTGCCAGCCGACCGAGCGCAGCAAATTGCCCGCCAACAAACCGCCCAGCGAACCTCCGATCACCAATGCTTGGGGCATTTCACCTGTACTCCCCGCTTGCGCAACTGCGGATTAGAATAAAAATATCAATTAAATCAATGGGTTACAATATAACCCCAACCCTCACCTAAAGCCAGTTTACCTCAGCGCGTCGTTGCCTCGGTAATCAACGTGGCGCGGCGTGCCAAGGCGGTGGCGCCATTCGCGCCGCGCAACGCTGCGCTACACTAACGGGGCAATCCATCTTCTCGTGAGGAGGGCAGCATGGCTGTTAAGCCACGACTCGTTTGCGGCATTGCATTTGCGATCACGATAACTTTGCCGTTCGCCGCGGCGCCAGCCCCCGCCAAGGGAGCCGCCGACGCCTACCCCAACAAGCCGATCCGTATCATCGTGCCTTACCCCCCTGGCGCGGGCACCGATTTCACCGCGCGCGAAATCGGCCGCGCGCTCAGATCAGCGTGGAGTCGCTGCCTTGACTTGATCCGCCTGCAATGAGCGTGGCGGCTGCTCCTGGCCATTAGCCAACGCTAACAACAATGTGCATAACCACCAGCCTGTTTCACTGAAAGTATTCGATTTTATTTTCTTTTTGTTTAATCGCCCAAGCGACATGCTCGCGCACCAGTGCCGAGGAGTGCTGTTCGCGCGTTCGTAGTGCGTCGATAATCGGTTGCGCGGCATGTTTATCCGTCTGCGCACGCAGCGCATTCCCCAACCCCACCGCCAGATTGCGCAACCAGCGCTCGTAACCGATGCGCCGTATCGCGCTGCCCGCGAGCTTGGCATTGAAGTCGGCTTCGCTCCACGCGAACAGTTCCACCAGCGTCGCGTTATCCAGGCCGTTGCGCACCGCGAAATCCGCTTCGGTGCTGGGCTGCGCAAAACGGTTCCACGGGCACGCCATCTGGCAATCGTCGCAGCCGTAGACGCGGTTGCCGATCAGCGGGCGCAGTGCCTCGGAAATCGAGCCTTTGTGCTCGATGGTCAAATACGAGATACAGCGCCGCGCGTCGAGCTGATAGGGGCCGGCGATGGCTTGCGTGGGGCACACGTCGATGCATTTTTGGCAGGTGCCGCAGTGTTCGGGCTGCTCGCTGTCCGGCGGCAACGGCAAGTCGGTGTAAATGTCGCCGAGAAAAAAATACGAACCCGCTTCGCGATTGAGTAGCAAGGTGTGTTTGCCGCGCCAGCCGATGTCGGCTTTCACCGCCAGCGCCACTTCCATCACCGGTGCGCTGTCGGTGAATACGCGGTATTGGTATTCGCCCACCGCGTCGCGGATGCGATCAGCGAGCCGCTGCAAGCGCGCGCGCAGCACTTTGTGGTAATCGCGGCCCAGCGCGTATCGCGCGATGTAGGCGCGCTGCGGTGCGTCCAACACGTCTTGCATCGCGCGCGCCTCGGTTGCCGAATTCGGCGGCAAATAATCCATGCGCGCCGATATCACCGTCAACGTGCCGGGCTGTAGCTCGCCGGGGCGGCTGCGGGCGGTGCCGTGGCGTGCCATATAATCCATGTCGCCGTGCCAACCCTTTTTAAGCCATTCAAGCAAGCGCGGTTCCGCCGCCGACAAATCACAATCGGCGATGCCCGCTTGCTGAAAGCCCAGCTCGCGCGCCCAGTGTTTGATGTCGCGCGCGAGTTGCGCAAAGTCGATGGCGTTTGATGTTCGCATATGGCCGAGTATAGAACCGAGCTGCGCCGCGCCCTACCCGCCGAGTCCGACACGCTGTCCTTGGGCCGCGCGCTGGCGGCGGGCATCGCGCCCGGCCTGGTCATCTATTTGATCGGTGAATTGGGCGCGGGCAAGACCACGCTGGCGCGCGGTTTGTTGCGCGGATTGGGCTACAGCGGCAAGGTGAAAAGCCCGACATATACACTGGTTGAAGTTTATGAAGTTTCTAGGTTATACTTGTATCACTTTGATTTTTATAGGATCACAGGGTCTCAAAAACCACAAGAACTGGGGGACGCCGGGTTGCGGGAATACTTTAATCCGCAATCGGTGTGTCTTGTGGAATGGCCTGACAAGGCCGCCGCGCTGCCCGCGGCGGACCTTAGTGTGGTTTTAGAAACAGTGAGTTCGGGGAGACAGGCAACCATCTTCGCTAACTCAGAGGCAGGTGCACAGTGTTTAAAAAGTCTCAAAGCAAAACCGCAAATTCCCCCCTAAGCTGCCCGCCAGGGCGCTTTAGCGCGCCGCGCCGCGCGCTGGTGCAAAGCCTGCTCGTGGCCTCGCTGGGGCTCACCAAAGTCGGCAAGACCTTCGCGCAAACCGAACTGCAAATGGCCGCCGCGCGGGTGTGGCCGGCCACCGAATACACCCGTGTGACGCTGGAAGCGCCGCAGGCGATACGCCACCAGATGATAAGCCTTAAAAACCCGGAGCGGCTGGTGGTCGATCTGGAAAACGTGGCGTTAAATGGCGTGCTCGCGAGCTTGCCGGAAAAAATCGCCGCCAACGATCCGCACATCAAAGCCGTGCGCGTGGGCCAGTTCAAGCCCAACGTGGTGCGCCTGGTGTTCGATCTGAAGGGCGAGGTCAAACCGCAGTCGCTGGCATTGCCGCCGGTGGCGGGTTATGGTCATCGGCTGGCGCTGGACATTTATCCTCTGGAGGCGCCCGATCCGCTGATGAGCCTCTTGGAAAACCGCGAGCGCGCGGCGCAATCCGCGCCAGCCGCCGC
>VGIF01000217.1 GCA_016868015.1 Betaproteobacteria bacterium
GGCCACGATTTGCTCGGGCTTTAATCGAACACCTTTTGGCATAACTTAATCCTTTCGAATGATAAAAACACTCAGTTTCTCTCACTCATACTGGATCAGTTTTTAAGCGCAGGTCAGACGCATACACCCCGGCCAGACTTTTCCACAACGCCGCGGGCGGCGACAGATAACGCGCGCGCAGCCATTGCAGTTGGCGCCGCAGGGCGCGCAGCATGCGCGTGGCAAGCACCCGCACGTGGTCCTGCGCCACGGCGGCCGCTTCGGGCGCCGGGCTCGGCGCGTGGCGCAAACAGGATAAGTACGCCGAGGCCAGCGCGCACCAGCCATCATAAGCGGCATGCCAGATGTCGGCCTCGCGCTGGCGGGTGTGGCGCGTGGTATTCAGATACTCGCGCAACAACGCGCGCGTGCGCCCGATGAGCGGCAGGTCTAGCAGGCTGACCGCCTCGAAACGCGCTTGCGGTGTCAACTCATCGGACTGCCCAAGCGTGCTCAGCGCCACGCGGATCTGGTTAACCGCGGCTATCTCATCGTCGGACGGCAAATTGCGGACCACATTGCGCGCCTCACGCAGCAATGGCGGCGCCTGTTGATGCTGGTGAACGTCTGTCTCGTTTTGCATAAGCTGGTTAGCGTAGCGCCTATTAACGTTTCTTGACGTCCACTGCCGTCTTTGATCGCGTCGAATCGACTTCTGGTTCCTTCTGGCGGCTTAACACTCCGACCATTGCCCCTCCAGCGAGCGTGCGAAATTCTAGCAAAAAATCAGTCATTTACCTATGCCTTTCGCCTACCTTGCGCAGGCGAGCCCATCAAACGGCGACCCCACGGAGACGCCAACCCCGGTAAAATAACATTGTGATGACGAAACGAAGTCAGACTATCGCCATTACACACCATAACCTGTCGTCATGTTGCCCGAACCCGCCCAGTCGATTGCCGTTACCGTCAATGGCGAGACGCGCCGCTTTAGCGCGCCGCTCACCTGCGCGGGTCTGATTGCGGTGCTGCAACTTGCCGGCAAACGCGTCGCATTGGAGTGCAATGGGGAGATCGTGCCGCGCGGACGCCATGCCGAGCACGTACTGACAGATGGCGACAAGGTTGAAATCGTGGCCGCCGTCGGCGGCGGCTGACCCCACTGACGAATTGAAGAGGACATTGCTATGACGCCGCATGAAAACATGGATCCGTTGCTGATCGGCGGCAAGGCTTATGCGTCGCGCTTGCTGGTGGGCACGGGCAAGTACAAGGATTTCGCCGAAACGCGCGCGGCGGTCGACGCCAGCGGTGCGAACATCATCACCGTGGCAATCCGCCGCACCAATATCGGCCAAAACCCCAACGAACCGAGTTTGCTGGAGGCTTTGCCACCGTCCAAATTCACCATCCTGCCCAACACCGCGGGCTGCTACAACGCCGAGGATGCCGTGCGCACGCTGCGGCTCGCGCGCGAGTTGCTCGACGGGCATGATCTGGTCAAACTCGAAGTGTTGGGTGACCCGAAAACGCTATACCCCAACGTGGTGGAAACCATCGTCGCCGCGAAAACTCTGGTGAAAGACGGGTTCAAGGTGATGGTCTATACCTCTGATGACCCAATCATCGCCAAACAACTCGAAGAGATCGGCTGCGTCGCGGTAATGCCGTTGGCATCGCTGATCGGTTCCGGCATGGGCATTTTGAATCCGTGGAACCTGGAAATCATTATCGATAACGCCAAAGTGCCGGTGGTGGTGGACGCCGGCGTGGGCACCGCTTCGGATGCGGCGATTGCGATGGAACTCGGTTGCGACGCGGTGCTGATGAACACCGCGATCGCCGCCGCCAAGGATCCGGTGCTGATGGCCGCGGCAATGAAAAAAGCGGTGCAAGCCGGCCGCGACGCGTTTCGCGCCGGGCGCATGCCGAGAAAGTTGTATTCGGCCTCGCCCAGCTCGCCCACGGCGGGGATGATAGGGAAGACTTAGTTCGGCGTTAACCATTGAGCGTTGAGTGTTGAGTTGCACTGATTTTATTCACAAAAAAATGTTTAAAATCAAATACTTATATAACTTCAACGCATCTGGGCGAAGCGCCGTGCAACACGCACAACCAAACCCTCGACACTGACCCGCAGCCCCATCAACGCCACGCAACCACCTCACCCCCGCCCCATCCGCAGCTACGTGCTGCGCCAAGGCCGCGTCTCCAACGCGCAGCAGCGCGCGCACGACACGTTGCTGCCGCGCTACGGCATTGCCTACAGCGACGCGCCGCTCGATCTGCACATCGCGTTCGGCCGCGCCGCGACGAAGGTTCTGGAAATCGGTTTCGGCATGGGCGAAACCACGGCGACGATTGCCGCGGCGCACCCTGGCATCGATTATCTGGGCATCGAAGTACACACCCCCGGCGTGGGCAGTCTGCTCAAACAAATCGACGCCGCGGGCTTAAGCAACGTGCGGGTGATTCAGCACGATGCGGTCGAGGTGTTAAGGCACATGATCGCGCCGGCAAGCCTCGATGGCATCCATATTTTTTTCCCCGATCCCTGGCCCAAAAAGCGCCACCACAAGCGGCGCTTGATCCAGCCGCCGCTTGCCGCGCTGCTCGCCGGGAAACTAAAACCCGGCGGCTATGTGCACGCCGCCACCGACTGGCACGAATACGCGGCACAAATCCTCGCGGTGTTTGGTGCGACAGCGGGCTTGATCAACACCGCCGATACCGGCGAGGGTTACGCGCCGCGCCCCGATTACCGCCCGCGCACCAAGTTCGAGACGCGCGGGTTAAAGCTCGGCCACGGCGTGTGGGACATTGTTTTCCGGCGGGCTTAACCCGGGTTTCATGTTCACGGCCGGCACGGCGATCACCGCGCGGCGGGACAGTAGAGGACGCCGCCGCCCGCGACCGGCTCGGATTGCGCCGTAAGCAGCGCGCGCAAGCTCGAGGCATCGAGCGCTCGCGCGAACAAATAGCCCTGGATTTCATCGCAGCCGTTGTCGCGCAGAAAATGCAATTGTTCCCGAGTCTCCACGCCCTCGGCAATCACGCGCAAGTCCAGTGCATGGCCCATCTGAATAATCGCTCGCGCAATGGCGCCCCCGTCACTGGACTCAGCCACCTCGCGCGTGAACGATTGGTCGATTTTCAAACGGTCGATGGGAAACCGCCGCAAGTAACTCAAGCTCGAATAGCCAGTGCCGAAGTCGTCGATCGCCATCAGCAAGCCCAGGCTTTTCAACTCGCGCAGCTTGGCCACCACCGCATCGACGTCTTTCATCGCCAGACTTTCGGTGATTTCCAGCTCCAGATGTTGGGGCGCGAGCCCCGTGCGCTCGAGAATATCGCGCACCTTGGCGATCAACTGACGGTCGCGAAACTGCCGCGGCGACAAATTCACCGCCACGTGCCCCACCGGGAAGCCCTCGTCGATCAACGCTCTGGTTTTGCGGCAGGCCTCTTCCAGCACCCACGCGCCTATGTTGACGATGAGATCGGATTCCTCCGCCACCGGAATAAAGCGTCCCGGCGACACCATCCCCATTTCCGGGTGATGCCAGCGCAGCAACGCCTCCAGGCCAATCAAGCGGCCGTCCCGCGCCGCGAGTTGCGGCTGGTAATGCACCATCAATTCCGCGTTGTCGATGGCGCGGCGCAGGTTCGCTTCCAGACGCAAGCGTTCCTCGGTGCGCCGGTCGCTCTCGGCCGAATAAAAATAGTAGCAATCGCCGCCGAGGCTACGCGCGTGGCGCATCGCGGTGTCGGCGCGCCGCAACAGGGTCTCCGCATCGAGTCCGTCGTTGGGATACAAAGCGCAACCCACGCTGCAGGTCACCACGATTTCCTCGCCGCCGATGGCAAACGGCGCGCGCACACTATCGAGCACGCGCGTCATCGCCTGCGCGGCGCCGCCGATCGTGTTGTTGTCGATCAACGTCATGGCGAAAGAATCGGCGCCCAGGCGCGCCACCGAATCGTGCTCGCGCAATGCGCTCAGCAAGCGTTGCGCCACGCCCTTGAGCAGCTCATCGCCCGCGTCGTGGCCGAGACTTTGGTTGACGTATTTGAAGTGATCGATATTGACCACCAGCGTTGCCACCATGCACTGGTAGCGCTTGCCGTAGGAAATGCCGTGGCGCAGGTGATCGATCAACAGCGGGCGGTTCGCCACACCGGTGAGCGCGTCGTGGGTCTCGCGCTGCACCATCTCGTCCAGATAGTGCCGCGTCTCGGAAAAATCGATGATGATGCCGATCAACGATGTGGTTTCACCCGCGGCGTTTTTCACCGCGACGCCGCGCTCGCTCACCCAGCGCAAATCGCCCTCGCGCGAGAGCACGCGATACTCCACGCGATAACGGCCGTGTTCGCCCAGTTGCAAGGCAAGCGCTTGCAATGCCGCCTCGACATCGTCTTCGGCGATGATCGAGGCCCAGGTGCGACCCGCACCGCCGCAAAACTCGGCGGGTTCATAGCCGGTTAACTCACGGCAGGCCTCGCTCACAAACCGCATCGTCCAGGCCGCGTCCGGCAGCCGCTGAAAGGCCAGCGCCGGCAACTGACGCACCAACTCGGACAAGGTGCGTTCGCTGTCGCGTAGTTGCAACTGGCGCGCGGCCCGTTCGGTCACATCAACCGCGATGCCCAGCGTTCCGATCATGGCGCCATCGCCGCCGGCGAGCGGCACGCGATGGGTCTCGTATTGCCGCGCCTCGCCCGCGGGACTGAAAATCACCAGGCGCCCGCGCCGGGCGGCGCGCGTGGCGAGCGCTTCCTGATCCTGCTGCAGCGCTTCCTCCGCCATTTCCAGTGGCAGCAGATTAAAGTCGGTGACGTCGATAATATCGAGCTCGACCCCGCCGGTTTGAAACGCGCACATCGCGCGAAACGCGGCATTCACCGCGACGTAGCGGTGCGAGGCGTCCTTGATCCAGGCCGGATCCGGCACGCCATCAAGCAGGCTGCTCGATAGCGCCTGCGCGAGCGCGGCGATGCCGCCTGCATGAGCCGAATCCGGCGAGGACGTCATGGCGGCGCGGCCAGGTTGAAGCGGCGGGACGGGTAATTCGAACTTATTCGACTTTCAGCCCCGCGTCCTTGATGAGCTTGCCCCAGCGCGCGGTTTCATCCGCCATAAACTTGCCGAACTCTTCCGGGGAACTGGAAATCGTGGCCACCGCCAACTCGCCCAAGCGCGATTTGACGTTCTGCGTGGCGAGCGCCTTCACCAAATCGGCATTGACCTTGTCCACGATCGGCCGCGGCACGCCCGCCGGGAACAAAATGCCCCACCAGTTCACCGCGGCAAAGCCCTTGAGCCCGGCCTCGGCAAGCGTGGGCAACTCCGGCGTAAACGGCCAGCGTTCGGCGCTGGTCACCGCCATAGCACGGATCTTGCCGGTTTTGATGCCGGTCATCGCCGGCAACGCATCGGAGAACATGGTGGTGACCTGCCCGCCCATGATATCGGTGATCGCCAGCGCGTTGCCGCGATAAGGCACGTTGATCATTTTCACCCCGGCGATTTGCTTAAACATTTCACCCGCGAAATGCGACATGCTGCCCGGGCCGCTGGTGGCGAACGTGAGCTCCCCCGGACGCGCCTTGGCCAGCGCCACCAGTTGCTTGATGCTGGCCACCGGCATGGTATTGGGCACGATCAAGATGTTCGCGGCAATGGTGATGCGCGACACCGGCACGAAATCACGGCGCCAATCGTAATTCACCTTGGTGAGCAACGGCTTTGCCACCACCGGGCCGAAGTTGCCGAGCAAAAACGTGTAGCCATCGGCCGGCTGCTTGGCCGCATACTCGGTGCCAATCGAACCATCGGCGCCCGGACGCGACTCCACCAACACCTGTTGCCCCCAATATTCGGACAACTGCGAACCGATCACGCGCGCCATCACATCAGAGCTGCCGCCCGGCGGATAGGTCACGATAAAGCGCACGATCTTGTTGGGGTAGGTTTGCGCTTGCGCGAGCACCGAAGCACTCGCCGCAACACATCCGATAGCCGCAACCACGCCGAAAACCACTTTGTTGACACCGTACATGCCGTGCTCCTCCTGACGAAAACGTCGTTGTTTGAAATGCATACTTTAACCGATGCGCTACCCCGCCGGGACTGGGCCGGTATGGTCAATATTACGTAAGTATTTGATTTAATTGATATTTTTATTTTTGTTCGCATCGGGCAAAAACAGCTGCAACAGCTCATTCAAAAAGCGCAGGCCACGCAAGGTCGGCGCAACGCGCACGTGATCGCGCGTGATCAAGCCGCGCTGCTCGGCTTGGTCCAGCGCTTGCAGCACCGTGTTAACCGGCACGCCGGCGCGCTCGGTGAAGAGGCGAATTTCAAACCCCGCGGTGAGCCGCAGCGCGTTCATCATGAACTCGAAACCGATGTCGGCGGCGCTTACCTCGTGTGAGGCTTGAATCGCATTGCCCGCCGCCGCTTTGTCCATGAACGCGCGCGGCTGGCGATAACGCGCTTCGCGCAACACGCGATCGGGAAACGAAATCTTGCCGTGCGCGCCGGCGCCGATGCCGATGTAGTCACCGAACTGCCAGTAATTCAAATTGTGGCGGCAGCGCATCCCCGGTTGCGCGAAGGCCGAGGTCTCGTAGTTGTCATAGCCGTGCGCGGCAAGCAGCGCTTCGATGCGCGTTTGCATGTCGGCCGCGCTATCGTCATCGGGCAACGGCGGCGGATGGCTGTAAAAATACGTGTTGGGTTCCAGCGTCAAGTGATACGCCGACAGATGCGACGGTTCGAATGCCAGCGCGGCCTCGATATCGGCCAACGCTTCGGCGAGCGTTTGCCGCGGCAACGCGTACATCACATCGAGGTTGAAGTTGTCGAAATGCTCGCGCGCGA
The DNA here is from genome assembly GCA_016868015.1 of Betaproteobacteria bacterium. Lineage (GTDB taxonomy): Bacteria > Pseudomonadota > Gammaproteobacteria > Burkholderiales > SG8-41 > UBA5216. The sequence goes on from VGIF01000217.1 coordinate 6,866, forward strand.
TGTCGATGGCGCGGCGAGCCTCAAGGTCGTCGTGGATGCGGCCGAGCGCCTTTAAGTGTTGCGGATTAAAACTCTGGATGCCCAGCGACAAACGATTCACCCCCGCCGCGCGGTAATCGCGAAAACGTTTTGCTTCCACCGTGCCCGGGTTGGCTTCCAGCGTAATCTCGGCATCGGGCGCCAGCGGCAGGCGCGCGCGCACCGCGGCGAGAATATCGTCCACCGCCATGCCCGATAACAAACTGGGCGTGCCGCCGCCGAAAAACACACTCGCGATGCGCCGCCCCCACACGCGCGGCAGCGTCTGCTCGAAATCGGCGATCAGCGCGGCCACATACTCGCGCTCGGGGATTTCTGCACGTGCCTCATGCGAATTAAAATCGCAGTAGGGGCACTTGCGCACGCACCAGGGGATGTGGATGTAGAGCGCAAGCGGCGGCAGCGCGGTGAAATGCAGTGCAGCATGAGGCGTGAGGCGTGAGGCGCGTGGTGGGGCCTCTGGCGCGCCATGGGATGCGCTCGCGGCAATTGGCGTAGCAGCTGCCGCAGGCACATCGCTACCGCGATCTTTCGCCTCACGCCTCACGCCTCACCCCGCACGCTGTTCCCCCCCCTCACCCCTCACGTAGCGCGGCGATAAGCCGTGCCAATGCCACCCCACGATGGCTAATCCGATTCT